>CAJBCQ010000191.1 GCA_903951595.1 uncultured Hyphomicrobiales bacterium | reverse complement strand
CGGTCGGCAATTGGCTGACACAGCGTGGTGAAAGCGGGCTCATTGCCGTGTTGTTCAAGCGGTCTATCGACAAGACTTGCCGCGACCCGGCCGCTATCGCAGGCATAGGACATCTGGCGCGCCGCCTCGCCAAGCCCGGTCTCCGACGTAAGAAAGCCAATAATGCTGAGGCCCGGTTTGAGCGCCAGACTGGAATTGGGCCTTTGGGGCGCCAGCAAGGCTGCGGCTCGATCGGACCTTAGGCTCACAAGCATGCCGAAGCGGTGGACGATTTTGGCTGGAAGTCTTTTCAGCCGCGTTTTGAAATTCGCCTTTTGACGTGCTTGCTGCGCTTTTGGCTTGGCCGGGATCAAGGAGCGCAATTCTGGATTTTCATATGGATCGGACGCGAGAGCCTCGGGCCAGCGCTTGTTCATCACTTGCAGGCTGGCAAGCTTGACGGGACGGACTTGCTCCGGGTCCATGTGACGGCGGGTTTTGCTCTCGGCATGGGTAATGCCTTCAAGCGGCAAGCACACAACCCGAAGCCCGCGCTTTCTCAATTGCAGGCACAGGTCCACATCATTATTTTCAATCGGCAGATAGACCTCATCAAACTGGCCGGCGGCTAGAAATGCTGATTTCCGCAAGACATGGAAGGCCCCCGTAACGGCCTGCCAATTGCGCGGCGCGGTGAGCGCGCCGATATGCCCGCGCTCATCGTGGATTTCATGGGCCAGAACATGCACAAAACGCCGACTACCATCCGGCCGCTGGCGCACGACCATGCCGGCATGCTGCACGCTGCCATCAGGATAACGAAGCACGCTGCCAACAATGCCAACTTCTGGCCTTGCCGCATAATCGAGCGCAATGGCGATGCTGCGCGCATCCTCAATGACCACATCATTGTTGAGAAACAACAACAGCTCATGCTGAGCGGCACCCACGCCCATATTCATCATGGTTGAATAGTTGAAGGGTGCATTGAAATGGAGAACTTTGGCACCGTATTTTGATTTCAGCTCGTCATACAGACGCCATACGGCCGGATCATCACTGCCATTGTCCACAAGGATAAGCTCGAAAGGCGACGCCATCTGGTTGAGGAACGCGGTGCAGGAAGCCAACAGCTCAACGCTGTTTTTGTTCGGAATGATGATGGAGACGGCAGGTGTGGTTGTTAGGGGTGTCATCAGCGGGCGCACGGGCGCTTTTTCCGCATCCAGCTCCATGAGGACTTGTGGTATATGAACCACATGAGCATCGACTTGGGTGAGCCCGCTCAGCCATGGATCAAGCTTATCTGCTTGAACCGGGAATCTTTCAAACAAGCCCCGCCAGACCGCAAAGGCGCGCAACACATAATCATGTTGTTGAAACAGATCAGGATCCCAGCCGGGTAAATGACGAATTTCACCATCTCGAAGCCTATGATCGAAAATAATGAAATCTGGCAATATCTGGCCCGCCTGCCCATGGATCGCGGCATTTATCTTGTCCAATGCATCGGCGGCAAATCTGTCGCCTGCATCAACCAGCATCAAATAATCGCCGCGCCAGATTGAACTTTGGCCCTGCAGCAGTTCAGCCATCGCAAGTCCGGCTTGGCCAAATAGCCCGCGCGCGGAGGCAAAATCATCCCGCCACCCGTCCGCCTCCTGCCCGCCAACCACAATGATTTCGAAGTTTCTGTAGGATTGCGCGGCTAGGCTTTCCAGCGTGCGCTGGAGTGCGCCAGGCCCACCCGTGCCTGGCCGGATCACAATCGAGAACATTTCCTGGAAGCGGGACAAGGACATGTCACTTGCGCTTTTCTATGCTAAAGTGGCTTTTGGATGCGGTAGATGCCAACATCTATCGTGCGCTCGGCAAATCCCGCTTCGCAATAGCACAGATAATAGCGCCACATCCGCCGGAAACGTTCATCAAAGCCCAGCTTGGCAATCTGCGGCCAAGCAGCCTCAAACCGTTGTCGCCAGATTTGCAAGGTTCGCGCATAGCCGTCCGCGAAGGTTTCCACCCCTGCAAGCTTCAGCCCTGCCTTTTCGGCCTGTTCGGCAATGGTGGCAGGGGTAAGCAACATGCCGCCGGGGAAAATGTAACGCTGGATGAAATCCACCTTGCGGCGATAATCGGCAAAAAACGGTTCGGCAATGGTGATGGCCTGCACGGCCGCAAGCCCACCAGGTTTCAGCCGATCATGAATGGTGCGGAAATAGGACGGCCAGTGACTTTCCCCCACCGCCTCGATCATTTCGATCGAAGCCACCTTGTCATATT
>CAJBCQ010000190.1 GCA_903951595.1 uncultured Hyphomicrobiales bacterium | reverse complement strand
TGGCAGCCTTCTTGGCAACCTTCTTGGCAACCTTCTTCACGGACTTGACTGCCTTCTTCGCCTTGGTCGCCATGATTTCACCTTTTCTCAGCCAGATGTGTGCCAGTACACGGATTCGCTCAATTTGTCATAAGCCCAGGTGCCGGGGGAAGCCTATCGTCAAGCGGCATGGGAGGGGGGAAAAGCGGCGGGGGCTTCGAAAATCAGTCACTAGGGAACAAAGACAGAATTCCTATGGTAATCCAGATGCTGCTGCGAGGGTAGAAACCGCTCCGGCATGGATAGGGTTTGCCCCACATATTTGTCGACATGCTCTCTCGTATGCGGCGTCAACTTCGTTGAGGCGATCAGGCGGAAATCAGTATCGAAGGTGATCAGCCCACGATCAAACGCTTTGTCGTAAAAAGCGTTTAGACAAATCCCATTCGTGGGATCAAGCCGTGGCGATTTATCTCGCGCCCAGGGCACAATGTGACTGGCAACTAAAAGCTCTGAATTCGTTACACCTGTAACCGCACATTTGTTGCGGTATGCTGTCAATACAGTCTGGCGGAAGAAGCCCTGCCCCGTGCGGATCGTTGCAATGCCTTGGCGATCTTCGCCGGATCTGCCGCCATGATCGAAGATGGCTTGTTCTTCTGCAAAACCAAAAAAGGCCTCTTCGTTTGGCTCCAACAGCAATGGCTGTGCAAAGAAGTCGTGCCAAACTTCCTTATCCAGCTTGCTAAAATTCGCCATGCCCTTTTGCGGCAAAGAGCTATCCAACGCCGCAAGGTTCGAAAGCTTCATGGCTATGGATGAGGGCGTGCGGTCTAGCCGTTGTGCAAGTTCGATGATCTCAGGATTACGGGAGTGAAATCGCCCAAACGGCGTAACGCAATAGAGCGCAATCGCCAGTTCGACTTCGTCTCGTGTCCAAAGCCTAACGCTCACATTTAGGCTCGTGGCTTAAAGGAATTGTCGCTCAACTCAGCGACAATATTTGCCTTAAAGTGGCAAATGGTCATCAAATCAAACTTTTCAGCGATCCGCTTCACATCTTCGAGCGGGCTAAACTTTTCTATCCAAGCGTCCTTCATGGATGCTTCTTCCAGCCCCAAATCAACAATATCCGCCGCTTTGTCGCGGCCAAAACTAAAGCTTACCTCATCCCTGAACCCGGTGAATTGCATATTAATCCCTCTGCAATCTCAAGTTCTCACATGAGCCAAGATAACGCAACGGAGAGCTTTTGGAGAGGGAAACTAGGCCGCCCTACTCAACTCCAGCCTGCCCCACAACCGATCCAGCGCGTCTACCAGTTTGGCGATGCGTTCTGGGCTGTGGGCTGGGCCGGGGGTTAGTCTGATGCGTTCGGTGCCGCGTGGTACGGTGGGGTAATTGATCGGCTGGACGTAGATGTCATGCTCGGCCAGCAGCGCGTCGGTGAGGGCTTTGCAGCGGGTGGCGCAGCCGACGATGACGGGGACGATGTGGGTTTGGCTCATCACCACGGGCAGCCCGCGCGCGTGCAGGGATTGTTTCAGCAGATGCGCGTGGTGTTGTTGCAGGCGGCGTTCAGCATCACTCGCCATCAGGTGGCGCACGCTGGCAACGGCACCCGCCGCCAGCACTGGCGCCAGCGACGTTGTGAAGATGACACCCGGTGCGAAGGAGCGCACCGCGTCCACCAGCGCATCAGAACCAGCGATATAGCCGCCCATCAGGCCAAAGGCCTTGGCGAGTGTGCCCTCGATCATATCAACCTGATGTGCCACACCATCGCGCTCGGCAATGCCGCCGCCCGTTGTGCCATACATGCCCACGGCATGCACTTCGTCCAGATAGGTCAACGCGCCATATTGCTTGGCCAGCGCGCAAAATTCGGCGATGGGGGCCACATCGCCATCCATCGAATACACGCTTTCAAAGGCGATGATCTTGGGGCGCGCAGGGTCCACCATTCGCAATTTGCGCTCAAGGTCAGCCACATCATTGTGTTTGAAAATCTGCTTTTCACAGCGGCTGTGTTGAATGCCTTCGATCATGGAAGCGTGGTTCAGCTCGTCGGAGAAAATCACGCAACCGGCAAGCAGGCGGCCCAGCGCGGAAAGTGCGGCCTCATTGGCCATGTAGCCGGAATTGAAAAGCAGCGCGCGGTCCTTGCCATGCAGGCGGGCAAGTTCGCCCTCCAGTTCCACATGGAAACGGCTGGTGCCGGCGATGTTGCGCGTGCCGCCGGATCCGGCTCCTGTTTCATCCAGCGCCTTATGCATGGCGGCGAGCACTTGGGGGTGTTGGCCCATGCCCAGATAATCATTGGAACACCACACTGTCACCCGGCGTTCGCTGCCGTCTGTTGCGTGGAAAATGGCTTCGGGCATTTCGCCGCGAATGCGTTTCAGATCCGCAAATTCGCGATAGCGGCCTTCCGCCTTCAATTGCGAAAGGCTTTGGCGCAAGCGGGTTTCATAGTCGAACATGCAGAGCATCCCAGACCGTAAGGTTTTTTCACCTGTCTGGGTACGACGACAGCACCCATTCCGTCAGCGGATGAATTGCCGCAGGTCAGTTGGGCCGAGAAGGCTCCAAGGGTGCATCTTCATTGGAAACCGGCAAAACCGCTTGCGCGCCCTGCACGGGGGCTGGCGGCATCACATCAAGCCAGCGGCGGCCATCGGCGGCCAATTCGCCCACGGGTGTCGGCTGGCCGGTGATGAAGCCGCTGCCATCGAGTTCATAAATATCGGGGCGGAAATTCACCTGCCCGCCGGGAAGCGCCCAAGCGGTGAGATAAACCCAGCGCAGTTGCGGCGGAATGTTCACCTTCACATCAACGCGCTCAACCTTCTCGGAAACTTCCTCGATGCGCTTCATGTCCCAGCCATCCTGCTTATTCAGGATCCAGTCTACCAGCACATGCACTTGCTCCACGCGCACACAGCCTGAACTTTCAAAGCGAAGCTTTTCGTTGAAAAGCTGCTTGGTTGGCGTGTCATGCATGTAGACGCCGAAGGGGCTTGGGAAATTGATCTTCACGGTGGCCATGGCGTTCTTTTCGCCCGGTTCCTGACGGAAGAAATAGCGATCGGCAGGCGTATTGGCCCAGTCGATCTTGGATGGGTCAATTTCCGGGCCGCCATAGCCGTCGAACACCTTCATTTCCATTTTCTGGAGCGTGTTCTTGTCTTTCAGCATCGCCGGAATGATGTCGCGTTCCACGATGGAGACAGGCGCGTTCCAATAGGGATTGAAATTGATGTCCGAAAGGGCCGCCGCCACGATGGGCGATGGGCGGTCGGGCTTGCCGACGATGATGTTGTGGCGGGAGAACACCTTACCGTCAAAATTCACCGCTTCCAGCTGCGTTGCCGGGATGTTGACGGTGATGTAGCGGCCGAACAGGCCTTGTGCGTAAAGCTCGACACGCGGCAGATTGGCGCGCATCTGCTTCAGGCGATCGGTCACCGGCACATTCAATTCAGCAACCGTTGGGCCGTCCACGCGGCCGGTCACCTTCAAACCGTGGCTGCGCTGGAACTCAACGACTGCGTCCTGCACCGCGTCATCGAATTTTTCACCCGTTACTTCGGTGTCGGCCAGATAGCCTTCGATGGCAAGTCGCTTGCGTAAGGTTTCCACCAGTGCGCCGCTGCCGCCTTTACGCATTTCGCGCTTGGTGCTGATTTCTTCCCAGCCGCCCAAGGTTTCGATGGTTTCATAACGCGCAATTGCGTCTTGCATCGCCTTCGGGCTGGCCGTGGACAGCATGGGCACCGCATCAGCGGCTTCCGTGACAACCTTGGTTTCCGTGGTGGCGGTGGATTTTGGACGGTTGAAATTGGTGATGATGGTGCCTTCTTCGCGCTTTTCGGCGCGCGCCGGGCCAGGAATGGCAATTGCCAAGGCAAGGCCCGCCAAACCGAGCAGTAGCCTGCGCCGGTTGAGTGCCATGATGCCCTTGCCGTTGCCGTTCTCGAACATGTCTCAAAGTCCTCTCGCGCGTTCCGGTAGATGCGCCTGCGGTTTTCAGGCTATCAAATCGCCCATTCGCGCCGGGTTATCAAGCAGGAAAGCGTGCGTCAAAAATGCAGTCAGGCGAGCGGCCGATTGCACGTGTTTTGTGCCAAAAATGGCAAAAATCAATGCCCCGGCACGGCTTGGCGGGGTGTATGGCGGGAAAATCAGGCAAGAATATGCCGAAAGCAAAAAGGCCCCCGGTAAACCGGAGGCCCTTTTGGTCGAGGGAGATTGTAAAGCGATTCTCAAAGCCGATAGAGGATCTGGTCCGTCCAGAAGCGTTCCAGACGCGCCAGCGACTTGTTCAAACGGTCGAATTCATCCGTATTCAAGCCCACCACTTCGGCGATGGAAGAAAGCTGGCGGTTATAGAGCTGGTCCACCTTGGCTCGGATGTCCTGGCCGCGTGGCGTCAGGCTCACACGCACGGAACGCTTGTCGGCGTTGGAACGCTCATGATGCACATAACCAGCTTCCACGAGCTTTTTGAGGTTATAGGAGACGTTTGAGCCCTGATAATGGCCGCGGGTTTTCAGTTCACCCGCCGTCAGCTCCGCATCGCCGATGTGGAACAGAAGCAGCGCCTGGACGGCGTTCACATCCGGATCACCCGCACGTTCGAATTCATCTTTCACCACATCCAGAAGCCGACGGTGCAGACGCTCGATGAGCGTGAGCGACTCGATGTACCGATGCTTCAGTTCTTGCCTTTCCCCAGAAATTTTCATCTCCGGGCGGATTTCCGCCACTGCCTGATTACGCATTTGACCCCTGCCTTGTCCCTGTGGGGAGCGTCCATCTGATGTGGACATTTGCTTCCCCGTCACGAAACAAAATAGCCAATGCGCGTTAAAATCGCCTCAAGTCACAAGGTAAACTATACCTTATGAAATACATCCTTTACGGGAGCTTTACTGGCAAACAATCGGATAAACTGTAGGGTTTATGAATTGATAATTGCAGTATTCGATAGGTTATCGGGGTGAATACTTACCAGCCTTGAAAAGCCTGCTGCACAAAAGCCGCCGTTTGACTGGTGCAGGCCATCTGATCGGCTTGGGTGCTGGCCATCGCCAGGGCCGATTCAACGGCTGAGGGGCTTTCGCGTTCCAGCAGAGCGGCGTGTTCGGTGGCGATGGATTGCCAGAATTGCTGGGCCTGCTGCTGGTTTAAGTGCTGGCAGCGGATTTCGACATAATAGGCCGTCGCGCGGTGGGCATAATGATCCAGCCCAGCAGGCATCACTTCCGAAACCGGCGCATAAACAGGATCTGGCGCGTAAACAGCCGCGGCGGGGGCTTGATAGACGGCCGGTTGCGGTTCCGGCCTTTCCAGCACGACCGAGAAGCGGGCAAGGAACCGCTCGTTCAGAATGGGCTGAGGCCGCGGCTGCGGGGCTACATGTTGCGGCTGCGGGGCAACATATTGCGGCTCGACATATTGCGGCTCG
>CAJBCQ010000189.1 GCA_903951595.1 uncultured Hyphomicrobiales bacterium | reverse complement strand
TACCCTTACATATTTCGCTTATAAGCGAAGGTAGTATGTTAATCCAAGTATCAATCTGCGCGGATTGTATGTGATAATAAGATTGGCACCAATTTCTTAAACTGAAAGGTAAAAACATGTCTGATGTTCCGGACGTAGCCGGCATGGCAGCGCTTGCAATCTGCGAGTCGCTGCTGTTGGCACTTAACGATAGAAATATCCTGCCAGAGCATGAAATTGTTGGAATACTGAAAGATGCAGCCGAGGCTCATGCGAATGCGGCCGAAAACGGCAGCGATGCCGAAATGCACAAGGCGGTAGCGGCCCTGATCAACAAGATCATCGCTGGCGGAAACTCAGTTCGGCGCAAATGATGCTGCCAGTAGCAGTAGGCTTCGGCACCCTGGCCTTAGAAAAACCTCAATCCGCCCGGCGTATTGGAAAAGCTTGTTTGAAGCGATTTAAAGGAGCTTCCACGCAGTACCATGACAAAGTTGCAATGGCGATTGTTACCGTGCTGATCAAAATAAATGTCACCGGCCCCGGAACATAAAGCGCTGGAAAGGCCTCTGCTACGATATACCATACCATCATATGATAGACATAAACGCCATAAGAAATCATGGAAAGAAACTGCGCGGCTGGTGATTGCAGCAACCAACCAACAGGGCCAGGATAGCCATGATAAGCCCCAACCACCAGAACAGCCAATGAAGGTTGGGCTAGAAACCGGTAAATGTCCGAATGGCCAAACGCATCCTTTAGCAGCAGGGGCGATGCAAGCACCGACAGCGCCAGAATGATGGCCCAGCGGCTCGTGATAAATTCCCGAACCGCTTGGCGGCGTTGCAGCAGATAGGCCAAGGCCCCTGTTAGTATAGGGTCAAATGAAAGTAACAATAACAGCCACCAGCCATCTAACCCCAAGAATTCCGCATGAGTGTGCACAAAAATCAGAGCAGCAAAGCCTAATAGTATGACCGCATAAATCATTTTTTCGGGCAGCCATAGAATAACCAAAGGCCAAGTCAGATAGAACTGCTCAAGCAGGTTTAAGCTCCAAAGATGGCTCATGACCCAAGGCGACCACTGCCTCTGGAGAGCGAAGTAAATATTAGATGTAGGCAGGAAGTGCCAAGCTGCGCTGCTGCGAAATCCGTCAGCATCGAGTGTCCAAGCTGCGGCAAAGCAAACCATGAGAACTGGAAATAAGCGTAAGGCGCGTCTGATATAGAAGTTCGTCACGACAATCACACCGCCGCGCGCCTTTGCAGTCATGAGAATATGGGTAATCAAGAACCCCGATATAACGAAGAACAGTGTGACCCGCAGATGCTCTGTAACGGGCATCTTGTCCCAGAAATGTACATAAAGAACACCGATCATTGCCAAAGCGCGCAAGCCGTCAATCTGTGGACGCTTTGCAAGCGGTTCGACCGTAGCTGCTTTACCTCTCTAACCTTGGAACCTGCGACATGCCTTGGTGTATCGCTCTTAACCTAGGCATGGGCCGCTCAGGCTTCTTTGGCGGTGATCGGCATATCTTCTTTGCTGACGGCACCATCTAAGCAGGAACCCGACTTGAAGATTTGTCCTTCGAAACCTTCGAACCCGCGCGCATGAGCGCATATTCCGAATATGAATCGAAAACAAACATGTGAAATCGACTTTCATTTGGTCTTTCACTTCGCAAACTCGCAACTGTCGGGCTTCACAAGACCGCAACTCTTTAGATGAAATTGCATGCGCAAACCCAACCACCTTTGCCAATTTCTAAATATGCCTTGTAAAGTGGATCTATTTTATTCGCTCACACTAATTCAGATCAGTAGTAACTCTTAAGATTTCTCTTAAATATAAATCACTCGCTATTTATTGACCTGGCACGCAGTTGAAATGTCGCGAGGGTTCTGTTCTTCGGTCAACATACTGCCGGACATCAGCCGCTGCTTGTCTAAAGCTGATGTAGCAGTTTACGAAATAGGAATGCTTTGTCGCATCTGAAGTTTCCACTCTCTAACATGGCGCATAGTGAACCGCATTTGGCGGGCCGACCCAAGGCCATGGTCGTCATCGTAACCGGCGGCGCGGGATTTCTGGGATCGCATCTGTGCACACGATTGATCGGCGAGGGTCACAAAGTGATCTGCGTTGACAACCTTTCCACCGGACGACCGCAGAATGTGGCGCATTTAATGGCGACCAACCGTTTTAGCTTCATCGAGCATGACGTTGTCAACCCAATCGAAATTCCAGGCCCCGTCCATGCCATTTACAACTTGGCCTGTCCGGCATCACCGTCAAAATATCAAGCCAATCCGTTGCAAGCGTTTCGCACCTCGATCGACGGGGCGCGCAATCTCTTGGATTTGGCCCGCCAAAAAGGCGCGCGGATCTTGCAGGCGTCTACCTCGGAAGTCTATGGCGATCCAGAGGTCTCACCGCAGCCCGAAAGCTATTGGGGAACGGTCAACTGCTATGGTCCACGCGCCTGCTATGACGAGGGCAAGCGAGCGGCCGAGACTTTGTTTTTTGAATATGCCGCACAATACGGTGTTGAGACTCGCATCGCGCGCATCTTTAACACCTACGGCCTCCGCATGGACCCGCATGATGGTCGGGTAGTCTCAAACTTCGTGATGCAGGCTTTGCTGCATCAGGACATTACGATTTATGGCAGCGGCCAACAGACACGATCCTTCTGCTACGTGGATGATCTGATGGATGGGTTGATGCGTCTCATGAGCTCGAATGCTGATTGCAAGGGGCCGGTGAACTTAGGCAATCCAAGCCAATTCACGATTCTTGAATTGGCGCATCTTGTGCTGGCCAAGACGAACTCGCCCTCACAGCTGGTCTTTAGAAATATACCTCAGGATGATCCGCGTCAGCGTTGCCCCGACATTTCGCGCGCCATGGCCTTATTGAACTGGCAACCTGTTATAACCTTGGAAGAGGGGCTTGATCACATGATCTCGCATTTTGCCGATGAATTGAACCTAGACAGCTTGCAGGCCGCGTCATGACAGAGCGCCCAGCCATTCTCGTCACGGGCGGTGCTGGATTCATCGGTTCGCACGCCTGCAAGGCACTCGCACAGGCAGGTTTTTTGCCGGTGGTGTTGGACAATCTATCCACAGGCCATGCCGACGCGGTGCAATGGGGCCCTGGCGTCATTGCAGACATAAGAGACCGCGTTGCGCTGGCGCGGGTGATGGATACCTATAACATATCCGCAGTAATGCACTTCGCAGGCTCTGCCTATGTTCACGAGTCGATGGTAGATCCTGCCAAGTATTATGACAACAATATTGGCGGACTTCTCGCCCTGTTGGCTGTGTTGCGTCAACAAGACGTTATGCCGCCACTGGTTTTTTCGTCCAGTTGCGCCACCTATGGGCTAAAGGCGCTTGTGCCAATCGCGGAAACAGCAGCCCAGCAGCCCATCAATCCCTATGGCCGCACGAAGTTGGTGTGCGAATGGATGCTCGCTGATCATGCCGCAGCCTATGGTTTGCGTCCGGCGATCCTGCGCTACTTCAATGCCGCTGGTGCCGATCCAGATGGCAAGCTTGGCGAAAGACACCAGCCAGAGACACACCTCATCCCACTGGCCTTGATGGCGGCGGCGGGCTTGCGACCAGCGTTGGATGTCTATGGTGCTGATTATGAAACACCCGATGGCACCTGCGTGCGCGATTACATCCATGTGGATGATCTAGCGCGCGCTCATGTCATGGCACTGTCTCAATTGCTGCAGGGCAGCGCGGGATTAACAGTTAACCTGGGAAGCGGGCAGGGTGTATCGGTCCTTGAGGTGGCTGCCGCCGTTGAACGTGTCACGGGCAAGAGCCTTGCCTTGAACAGGATGCCGCGCCGGGCGGGTGACCCGCCCATTCTGGTAGCAGATCCAAGTCTTGCCTCGCAGCTTTTGGGCTTCCGCACAAAAGTTTCGGATACTGAAACAATCATCGGCCATGCAGCGCCGTGGTTTGGCCATAAGGTGGCTGGCGATGCAGAGGCAGCTTGATCATACTCTGCTGCAACCTGTTCTGGGATATGGCGCTTGGCTTCGCTATTTCGGATTGACCGTGTTTTGGGCGCTCACAGCCATGTGGTTCTGGCAGTGGTGGCTGCGTCCTGAACATGTATCCAATCTCCCAGGCTTTGCGCTTTCAACACTATTGCTCGGCTGGATCTATTTTCTGCAGCTGTATTTCGTAATTATCTTTCTCAATGCCAAACGCTCCATCGCGCCTGTTGCGAAACCGGGTCAATATCGCGTCGCTATGATCGTGACGAAGACGCCGTCAGAGCCGCTAGAGTTACTGCAAGGCACCCTGCTGGCGATGCTGGCACAAGATTACCCGCACGACACCTGGCTTGCGGATGAAGACCCTTCAGATGTCACCAAGGCCTGGTGCAAGGCGCATGGTGTACGCATATCCACTCGCAAGGGGATAAAAGCTTATCACCGCACTTCTTGGCCCCGCCGCGCGGGCTGCAAAGAGGGCAACTTGGCATATTTCTATGATCGCTGGGGTTATGATGCTTACGACATTGTCGCACAAATGGATGCAGACCATGTTCCGCAACCGGGATATTTAACCGAAGCGTTGCGCCCCTTTGCCGACCCTGCGGTAGGCTATGTCAGCGCGCCCAGCATCTGCTCACGCAATGCGTCCAAAAGCTGGTCCACCCGTGCAAGAATGGAATCCGAAGCCGCTTTTCACGGCGTGTTTCAAGCAGGTTACACAGGTGCCTTAGCGCCAATGTGCATCGGCTCACACTACATCCTACGCACGCAAGCCTTGCGCGATATTGGCGGGGTAGGGCCGGAGCTGGCCGAGGATCATTCAACCTCAATGCTGATGAACGCTGGTGGTTGGCGCGGTGTGCATGCGATGAACGCCATTGCTTACGGCAACGGTCCTGAGACACTAACCGACATGATCACCCAAGAATTTCAGTGGTCACGCAGCCTTGTCGCACTGCTCTTGACATATACTCCGCAATGTTTGGCCCGTCTGCCGTGGCGGCTTAGGTTCCAGTTTGTGTTCTGTCAGGTGCTTTATCCCATGGTCGCTCTCACAGGCGCGCTGATCTATGCCCTGCCGATTGCGGCGTTGGTGTTTGATGTGCGATTTGCCGATGTAACCTATCCTGCGTTCTTGGCACATTCGGTCCCCACTGTTGTTGTCATTCTGCTGTTTGCCATGATGATGAAGCAAGACGGCTTTTTCCGGCCCATGGATGCCCGCGTGATCAGTTGGGAAAAGGCGCTATTCTTACTGGTGCAATGGCCGTGGGTCGCGTGGGGCTGTGTGATGGCGGTGGTAGACAGGCTGAAGGGCGACTTTGTTGAGTTTAGCATCACGCCGAAATCAGCCATTGCCACCCCATTGCCCAACCGGGTGATCTTTGTCTATGCCGTGCTCATGCTCGGCTGCACGCTGCCGATCTTGGTTGTGCAGGCCAGCAATGCTCCGGGGTTTTACCTGTTGTCGGCTTTTAACAGCCTGCTTTACACCGCCATCGTTGTCATCGCGGTATTCTGGCAACTTCGTGAAAACGCAAACACTGCCAAGATCAGACGCGCGATGTGGCTACAGTTTGGCACCGTTGGCATAGTGTGCAGCTTTTTGCTTCTGGCATTAACCCAGCGTGGTGCCGAGGGCGTTCACTCCCTAACCTATGGCGCACCCTTTGCGCTCACCCGTTCTGAATTTGTTGTGTCCGGTGCCGGGCAAGCCTTTGACAAAACGATGGTGCGGGCTCGGTTCATAGCGCCCATCTGGATTTCTACAACGACCGACTTGGCAACAATCAAGGGGGAAACTGGTTATGCAAATCCTTAAGATGATGAGCAGGATGACCTTGCTTGCAGCTTGTTTTGGCGTTGCGGCAAGTGTGGCTATGGTGACCTCGAATGTGGAAGTACCGCCGGGGCCGCTGCCATATGGCGTCTACGATCCCTTTAGCGACTTTATTGATTCAAACGGCGTCAGCATTGAGCACGTCTTTCTGCCGTGGGAAGATGTCGACATCTTCTCTCTCTTCGATGCGGATGACTATGCCTTTGCTCGCAACCGCGCACTTCTTGTCACGCTCGAGCCTTGGACATGGAACCACGGTGAACGCAACAGCGTCGCCGCTTTGCGCCAGTCCATCGCAGATGGCAGCTACGATCCCAACGTCAACGCGATCTGCGGCGTCTTGGGCCAGTTGAAAAGCCCAATCACCCTGCGTTGGGCGCATGAAATGGATTCAAAGATCAGCCGGTTCATCTGGTCTGATTGGATCCCGCGCGACTATATCAATGCTTATCGTCATGTCGTGGACTTGTGCCGTAAATCAGCACCCAACATCCGCTTCATGTGGTCGCCCATAGGCAGCCAAAACATGCAGTCTTTTTATCCAGGTGATGCCTATGTGGACTTGGTTGGCCTCAGCGTCTTTGGCCTGCAAAGCTGGGATCTTGCTAAATACAATCATGACCGCAGCTTTGCCGAGGTCTTGGCGCCGAAATATAAGCTTGCTGATACCTTTGGTAAGCCGATTGTGGTGGCAGAATTGGGCTATAGCGGTAGCGCGGCCTATGTCGAAAATTGGGAAAAAGCAGTACGACAATCTAGTCGCGAGTTCCCGAACTTGGTCGGCGTCGTCTATTTCAACTTCCCAGAGGTTTACGATTGGCCTGATGGCTTTGGTAAACCAAACTGGCGGATCAGTGGCCGCGTCATACAACCGGAAGATTAGTCGTAAAGAATCGCAAGTTTCCGCCCAGCCCAACAGCCAGCCGAACGCTGCCAGATCGTGCCTTCGTTTGGCCTTGACGCTGATTCCAGCATGATGCACCTTGCGTCCCTAGCCAAACGCGGTGCGGGGCAAGGGCGATGAGACTTCAGATAACGATCGCTGTTCTTCTTGGGTTGGCTATGGCCGACATGCACCCAAATAGGGATGCAACGGCGGCCAGCAAAACCAAGGCTGCATCGGAACTTGCGCCAAATATGCTGCCCTATGATTGGTTCGCGAATGCACAACCGCGCGTTCAGGCGAATCCGGTGCGGAATATCGTTTTGGTTCAAGCATTTGGTACCGGCAGCTACATATGCACACCGGCAGGGTCGGGTCGCAATTCGCGTTGTTTCAAGCGATTCAATTAATGTCTCTATCCGGCCTCGGCCAGCCCTGTCTGTCAATCTTCCGCTCGTCCCGTCACGTGCCCACATCCGGGCCGAAATGCTCGGGCAGAATCACACTCAGGCTCGCAAAGGCCAACTGTCTTGCGCCCTTAAGATCCGTGCGGCCAAGCAGGAGTTGACGCAGCAGGCCATCTAATGTGGCCCGCAAAAGTTGCGCCCGGATTTCCGCTCCCGATTTTGAAAGAACCGTGAACGCTTGGCACATCACTTCGAAGTTCCGGTCATCATTGACCAGGGCAATGCTCTCATACATGTCGCGCGCTTCCGAACGAAAGGATGCCCAAGCGCGTACAAGCCGCGGTGTGGCCAGGTCAGGCGACAGATCGGTTTCAATGATTGCCAAAATGATCTTGCGCGCATCGTTCTGCGCCTTGGCTAATTCGGTTGCCATCTTCGCGCTATAGCGAAATTCAAGAGAGGTCAGCGTCGCCCGGAGCAAATCTTCCTTGGTCGGAAAATACACGAATACACTGCCATGCGAAACGCAGGTAAGCTTGGCAACATCTCCCACCGTCAAGCTGGAATAGCCTCGAAGTGCCAGCACATCAATGGTGGCTTCAATCAATTTCTCGCGTCGAACTTCGGCTGGTTCCCGGGATGCCAAGTTTCTCACTAGCTCCATTTGCTCCGCGCTCATGGTATATAAGAAAACATATAACCTTAGCAATCTTATACAAAAGAGCAGCCGTGCCGGTTCCAGCTTTGCGCGCCCCGATCGCCAGTTTGACCTTTAGCAAGCTTCAAACTTCTGGGCACGCGATCAGAAAATCTTCTCCGCGCTGATCGCCACAAGATACTGGCCATAGCGACCCTTGAGCAGGGGCTTGGCCAATTCAAGTAATTGTTCCCGATCAATCCAGCCATTTCGATAAGCGATTTCTTCCGGACAGGCGATTTTCAGCCCCTGCCGATTTTCCAGCGTAGCCACGAATTGGTTGGCCTCCAGCAGGCTTTCATGGGTGCCGGTGTCAAGCCACGCATAGCCACGGCCCATAATCTCGACATCCAGCGCGCCACGTTCCAGATATAGGCGGTTGAGATCAGTAATCTCCAGTTCACCGCGCGCGGAGGGCTTCAGGCTTTTGGCGAAATCCACAACTTGATGATCGTAGAAGTATAGGCCGGTAACCGCATAATTGGATTTTGGCTTGGCGGGCTTTTCTTCCAGAGACAGTGCCTTGCCGCCTGCATCAAACTCAACCACGCCGTAACGCTCAGGGTCGTTCACATGATAGGCAAAAACACGCGCACCCGCTTGCCGGGCAATGGCAGATTTCAGGGACTGAGCAAAATCATGGCCATAGAAAATATTGTCGCCAAGAATAAGTGCGGTTCTGCTGTTGCCGATGAAATCAGCACCAATGATAAAGGCCTGCGCCAATCCGTCAGGCGATGGTTGCACGGCATATTGTAGGCTCAATCCCCATTGGCTGCCATCGCCCAATAGGCGTTGGAACTGGGGCGTATCTTGCGGGGTGGAGATGATCAGAATTTCCCGAATGCCAGCCAGCATCAGCGTGGTCAGCGGATAATAAATCATCGGCTTGTCGAAAACCGGCAGCAATTGCTTGCTGATAGCAAGCGTTGCCGGATGCAGCCGCGTTCCCGCGCCACCTGCCAGAATGATGCCTTTATATTGTGTCATCATGATTTTCCAATGATCTGATCGAGAATGGAGTCCACGCCATCGCGCCATTCCGGCATCTGAAGGCCCATCCTGTCTGAAAGCTTGCGGCAGTCAAGCCGCGAGTTCAGCGGGCGGGTAGCGGGTGTTGGATAGTCAGCACTGCGGATAGGCCGAACCGCATCCGCGCAAAGGCGCATGCGTATGCCTTGGGCTTGCGCGCGCGTGATGATGTGGCAGGCAATTTCGTGCCAATTTGTTTGGCCGCGCGCGGTGGCGTGATAGGTGCCATAAGCCGCGTTCGGGCTTGCTTGCGCTTGGGCCACCAAGCGCGCAACCAGATCGGCAAGATCAGCAGCAGATGTCGGCGCCCCGATCTGATCGGCCACAATATCCAAAGCCTCCCGCTCAGATGCCAAACGCAGGATGGTTTTTAGAAAGTTTTTACCATGGAAACCCATCACCCAACTGGTACGCAAGATGAAGTGCTTGTCACTATGTTGCCGAACAGCTTTTTCCCCCGCCAGCTTTGAGGCACCATAGACATTCAGCGGCGCGGTTGGGTCATCTTCCAAATAGGGCTCAGATTTCTGGCCATCAAAAACATAATCAGTGGAGAAATGGATGAGCAAAGCATCAAGCCGCTGTGCTTCCTGCGCCAAAATGGCAGGTGCAAGCCCATTGATCAAATGCGCCTCAACCGGCTGGCTTTCGGCCAAATCAACGGCAGTGAAGGCGGCGGGGTTGATGATGATGTTGGGCTGCGTGTGGCGCACCAAATCCCGTAACGCATCCTCATGGCGCAAGTCGCATTGGGATGAATCCACCGCGACAATCTCGCCCATCCCGGCAAGCGATCGCTGTAGTTCGTATCCTACCTGTCCATTTTTGCCGGTAACGAGAATTTTCATGATGGTCAGAAATAGCGGCATCGGGCTTTGCTTGGCAAGAGCCGCTATTTTAACTTTCCATTAGTGAAAATCGCGTGACTTGGGTATCACACGCACATTCCGCGGATGCCGTGCCGCAGGTGCGCGCGCCACGGCAGGGCCAGGCCGCTTCACCTCATCAGCCCGCGCCAGAGTGGAAAGTGCTTGGCCTTCCTCACTCAACAAGGCAAGCCAGCCCGTGCGATCGGTGATATGATTGGCGATCAGATGCGTCACCCCTTCATGCCGCTCAATGCGCCCAGCAATCTGCAAAAGCCTACCACCCATCACCGCCGCCCGGAAAGCCTCCAAACGATCCGGCCACACAACCGCATTGCAAACCCCCGTTTCATCTTCCAGCGTGATGAACACAACCCCCTTGGCACTGCCAGGCCGCTGGCGCACCAGCACCAACCCTGCAATCTGAATCTGCGCCATGTGCTTGCGCGCTGCCATCTCACCGCAAGCAATGATGCCTTTATCAGCACACATGGCCCGCAGGAACTGCATGGGATGGCCTTTGAGCGAAAGCTTCAAGGTTTGATAATCATTCACCACCTGCTCGCTGTCGGGCATGCGCGGCAATGTCACTTCAGGTTCAAAGCCTTCGCCATCCATATCGGCAGCAGCAAACAGGGGTAAAGGCTTGGTCTGCGCCAGGGCCTTTACCTGCCAAAGGGCAGCACGCCGATCAAGCCCCATGGAGCGGAAGGCATCAGCGGCGGCAAGCTTCTCCAAAGCCGCCACCGGCACCTCGGCACGCCGCACAATATCGGCAATGCGTTGATAAGGCCGCTTGGAGGAAAGCAGGGCTGCATTGGCCTCGCGCAATCCATCCACCTCACGAAGCCCCAAACGAATGCCGGGTGCGCCATCGGGTGCAGCTTCCAAAATGGAATCCCATTGGCTCACATTCACATCGGGTGCTTCCACATGCACCCCATGCGCGCGCGCATCGCCAATAATCTGCGCCGGCGCATAAAACCCCATCGGCTGCGAGTTGAGCAAGCAGGCTGCAAACACCGCCGGATGATGGCATTTGAGCCAAGCCGACACATAAACCAGCAAAGCAAAGCTCGCCGCATGGCTTTCAGGAAAGCCATATTCGCCAAAGCCCTTGATCTGCGAAAAACAATGCTCAGCAAAGGCTCGCTCATAACCACGGGCACACATGCGATCCACCATCTTGGCCTGCAATTTTTCAATTGTTCCCCGGTTGCGGAAGGTGGCTAAGGCTTTACGCAATTCATTCAGCTCACCGGGTGTAAACTCCGCCGCCACCATCGCAATCCGCATGGCCTGTTCTTGAAACAGCGGCACACCGCGCGTCTTGTGCAAAATGCGCTTCAGCTCATCTGCTGGCCCGAAACGTGGGTCAGGCGAGGGATATTCTTCTGGTTCTAACCCATTGCGGCGGCGCAAATAGGGATGCACCATATCACCTTGAATGGGGCCGGGTCGCACAATGGCAACCTCAATAACAAGATCATAAAAGCAGCGCGGCTTCAGGCGCGGCAGCATGTTCATCTGCGCGCGGCTTTCCACCTGAAAAACGCCAATGCTGTCAGCCCGGCACAGCATGTCATAAACAGCCGGGTCTTCGCGCGGCACACTGGCCAGATCATAGCGGATGCCATGCCAACTCTCGATCATCTCGAAAGATTTACGGATGCAAGTCAGCATGCCAAGCGCCAGCACATCCACTTTCAGAATGCCCAGCGTATCAATATCATCCTTGTCCCATTCGATGAAAGTGCGCGCCTCCATCGCGGCATTCCCAATGGGCACCATTTCACGCAAAGGCTTGCGCGTCAGCACAAAGCCGCCCACATGCTGCGACAGATGGCGCGGAAACCCCGTCACGTCGCCCGCCAGTTTCAACACCCGCAGCAAATGCGGATCATCTGGATCAAGCCCCTTTTCCCGGATACGTTCCCGCGTCAGGCTTTCCTCCATCTGGCCCCACACCAAACCAGCAAGCGTCGAGGTCACATCTTCTGAAAGCCCCATGGCTTTGCCCACATCGCGCATGGCCGAGCGGCCACGATAGCTGATGACGGTGCCCGCCAGCCCCGCCCGGTCACGGCCATAGCGTTCATAAAGATATTGGATCACTTCCTCACGCCGCTCATGCTCGAAATCGACATCAATATCAGGCGGCTCTTTACGTTCTTCAGAGATGAAGCGTTCAAACAACAGATCGGCTTGCGCCGGGTTCACGGATGTGATGCCAAGGCAGAAGCATACGGCGGAATTGGCTGCCGAACCGCGCCCCTGGCACAAAATGCCACGCCCACGGGCAAAGCGCACAATATCATGCACGGTCAAAAAATAGGGCGCGTATTGAAGCTTGCCGATGAGCGCAAGCTCCTTGTCGATCATCGCCTGCACTCGTGGTGGCACCCCTTGGGCAAACCGCGCGGCGGCGCCATCGCGGGTAAGATTTGCCAAATGCGTCTGCGCGTCCACGCCTTCCGGCACCGGCTCATCGGGATATTCATAACGCAGTTCATCCAGCGAAAAGCTGCAAGCCTCCGCCACTTCCAGCGTAGCGCGCAGCGCATCCGGGTGGTTGGCGAAAATCCGCGCCATTTCTTGCGGCGTTTTCAAATGCCGCTCCGCATTGGCCTCCAGCCGGAACCCGGCTTTTACCAGCGTGCATTTCTCGCGGATGCAAGTCAGCACATCCTGCAAAATGCGCCGCTCAGGGTGGTGATAGAGAACCGCATTGCTGGCCAGAAGCGGTGTCTTGTAACGCCGCGCCAATCCGTCCAAACGGTTCAGCCTTGCCCGGTCGCGCCCGGCATAAAGCAGGCTTGCAGCCAGATAGGGCCGGCGTGGCAAAACCGCGAGGAGGGATTTCAGATGCGCCTCATATGCATCCCCCGGCCAGTCATGCGGAGGCAGCAGCGCGAAGCGATTTTCCTTGGCATGCGCCTCCAGATCCACAAGCCGCAAAATGGCCTTGCCCTTGGCCGCGCGGCGCTGACCTTCTGTAATCAGGCTTGAAAGCCGGCCATAGCCTTCCCGCGTTTCCGGCCAGCATAAAAGCGAAAAGCCTTCTTCCAGATCAAGCCTTGCGCCGGGAATGAATTTCAGCCCCACATCCTTGGCCGCTGCATGGGCACGCACAATCCCGGCCAGTGAATTATGGTCGGTAACCGCCAGTGCCTTCAGCCCCAATTGATGCGCCTGTGCCACCAATTCTTCCGCATGCGATGCCCCGCGCAGGAAGGAAAAATTGCTCACCGCCTGCAATTCGGCATAAGCCGTCATCACGCATACTCACACCAAAACTGCGTCAGGCAAAAAGCCCGTGCATGAACCATTGCGGGCAAGGCTGCTGTGCCTCACCATAAAGCCCCTCGCGGTAAAGCCAGAAGCGGCGGCCTTCCTCATCCTCCACAATGTAATAATCACGCGGCCGCGCTGTGGCTCCTTCCCGCTCACGCCACCATTCAGGTTCGATACGCTCCGGCCCTTCGCAACGCGCCACCTTATGCGCCATGCGCCGCCAGGTGAAACGCAAAGGCGGCCCATCCGGCACCGATGCCATCACGCTGATCGGCTCGGCATGTGAAAGAAGGGTCGTAGGCCGGATATTCTCGCGCTCCTGCATTTGCGTGGCGGTGGCGGAAAAAGCGGTGAAGCTTTCCGCCCGCTCCGGCATATGGCTGGAAACAGCAGACAATTGTGCAAGCCCGGCTTCTGCGGCACGGTTGGAAAGCCGGTCGGAAAGGGCTGCCAAATCAAAATCATGGTGGAAGGGTGCCACCCCTTCCATGAACCCCGGCTCCTCGCTTTCGGCTGGCCCCGTTTCTTCTGCCTCCAGATGGATGCCATCAATGCCGAAGCCGGCATCCAGCATGTCCAGCTTCGGGCGCAAAAGACGCATCATGTGCAAGGGGTCTTGCGAAGGCCTGCTCATGCCAAGCCCGATCACTGCGCGCGTGCCATCTGCACGGAAAAACGCGAAGGAAAGCCGCATCGCCCCACGCCCTGCGCGCGCAAGCTTGCGGCACAAGCGATGGATGAGATCATTGGCCGCTTCCTCCAACATATTGGGGCTACGCATCGGGTCTGCCACCGCATGGCGCACACTGAAGGCGGCAAGTGGGCGCAAAGGTGATAGGGGTTCGTCGGCAAGTCCCAACGCTTCATCCAGCCGCTTCAACACATCGGCACTACTGCCGCCGCGGATCTCGCGGAAACGGCGTGCCAAGCTTTCGCGTGGAATTTCATAAAGGCTGCCAATGGTTTTGAGCCCCAACCGCCGCAGCGTCACAATGTCTTTTTCACCGATACGCAAAGCGGCCACGCCAAGCGGTGCCAGATTGGCGCGCACATCATCGCTTTGTGGTAAGTCACCACCAAAGCGCGCGAGCGCAAAAGCCGCCCCGATAAAGGGTGCGACACCCGTTTTCACCGTAAAACCCAGCGCGCGAAAACGCTGGCGCATATCAGCCAGCAGCATCGGCTCACCGCCAAACAAATGCGCCACACCGGCAATGTCGAAAAGCAGCCCATCGCAGCCATCTTCGGCCACCCACGGGCTGAAACGCTCTGCCCAGCGTGCAAGCGCCAGAAGGGCACCAGCATCGGTTTCCGGCTCATGGATATAGGTTGCCAGATCCGGTGCCACCGCGCGCGCATCCGTCAGCTTCTGGCCTGCCTCCAGCCCGCGCGCTTGTGCAAAGCCGTCACAGGCGAAAAGCCGCAAGCCTTCAGGCCCGTCGCTCAATAGCGCGAAGGGCTGGCCGGGTTGGGATGGAAATTCCTTCCCCGCTTTTTTCATCGAAGCCTGCAATCGTTCGATCGCGAAGTCGGGAAACCAAAGAGAAACGATGCGTCGCATGATGCCACTCCACAGACCATTCACCGGGCTTGCCGCCCCGGCAGCGGGTGAGGGAAAGCGCCCAGGCGGGATTGCCGGGGGCTAGCAAATCATCCACCGGGGGTAAGGATGGGGCCGCGCGCACCTGCCAGCGCGTGGCCCCGGCTGTGCCGCCCTTCATGGGCTTTTGGCTCAGCAAAATCGCAGGCGTCAGGCCTGCAGCCGCCGCCAATTGCAGGCGGCGCGAGATGGTCAGATCACTGGCCGCCGATGGCGCATCCGCAATCACAAGGCTCGCCACGCCTGAACGCAAGGCGTCTTCCAGCGCCCATAAAAGATCCCCCGGCTTTTTCACCCGCGCGGTCAAAAGACGGCCCCGCGCAAGGCCCAGCTGATGCAGCCCCGCGCCATAAAGCTCGCCCATTTCGCGGGTTTGAGCGCACAGCCTCAGCCACAGCACGGGCTTTCGCGCCTTTTCCTGCCGCAGAACGCCAAGGCTTGCGGCAAAGCCGATAGCAGCAGGCATGTCGGGCCAAGAGAAAGGGGCCACCTCATGCACCGCGCCAATGCCTAAATTACCATCAGCCAAATGCGCGTCGATTTCGGGCAAGCCGAAATTCCATAGCTGCGCCGGGGCTTTAAGGCTCGCGCTCCCGGTAATCCGGGCAATGCGCGCCTTCAGCCGGGCGATCAACGCCACGCCGCTTTGGCTGGTTTCAGCGACAGAAACATCCTCTGCCGCGCGCGGGTGCGCCGGACCTCTCATGGTGCCCTCTGGGTTTGAGTTCTTGTTTTGTTCTATAGGAATGGAGAGACAGAGTCAAGTCCGATGAGTCCGGCTATGTTGGCCTTCAAGATTGTGAGTCGCGGGAAGGCGGGTACCATTTCATGTTTCAAACACTCGTTCTCGCCCTCGACTGGTTCGGCCTGTGCGTTTTCGCCGTCACTGGCGCGCTCACCGCGTCGCGCAAGGAAATGGATATTGTCGGCTTTGCGCTGCTAGGCAGCGTTACCGGCATTGGCGGCGGCACCATCCGCGATGTCATTCTCGGCATTGACCCTGTTTTCTGGGTGAACCGGCCGGAATATCTGCTCACCTGCATCACGGTCGCCTGCCTCACCTTTTTTGTGGCCCACATTCCTCAATCTCGCGAAAGGTTGCTTTTGTGGTTTGACGCTGCAGGCCTTTCGCTATTTTCGGTGACAGGCGCGCAAATTGCATTGGCCCAAGGGGTAAGCCCAGCAATCGCCATTGCCATGGGCGTTGCCACCGCCACCTTCGGCGGCATCATCCGCGATCTTTTAGGTGGTGAAAGCCCCGTCATTTTACGGCAGGAAATTTACATCACCGCAGCCCTTCTCGGCTCGTCTGCCTTTGTGGGGCTTTCATCGCTGGGCATGGCGCAGGAT
>CAJBCQ010000188.1 GCA_903951595.1 uncultured Hyphomicrobiales bacterium | reverse complement strand
GGCGCAGGCTTGCGGATACTCAAACTCCTCCAACCGCGTGATGATGAGCAAGGGTGCGATTTCCGACACCATCGGCAAATTGCCCGCAATGAAGATGACCGAGCCATATTCACCCACCGCGCGCGCAAACGACATGGCAAAGCCCGTGATGGCGGCGGGAAACACAGCCGGAAGAATGACGCGGTAGAAGGCCTGCCAGCGACTGGCACCCAAACAAGCCGCAGCTTCCTCGGCAGCTTTTTCAAAATCCGCCAGCACCGGCTCCACAGTCCGCACCACAAAGGGCAGGCCAATAAAGATCATAGCGATCAGAATACCGAGGGGCGTGAAAGCGATCTTAATGCCATAAGGCTCAAACAGCGCGCCGATCCAGCCATTGGGCGCATAAATGGCGGTAAGCGCGATGCCCGCAACAGCCGTTGGAAGCGCAAAGGGAATATCCACCAGCGCATCCACGAAACGGCGGCCGGGAAAATCATAGCGCACCAGCACCCATGCGATGATGAAGCCCGCAAACAGATTGAACGCACCCGCCGCCAGCGCCAGCCCGAAGCTGAGCTGCAAAGCCGCCATCACGCGCGGTTCCATAATCACATCCACAAAGCCGCCAAACCCAAGCTTGGCAGTTTGGAAAAACAATCCCGCCAGCGGAATAAGCACGATGAGCGACAACCAAGTGAGCGTGAGGCCCAGCGTGATGCCGAAACCGGGTATCACCTTGCGCCGGCGCTTGGGCCAGACCCTTATGGCAGTGGCAAGACTCAACGCGGCAGCCGCTTGAACGGAAGTGTGAGAAGCTGCCAGAAATCAGGCGTGGCGCGGTTCTGATATTCAGGAAGGCCCAGCACCACAGCCTGTTGGCCCAAAGCCGGTTCCTGCCGATACGTGCCGAACATCCGGTCCCAGACGGACAGGAAGAAGCCATAATTGGAATCCGTTTCTTCGCGGATCACCGAATGATGCACGCGGTGCATGTCGGGCGTGCAGAAAAACTTGCGTAAGAAAAGGTCGAGCCTTTCGGGCAAGCCGATATTGCCATGCGTGTAAACAGCCGAAGCGTTGAGCACCGCTTCGAACAGCACCACCACCCACGGATCAATGCCCAGTGCCAACACGATGGCGGATTTGTAGCCCAGCGACAGGATGATTTCGAGCGGATGAAAGCGAAGTCCCGTGGTCAGGTCCACATCCTCATCCGCGTGATGCACCTGATGCAACCGCCACAACAACGGCACGCGATGCGTGACCACATGCTGAACATATATGGCGAAATCGAGAAGGATGAAGCCCAGAATGGCATTGGCCCAGAAGGGCAATCCGATGAGGTTGAACAGGCCGAGATTGAATTGGCTGGCATAGGTGGCCGCGAACAGTGCCGCCGCACCGACAGTGAGACGCGCCAACACCACATCCAGCACAAGAATGCTGAGATTGATGCGCCAACGCTGCTTCCAGTCGCCGACTTTCGGACGCCGCGCCGCATGCAATTCCGCATAAGCGACCACCACGAAAATGGCCAAGAACACCGAAAGCCTGAAACCTGTCTCGCTCATAATTCAATTCCATTCTTTACCCACGCCAAGCGGGCAGCGAAGGGGAAAAGGACCCCCGGGTCAAGCCCGGGGGTGACGATGCTTGTGATTACTTCCCGTAAATCTGGTCGAACAAGCCGCCTTCCGCAAAATGCGTTTCCTGGGCGGATTGCCAGCCGCCGAAAACGTCATCCACGGTGAAAAGGGCCAATTCGGGGAATTTGTCCTTGTACTTGGCCGATACCGCGGCATCTCGCGGGCGGTAGAAGTTCTTGGCTGCGATTTCCTGGCCCTCGGGTGTGTAGAGGAACTTGAGATATGCCTCGGCCACCGCTTTGGTGCCGCGCTTTTCGGCTACCTTATCCACCACAGCAACGCTGGGTTCGGCCAGAATGCTGGTGGAGGGGTTCACAATGTCGAACTTGTCCGGCCCCAGATCCTTCACCGCCAGATAGGCTTCGTTTTCCCATGCGAGCAAAACATCGCCCACGCCGCGTTCGGTGAAGGTGACAGTGGAAGCTCGCGCCCCGCTGTCGAGCACCGGCACATTGCGGTAAAGCTTACCGACGAATTCCTTGGGATCGAGATTGTTCTTCAGCGCATAGCCCCAGGCGGCGAGATAGTTCCAGCGCGCCCCGCCAGAGGTTTTCGGGTTAGGCGTGATGACCTGCACACCTTCCTTGGTCAGGTCGCTCCAATCCTTGATGCCCTTGGGGTTACCTTTGCGCACAAGGAACACGATGGTGGAGGTATAGGGGGCCGAATTATTGGCCAAGCGCGTCTGCCATTTGGGGTCGATGAGACCCTGCTTGGCGATGGCGTCGATATCATAGGCCAAAGCGAGTGTGGCGACATCCGCCTCCAGCCCGTCAATCACCGCGCGCGCCTGCTTGCCGGAGCCACCATGGGATTGCTGGACGGTGAGCGTGTCACCGGTTTTTTCTTTCCAGACCTTGGCGAAGGCTTCGTTCACTTCCGAATAAAGCTCGCGCGTGGGGTCATAGGAAACATT
>CAJBCQ010000187.1 GCA_903951595.1 uncultured Hyphomicrobiales bacterium | reverse complement strand
TGCCGCCCTCAGCGTATTTGCCCGTTTCGGCTTGCGCGGCGCAAGGCTTGATCAGATCGCCCAGCAAGCGGAAATGTCCAAGCCCAACCTGCTCTATTATTTCCGATCCAAGGATGAGCTTTACAAGGCGGTTTTGAAGCGCACGCTCAATGTTTGGCTGGATGCCCTGCAAGGCTTTGACGCGCAAGCAGACCCTGCCACTGCCATCAGGGGTTTCATCCAAGCGAAACTTGCTTATTCGCGCGAGCGGCCTGAGGCTTCGCGCCTGTTTGCCATTGAAATCATACAAGGCGGGGCCATGCTGAAAGACGCCATTGCGGGCGATTTGGCGGGCTTGGTTGAATCAAAGGCGGGCACCATCCGGGGCTGGATTGAGCAAGGAAAGCTTGCACCCGTTGACCCCTATCACCTCATTTTCAACATCTGGGCCACGACCCAGCATTATGCCGATTTTGGCTCTCAGATCGAAGCACTCACGGGCCAAACGCTTGCCGACAAGCCCTTCCATGAAACGGCCCTTGCCACCATGCAGCATATTTTCCTCAACGGCATATTGCCGCGCGAATGATCAAGCCGGTTCGGCCAGTTTGGCATTGGGGTTGTTGGGATGCTCTTTCCATGTGCGGTGGCCGCCCACTTTGCGGCCCGTGCGCGGGTCTAAGCTGCCTTCGGCCATCGGCACCATGGTGATGCAATTTTCCACCGGACACACGACCGCGCAAAGATTGCAGCCCACACATTCTTCCAGCTTCACCTCAAAATGGCGCGCGCCATTGACATAATCGGTGATGGCCTGATGCGAGGTGTCTTCGCAGGCGATATGGCAACGACCGCACTTGATGCAGGAATCCTGATCAATCTGGGCTTTGACGACATATTCAAGATTAAGATGCTGCCAATCGGTTGCCTTGGGCACGGCCTTGCCGATGATATCATCGAGGGATGTATAGCCTTTGCTGTCCATATAGTCAGACAGGCCTGCCGTCATTTCCTGAACGATCTTGAAGCCATAGACCATCGCGGCGGTGCAAACCTGCACGGTGCCCGCGCCCAGCGCCATGAATTCAGCCGCATCTTTCCATGTCTCAATGCCACCAATGCCGGAAATGGGAAGGCCTTGGGTGGCAGGTGAGCGGGCAATTTCCGTCACCATATTCATGGCAATGGGTTTCACCGCGGGTCCGCAATAGCCGCCATGGGTGGCATAGCCACCGGTTGCGGGCCAGGGGGTCATATTGTCAAGATCAACACCCATGATGGAATTGATCGTGTTGATGAGAGAAACCGCATCCGCACCACCGCGCTTGGCGGCCTCAGCGGGCTTGCGAATGTCGGAGATATTGGGGGTAAGTTTCACGATGACCGGCATGCGTGAATATTGCTTGCACCAGCGGGCCACCATTTCCACATATTCGGGAACCTGGCCCACAGCCGCACCCATGCCGCGCTCGCTCATGCCATGCGGGCAGCCGAAATTCAGCTCAATGCCATCGGCATCGGTTTCTTCCACGCGCTTGAGAATGCGCTTCCAATTATCTTCCTCGCAAGGAACCATGAGCGAGACGACCATGGCGCGATCTGGCCATTTGCGCTTGGTTTCCTTGATTTCTTGCAGGTTCACTTCCAGCGGGCGGTCGGTGATGAGTTCGATATTGTTGAAGCCGATCACGCGGCGATCTTGCGAGTGAATGGCGCCATAGCGCGGGCCGGAGACATTCACCACCGGCGGATCTTCACCCAGTGTTTTCCACACAACGCCACCCCAGCCTGCCTTGAAGGCACGCTCGACATTGTATTGCTTATCGGTAGGCGGCGCAGACGCCAGCCAGAAAGGGTTGGGGGATTTGATGCCGATGAAGGTTGAGCGCAGGTCAGCCATGTTTTTGTCTCCTCAGGCGTTGCTGAGATAGGCGTGAATGGAACGGGCGGCGACTTTGCCGTCCTCAACAGCTGAAACGGTCAGATCGCGTCCACCCGCGATGCAGTCACCGCCTGCCCACACATTGTTGAGCGAGGTATGGCGGGCATCATCAACACGGATGCGGCCGGCTTCCAGTGCCAGGGCTTCCACCGGGGGGGCCACAAGTTTCTGGCCGATCGCCTTGAAAAGCTGGTCGCAAGGCAGGATCAGCGTTTCGCCCGTGGGGCTGAGCTTGCCGGCCTTTTCCTCCATATAATCAAACTCAACGCCCGTGATGCGGCCTGCCTCACCGATGAGGCGTTTGGGGCTGAGCCAATGGCGGATCAGCACGCCGTCGGTCTGGGCCAATTCCTGTTCATAGCGGCTGGCGTTCATTTGCTCAGGCCCGCGGCGGTAAACGATGGTGACTTCTTCTGCACCGAGGCGCTTGACCTGGCTTGCCGCGTCAATCGCCGTCATGCCACCGCCGATCACCACGACGCGGCGGCCCACGGGCAGTTGGGTCATGTCGCTGGCTTGGCGAAGGCTGGCGATCCAATCCACCGCATCGGCCACACCTTGCAAATCTTCACCGGCAAGGTTCAGCCCGTTCACCGCGGCCAAACCGGCACCGATGAACACGGCGTCAAAGTCTTGGCGCAGCTGATCGAGCTTCACATCCTTGCCCAGCGCCATGCCGTTTTTCACGGTGATGCCGCCAAGCTCCAGAATGAAATCCACTTCGCGCTGGGCAAAATTATTCGTCGTTTTGTAGGCGGCAATGCCATATTCATTCAGGCCACCCGACTTGGGCCGGGCTTCGAAAATCGTTACCTCATGGCCTTCGCGTGAAAGCGCGTGCGCGCAGGAAAGGCCTGCGGGACCGGCACCGATGACGGCCACGCGCTTGCCCGTGGCAGCTTTGCGCGAATAGGGCTGGGTGCCCGCATCCAACAGAACGTCGGTGGCGTAACGCTGGAGCCTGCCGATTTCGATGGGCTTGCCTTCGGCCAGCTCGCGGACGCACGCCTGCTCGCACAGGGTTTCGGTGGGGCACACACGCGCGCACATGCCGCCTAAGATATTGGAATCAAAGATGGTTTTGGCCGCCCCTTGGGGATTGCCCGTGGCGATTTGGCGGATGAAGAGCGGGATGTCGATGGAGGTGGGGCAGGCCACCACGCAAGGCGCGTCATAACAGAACAGGCAGCGTTCGGATGCCACCCGCGCGTCATTGCGCGCAAAAGCTGGTTCAATGTCAGAGAAATTGTGGGCGGTCTCCTCAGGGCTGAGACGACCGGGGGTGATGCCGGAGACAGGTCGCATGGGACTTCTTCCTCGCGTCTTTTCGAGGCCGTCCTGCCGCTTTGAAGCGGTGACCGCCCCTCCTTTATTTGACCAGTCGATCAAAAATTTGGAGGGGCGTCAATAGGGTTTCACGGCTCACGGAAAGAATGAGCGAGAATGTCGGTCACGGGCGAGAGCAGATATTGGAAGAAAGTGCGCGCGCCCGTTTCGACATAGACCTCGGCGGGCATGCCGGGCAGAAGGCGGGCGGCGGTGATCTTTTCTTCGGCATCCAGCGCGTCGGATACCTTGATGCGCGCGGTGTAATAAGGCTCGCCCGTGCGCGGGTCGGTCAGGCGGTCGGCGGAGACAAATTCGACAATGCCGGGCATTACCGGTGTCGTGCGTTCACGCAAAGCGGGGAAGCGCAGATTGGCTTTGCTGCCGGCAAACACACGCTTGATGTCCTGCGGGTTCACGCGCGCCTGTATTTCCAGCGCACTGGCGGGCAGAATATCCACAATCGGCTGGCCTGACGCGATAACGCCACCCAGCGTGTTGTAATGAATTTTCACCACCACACCAGCAACGGGGGCTTTGATCTGGATGCGGGTTGCCACATCCTGTGCGGCTTTCAATCTTTCGGCAAAGTCAGCGACTTGGATCTGCACATCGCGCATTTCGGCCACCGCCTTTTCCATCCAGGCTTGGCGGGTGCCCAGAATGCGGCTTTCGGTTTCGGCGATGGTCTGGCGGGCTTGCGCGATTTGCGCGATGAGCTGGCCTTTGTTGCCCAAAAGCTCGGCGGCGGCACGCTCCAGCGAAAGCACGCGGCTTTTCTGGGCCAGGCCTTGATCGTACAGGCCTTGGGTGTCCTTCAATTCTTCTTGAACCAGCCCCATTTGGCGGTTAGCCGCATCGACTTGGGCTTCCAATCCGGTGATCTGCTCACTCGTGGCGGCGATTTGCTTTTCAAGTACGGCCAGCTGCGAGGTGAGCGCGGCGCGGCGGGCGGCGAATTCGCGTTCTTGCCCGTCCAGCACTTCGGCAGTGGCTGGATCGTTCTTGCGTTCCAGCATGTCGGCGGGAAAGCGGATCGTATCCTTGCCATCGCGCTCGGCCAGATAGCGCGCGTCAATGGCGCGCAGCGCATCATATTGGGTGGCCATGCGGGTGAGATTGGCAAGGGCTGCGGTTTGGTTGAGGCGGATGATGGTCTGGCCTGCTTGCAGCGTCTCGCCCTCACGCACGAGGATTTCATCAATGATGCCGCCTTCCAAATGCTGCACCGTCTTGTTCTGGCCGGTCGCCACAATGATGCCGGGGGCAATGGCAGCACCGGAGATGGGGGCGATGGAGCCCCAGACGACGCCCACGCCAAGCGTGAGCAGAATGACTGTAGTACCGATCACGGTCTGCTTGCGGTTGGAAAGCTGAAGCTTGCTGTGCCAGCTCTTGAAGGTGTCAGCGGTGCGGATCATGTGGGGTTTGTCCTGTTCTGGGTAAGCGCGGCGACATTGGAAGCCCCTTGAACAGCGGCAGGCCGGGGTGGTGTCGTGATCTTGGCTAGCACCTCATCGCGCGGGCCGACGGTGTCTACCTGCCCGTCACGCAGCACCATCAACAGATCAACATTTTGGATGGCGGATGGCCTTTGGGCCACGATGATGATGGTGGATGATTGGATCTTGGCGTTCTGCAAAGCCCGCGCCAGTGCCTGTTCACCTTCCGGGTCCAGATTGGCATTGGGCTCATCCAGCACCAGCAAGCGTGGCGAGCCATAGAAGGCGCGCGCCAGCCCCACGCGCTGTTTTTGACCACCCGAAAGCTCCAGCCCCAAAAGGCCGATGCGCGTTTCATAGCCCTGCGGCATTCGCAAGATCATATTATGCACGCCTGCGGCCATGGCGGCGGCGATAATGTTATCGGCAGACGCATCTTCCTGCATGCGCGCGATGTTCTGGCCGATGGTGCCGGGGAAAAATTCTGGCTGCTGGGGCATGTAGCCGATATGGCGGCCGATCTCATCGCGGTTCCATTGGCCCAGATCAGCCCCGTCGATCCTTATCTTTCCCGAATTGGCATCAATGGCCCCGACAATCAACCGCGCCAGCGTTGATTTGCCCGCACCCGACGGGCCGACAATTCCGAGCGACTTTCCGGCAGGAAGCGCGAAGTTGATCGACTTGATGATGGGCTTTTGCGCGCCTTTGGGGCCATAGACGAGGTTTTCAGCACTGATGTTGCCTTCGGGCGCAGGCAGCGCCATGCGCGGCTCCACTGGGCCTGCCTTGTCCAAGTTCAGGCTGATACGATCATAGGCTTCGCGCGTGGAAATGATTTGCTTCCACGCCCCGATCACACCTTCCACCGGCTGCAAAGCGCGCCCGCCGATGATATTGGCCGCAAAGATCATGCCGGCAGTAATTTCATGAATGAGCGCGAGATAGCCGCCCACGCCCAGCAGGGCCACCTGCATGGATAGCCGGATGAATTTCGAGATGCCTGCGATAATGGCCGCGCGGCGCGCCGCTTCCATCTGATGCTCAAGGGATTGGGCATTGTCGCGGCCCCAAGCGGTTACGGTTTCCGGGTGAAGGCCCATGGCCTGCACAATGTCGGAATTTCGCACATAGGCTTGGGCCTGCATGAGGGCTGCCATGGCATAGCGCGAGCCTTCTTCCAGCGGCTTTGCCGTCCAGCGTTGGTTGAGAACGGTGAGGATGAACAATAAGCCCGCACCGATAATGTTCACCACCCCCAGCCAAGGGTGAATGATGAACACGATGAGAATGAACAAGGGTGCCAACGGCAAATCAAAAAAGGTGGTGACAGCCTGACCGGAGAAAAAGCCGCGCAGGGTGCCAAGATCGCGCAAGGACTGCACATCATTGGCCTCGCCGCGTGCGGTATTGGTGATCGAGGCATTGAGCAATGGCCCGCCCAGATCCGCTTCGAGCTTGGCACCGATGCGCGACAGCATGATTTGGCGCAACAGTTCGAGGAACGCGGAAAGGGCCAAAGCCCCCACCGCGATGATCGTCAACATCAACAGCGTGGAAATGCTGCCCGAACCCAAAACGCGATCATAAACCTGCGTCATATAAATCGGCAGGGTGAGCAGCAACGCACTCATGATCAAGGAGAAGGCACCCACGGCCACAAAGGCTTGCCGACAAGCTGCCAGTGCCTTCGCCAAGGGCTCTAACGCTGCCAGCGTGCGTGGACTCTGATTGGTTGCCATTCCAGGTTCCTTAAATTTTGGGTTGTAGTAAATCCCAAAATAGGCAGAACCAAGAAAAAGATGGTTAACAGAAAAAAATAATTATGAACGCCCCGGACCCAATTGAGACGCCGCGCGCGCAAGCTCGGTAATCGCGCCCCAGGCGCCAGACTTCACCATGGCGGCGGGTGCCACCCATGAGCCGCCAATGCATATCACATTGGGAAGATTGAGAAATTCACCCGCATTCGCAATGCCAATGCCGCCTGTGGGGCAGAACTTCACCTGCGGAAAAACCGCACCAAGGCTCGAAAGATAGGCCGTGCCGCCAGCTGGCACGGCGGGGAAAAACTTAAGAAATCGCAGGCCCTGCTCGGCCATCGCCATCACTTCGGAAGCCGTCACCGCGCCGGGAAGCCAGGCCATGGCTTGCGTGCGCGCTGAATCGAGAAGCCGCGGCGTGGCTCCGGGACTTACCGCAAATTTCGCCCCTGCGGCCTTCACCGCCTTCATCTGCGCGTCATCCAGAACCGTGCCAGCCCCCACCACGGCTTCGGGCACTTCAGCGGCAATGGCGCGGATGCAATCAAGGGCGGATGGGGTGCGTAAGGTGATTTCGAGAACCCGAAGCCCACCGGCACATAGGGCGCGCGCCAAGGGCACGGCTTGTTGCAAATCCTCAATCACCATCACCGGAATCACAGGTGCCAGACCCAGTGTTGCCGCCAGACCCTTTTGCACATCGGTCATTTTACGTTCTCCAAATAGGCGGCACAGCCGATGAGGGCGGGAACGGGATTGGTGATCACACTCAAAGGCATGGCCGCAAGATAAGGCTCCAGCCTGCCCTTGGCGCGGAAATGGCTCAGGAAACTTGGCCGGTCAAGCAGAGGCAATAATCGCGTGATGATGCCGCCGCCCACAAACATGCCACCGCGTGAGCCATAAACAAGGGCTGCATCGCCAGCATAGGAAGCCAGCAGATTGAGGAACATCTCAACCGTGCCTTTGGCCTGGCCGTCACCTGCCAAGGCAGCATCTGTCACTTGTGCCGGGGTGAGCTGGTCGCGCCTGTCACCATCCAATTCACCGATCAGCCGATGCAGCATGGCAAGACCATTGCCACATAAAACACGCTCGGCTGATACGCGGCCAAATTCACGCCGCACCAGATCAAGCACGGCTGCTTCACGCGCATGGCGATGGCCTAATTCCACATGCCCGCCTTCACCGGGGATGGCCTGCCAGCCGGAAGCTGTTGGCACCACAGCGCCAAGGCCCAGGCCCGTTCCTGGCCCCGCCACCGCCAAGGGTGTTCCGGCAACCGGCTTGGCATCGGGCTTGAGGGCTTCCACATCCGCTGGTTCCAAATGCGGAAGCGACAAGGCGAGTGCTTCAAAATCATTCAGCGACACGGCTTCTTGCAAACCCGCAGTTCCGGCAAGCTCTGCTACCTTCACATCCCATGTGGAATGATTGGTCAGCCGGAACATGCCATCGGTTTGTGGGCCAGCCGCAGCAATGGCAGCCCGAAGGGGCCTGAGCTTAGCCTCATCGCAATAGGCTTCAATCGCCGCCGCCAAGGTTGGATAATCCGCATTGATGAGATTGCGCGCATGAGCGGGCTTGGCACCACGGCCCTCCACCACGGCAAAGCGCGCATTGGTGCCGCCAATATCGGCGATGAGGGCGGGCCAGCTCACGAAAGCTGACCCAAGAAAGAGCCACCGGCTTCCGCACCTGTTGAGCTTGCACGCAAGGGCGCGAAAAGTTCGCGCGCCGTGCCATATTGTGCCGCCTGCCAGCTTGTGGGTGCTGGGGCACAGACACGCTGGGCAAATTCATT
>CAJBCQ010000186.1 GCA_903951595.1 uncultured Hyphomicrobiales bacterium | reverse complement strand
TGGCCGATGGGGGTGATCTGGGCCTCCATTTCCTGCTCGGCGGTGCGGGGGGGCAGATCGGCCAGAAAACGGGCGATTTCGGCACTTTTTTCAAGGGCGATCGTGAGATTGCGGGTGAATTCAGCCGGGTCTGCCAGTTGGTATTCGCTTTGCAGATCCTTGTTGGTTCCGGCCATCTGTTCCATCCTTCCGCGCGCGCCTTTGGCTATCATAGGCCCAAGGCGAGCATATTGAAAACAGCCACGGGGGGGTCCATAAGGCGAACCTCATCAAAAAGTTGTTCGGGAATCGGAGCGGGACATGGTGGCAAAATTGAGAATTGGGCTTGCCGGTTTGGGAACCGTGGGCACTGGTGTTCTTGATCTTTTGGCCCGCAATGGCAATGAAATTGAAGCGCGCACGGGTAAAAAGCTGGAAGTGGTGGCGGTTACCGCGCGTTCCAACAGCCGAGTGCGCGGGGCGCATGATCTTTCGGGGCTGGTTTGGGCTGAAAATCCGCAGGCTTTGGCGGTGCATCCAGATGTGGATGTGTTGGTGGAATTGATCGGCGGCGAGGGTGATCCGGCATATTCTGCCGTTAAGGCAGCTTTGGCAGCGGGCAAATCGGTTGTCACCGCCAACAAGGCGTTGCTGGCCCATCATGGCGGAGAATTGGCGCGGCTGGCGGATGCCAACCATGCCGGGCTTTATTTTGAAGCGGCGGTGGCGGGCGGCATTCCGGTCGTCAAGACGCTGCGCGAGGGGCTGGCTGGCAATCAGGTATCGCGGGTTTCGGGCATTCTGAACGGTACGTGCAATTACATTCTCACCAAGATGGCCGATGAGGGCCGCAGCTTTGATGATGTTCTGGTTGAGGCGCAGAAGCTGGGCTATGCTGAAGCGGACCCAACTTTTGACGTGGGCGGGTTTGATGCCGCGCATAAGCTGGCCGTGCTGACGGCGCTGGCTTTCGGCACGGAGCCGGATCTTAAATCCATCGAAATCGAAGGCATTTCGCATGTGACGCTAGAGGACATCCGCAATGCGGATGCCATGGGTTACAAGATCAAGCTGCTGGGTGTTTGCGCTGATACCGGTGACGGCATTGAGCAGCGCGTGCATCCCATGCTGGTACGCAAGGGCAGCCCCATTGGCGAAGTGGACGGGGTTTTCAACGCGGCTGCCATTCATGGAGATTTTGTGGGTGATTTGATGCTGGTTGGCCGGGGTGCAGGCGCGCATCCCACAGCGTCTGCCGTGTTGTCGGATTTGTGCGACATTGCGCGCGGCAATCGGGTTCCGGCATTCGGGGTGCCGGGTGCAAAGCTCAAGCCCTTCCGGGCGGCCCCGGCGCAGACCCATGCGGGCGGGTATTATGTGGCGCTGGATCTGCATGATCGGCCCGGTGCGGTTGCGGCCATTGCCCAGCGACTGGCCGAGCGCAACATATCGATTGAAAGCATTGTTCAGCGGGCACCCCAGACCGCTGCGGAAACGGCACCGTTCATTCTTACAACCCATGACACGCAGGAAAGTGACATGCGGGCCGCCCTTTCACAAATTGAGAAGGATGGCTATGCCGCGCGGCCCCCACGCATGATCCGCATGGAGCGGCTTTGATAGAATAATTCTTTATTCTGTAGTGTGATTGAAACTTGAGTGGCGTAAGGAAGGCTTGAGAAAAGCTTAAAACAGGAGATTCTCCCTTGCTGAACCGTATGCTGACGATCGAAATTGCCCGTGTGACGGAAGCTGCCGCCGTTTCGGCTGCCCGGTTGCGCGGACGGGGAGATGAGAAGGCCGCCGATCAGGCCGCTGTGGACGCCATGCGCTCGGCACTGAACAGCATTGCTGACATGGACGGTTTGGTTGTCATCGGTGAAGGCGAGCGCGATGAAGCGCCCATGCTTTACATCGGCGAAAAAGTGGGTTCGCAGGGCGGCACACAGCGCATCGACATTGCGCTGGATCCTTTGGAAGGCACCACGCTTTGCGCCAAGGACATGCCCAATTCCATCGCTTGCATTGCGATGGCCGACCACGGTTCGCTGCTTCATGCGCCGGATACCTATATGGACAAGATCGCCATTGGTGGCGGATATCCCGATGGCACCGTTGATCTCGACTGGTCGCCGGAGAAGAATATTCTGAGCCTGGCCAAGGCCAAGGGCGTGCCGGTGAATGAGATTACGGCCTGCGTGCTGGATCGTCCGCGCCATGAAGAATTGATCGCTGCCATCCGTGCGACGGGCGCGGCCATTCGGCTGATTACGGATGGTGACGTTGCGGGGGTCATCCATACCGCGACACCCGAAGAAACGGGCATCGACATTTACATGGGTGTTGGTGGTGCGCCGGAGGGTGTGCTGGCGGCGGCGGCTTTGCGTTGCATTGGCGGGCAGATGCAGGGGCGTCTCATCACCAAGAGCGATGACCAAAAAGCACGCGCGGCTAAGATGGGCATTGTGGATTTCAACAAGAAGTTCACCATGCATGAAATGGCATCCGGCGATGTGATGTTCTCGGCCACCGGCGTGACGGATGGCTCGATGCTGAGGGGTGTGCGGTTTGAGGGCGGGTATGTGACGACCGAAACGGTGGTCATGCGCTCGGCCACGGGCACGGTGCGGTGGATCAAGAACCGGCAGAAGTTGCCGGATTGAGCTTAAGCGAGCTGGTTTCCCGCTTTCGGGGAAATCCGGCTTGCGTAAACGGAGCGGGAGACGAAAGGTTGGCAGAGCGAGCGTTTCTGGGGGTGGAGCGGTCGCTTTCGGGGCGGGTTTGGCGCGCGCGGCTGACGGATGACCGTTTGGCGCTGGCCATTTCACAGCGTCATGAATTGCCCGAAATTCTTGGCCGCGTGCTGGCGGCGCGGGAAGTGGCGCTGGAAGATGTCGCCTCGTTCTTGTCGCCGACTTTGCGCGAATTGATGCCCGCGCCGGCACTTTTGGCCGATATGGAGAAGGGTTCTGCCCGCATCGCGCGCGCCGTGATGGCGGGCGAGCAGATTGGCATTATTGGCGATTATGATGTGGATGGTGTTACTTCCACCGCCCTCATCACGCAGCTCTTGCGCGGCTGCGGGGTGGAGCCTTCCGTTCATATTCCCGATCGCATCACCGAAGGCTATGGGCCGAGCCGGGCTGCTGTTACGGGCCTCAAGGAAAAAGGCTGCACGCTGCTGATCACGCTGGATTGCGGGGTGATGGCGCATGATCCGTTGTTGCTGGCGCAGGAATTGGGGCTGGATGTGGTGATTGTTGATCACCACCAAGCGGGCGAGGAATTGCCGGAGGCCGAAGCGGTGATCAACCCCAATCGGCAGGATGATGTTTCCGGCTATGGCTATATGAGTGCGGTTGGCGTGGCGCTGGTTTTGGCCGCCGTGCTTTTGCGCGATTTGCGGGCGGCGGGTTATTTCACCGATGCGCGGCCGGCACCAGATTTGTTGGCGCTGCTGGATTTGGCAGCCCTCGGCACGGTTTGCGATGTGGTGCCGTTGAAGGGTTTGAACCGGGCGTTCGTGACACAAGGGCTCAAAGTGATGGGCAACCGGGGCAATTTGGGGCTGGCCTGCTTGGCCGATGTGGCGCGGTTGAAGCGGCGGCCTGATTCGTATGCTTTGGGCTTTGTGATGGGGCCGCGGCTGAATGCGGCAGGGCGCGTGGGTTCGGCCATGCTCGCCTTTGAGCT
>CAJBCQ010000185.1 GCA_903951595.1 uncultured Hyphomicrobiales bacterium | reverse complement strand
GCAGTGGCATTGAAATCCTGCCCGATGGGGTGGCGACAAGCCTCACTGCGAAACTGGGCATTCATGTGCCCGTGATGGCCGGGGGTGGGCCGTGCATTGCCGGCGAGCTTGCCGTGGCGCGTGACACTTCAGTTGTTATGACGGGACGGGATGCCGCGCGGCTCACAACCACCATCGGCATGCTGGGCGCGCCCTTTTATCATGCCCGCGCCAGCGGCGATGTGGTGGGTGTTGAACTTTGTGCAGCCTTCAAGAATTTCTTTGCCCTTGGCGTGGGTTGGGCGGCGGGCCGTCTGGAACAGGCCCCGGGGGCCGAGAATGCGGCAAAAATGCATAATCTTGCCTCTGGCATTTTCGCCCAATCGCTGCGCGAGATGGGCCTCATTGTCACGGCCCTTGGCGGGTCGATGGAAAGTGTGCTTGGCCTTGCCGGTGCGGGGGACCTTTATGTGACCTGCCTTGCAGGACGCAATTCGCGTATGGGCAGGCTGTTGGGTCTTGGTCATAATTATACGCAAGCCAAGCGTGATTTCATGCCCGATGATACGGTCGAAGGGGCAGACCTTGCGCGCAGCATGGGACCTGCCCTTTTGCGGCTTTGGTCAGAAGGAACGCTTTCACGTCATGCCATGCCGCTGTCGTCCAGCATCCATGCGGCCATCTGCGATGATCAGCCGATGGTGATGGATTGGCAAGCCTTCGGAAGATAGGCGCATCGGAATGATCTGGTGATGAGAGATCTGCAAAAGAGTAACCGCCGCATTTCCAACATGCGCGATAGCGGCCCTCAGGCCAGCGATGACACCGAGCTCATCGCGCGGGTTGCCTATTACTATTATGTCGAAGGCCTCACGCAGAACAGAGTGGCGGAGAAGTTTGGCATCAGCCGCATCCGGGTGAACCGCATGATTGCGCATGCACGCGCCGTGGGTCTTGTGAAGGTTCGTATCGCCTCATCCCTCAATCTGAAGGTGGAGGCTGATCTGGAGCGCAAGTTTGGCATTGAAAAAGCCGTGCTTGTGCCCACGCCAGAGAATATCCAGAACCTACATGAGGCAATCGCTGCTGCAGCGGGTTTGCAGCTTTCCAACCGGTTGCAGGATGGCATGTCCATTGGGGTTGGCTGGGGCAGAACCTTGCGGATGTCGGTGGGATTTGCCGACAAGCGCAAGCTTGCGGGCGTTTCGATCGTATCGCTGCTGGGCGGGCTCACCCGTGGCTCGGTGATGAACACCTATGAAACCGCATCACGACTAGCCGATCTATATGACGCCGATTGCTTCTACATCGCAGCCCCCGCCTTTGCCGATGACGAGGAGACGGCACAGGTACTGCGCGATCAATCCAGCGTGCGCGATGTGTTCGCACGCGCCCGCCAAATTGATCTGGCTTTGCTTTCCGTGGGCGCGCTCAACACGCAATCCACCATGTCGCGGCTGGGGCTCATCAGCACGCAAGATGTGCATTCACTCAACGCAGCGGGTGCGGTCGGCGACTTGTGTGCACAGTGGATTGACGCGCATGGCAATATTGTCGATCACCCGCTCAATCGGCGCGTGGTGGCCTTTTCCGTGAATGAATTGGGCAATATTCCATGCGTTATCCTTGCCTCGGGGGGCAAGGAAAAGGTTGCCGCCATTCGCGCGGCCCTGCGGCGCAAGATCGTAAGCGTGCTCGTGACGGACGAAACCACAGCCCAGGACTTGCTGGCGGAAGCATAAGGCCAAGGCTTCGCCCGAATCATCCGCGCCTGGTACCCCGGTAACGCCGCGAAACATCAGATCGGACGATCCGACAAAATTTGGTGCTTATGTGAGGAAATGGCGCGCCCGAAAGGATTCGAACCTCTGACCCCCAGATTCGTAGTCTGGTGCTCTATCCAGCTGAGCTACGGGCGCGCAGATCGCGAAAAAGATGGCCGGCTTGCCGGTTGCTCTCTTGCGAGGGCTTCTGACTAATGCACCCTTGCGCCAAAGGCAAGCACCCTCGTTCAGGAAAGGCTACGGTCGGGGATGGATAGGCGGAAAACCGTGCCTGCGGGGCCTGAGGCCACAAGCTCGATCCCGCCGCCATGGGCTTCGACCAGCTCGCGTGCGATCACCAAGCCCAATCCGGTGCCGCCAGCCCGGCCAGAGCCTTGAAATGGCTCGAATAAATGCTCGCGCGCGCGTTGGCTGAAGCCAGGGCCCGTATCGGCGATTTCGATCGTCACCCCTTGGTGCCCACGCCAGCCGGAAATGCTTATCTTTGCAAGGCTTTGCGCCTGCGGCATCGCGGCCAGCGCGGCTACCGCATTGCGGGCCAGATTGATGAGAATACGCATCAGCGCTTCACGGTCGGCGTCGATCTCCACGCCTGGCTCCACCGCATTCACCAGCGTCATGCCCGCAGCCGCTTCCAGCTTGGCGGTTTCCAAGGCCTCCTCCACCAGCGGGCGAAGGTCAAATCGCTCGCGCCGGGGCGGGGCTTCGCTGGCCTTGCCAAAACGCAAGGTGGCGGCACAAAAATCGATGGCTCGATCGAGCGAAGCAATGAGCTTGGGGGCAAATTTTTGCACCGTCGGGTCATCCACATCACTTAATCGGCCGGAAATGATCTGGGCTGTGGCCAGCATATTGCGTAAATCATGGCTGATCTTGCTCACCGCAAGACCCAAAGCGGCCAAATGGCTTTTCTGTTGGAGCAGGCTTTGCAGATCCGCCTGCATGGCGGCCAGTTCGCGCTCGGCAACACCCACTTCATCAAGCCTGCCGGATTGGCGGATGGTGCTTGCAGGGTTTTCGGGATTTTGCGCGAAACGCAGCATTTCGCGCGTGAGATGGCGCACAGGGCGCACAAAAACGCGGTTGAGTGCTATAAACATAAGCCCTGCAACCGTCAGGGAAAGCATGAGGGAATAGATCAACACGTTGCCGGCATGCCGCAGCATGTCCTGCTTGAGCATCGTCTCATGCAGAACCACTTCCACATAACTGCCTTTCAGGTGCAGCGGTGTGCCACCCACCGCGATGGTTCGGGGTGCAGAGACCATGACCGACAAGGCATCGCTTACCGCCATGAACGCGCCTTGATGGCGAAGGTCAAACACCGCCTCATGCAAGGGCGGACTTGGGATATTCAGTTTCAGCTGGGGCAAGCCGTTGCGCGTCAACGTCACGGCATAAGCACCCGTGCCGTTCAGCAGCACGCGCGCGGCCTCAGGTGGCACTTCACCACCCGGTGACGCCGCCGCCGCCATCACCGCCACTTCGGCAAGGCCCAAGCGGTTTTCCATCCAGTTGAGGCGGAAACTGGCGATGGAAGGCAGAAAAATCAGCACTTCACCGGCCAGCACGAACAGCATGGTCAGCACCAGCACCTTGCCCGAAAGCCCGCGCCAAAAGGCCGGACGCAGCACGTTTCTGGTCATGATGGCGCTCGGGCTCCCTCAGCCGAAGATGGACAGGAAACCGATGAGCCTACGCACCCACGGGTTGGAGGCCAAGGGTGCGAAATGGCTCATGGCGGCGCGGCGGCTGGCTTCGGCCAAAGTGGGATAGGCGATAATGGTTGCGGCCACTTGGGAAAGCTTCATGCCTTGGGTTACCGCAAGCGACCAGAAGGAAAGCCATTCTCCGGCATGCGGCCCGGTCAT
>CAJBCQ010000184.1 GCA_903951595.1 uncultured Hyphomicrobiales bacterium | reverse complement strand
GCCAGAATGGTGGTGGCGAGGATGAGGGAACGGATTTTCACTGTTTTTCTCCAGGATGTCTCATTGGACTGACGACGGCAGGTTTAATCAGTCCGTATGAGGATCATGTGACAAAGACACTACAGCTATATGACAGCGTTAGTATCTGAAAAGGTTCAGTTTTCCAATTCAGGGAAGCGGATGGTGAAGCGCGATCCCTCGCCGGGGGTGGAGGCGATGAGAAGCCTTGCGCGGTGGCGGTTGAGAATATGTTTCACAATCGCCAATCCAAGCCCTGTGCCGCCACGCAAGCGGCTTTCCTGAACGCTGACGCGGTAGAAGCGTTCTGTCAGGCGCGGCAGGTGTTCGGGGGCGATGCCTTGGCCATAATCGCGCACGACAAGTTCCGTAGATTGGGCGGCGCGGGTGGTCGAAATGTCGATTTTTTTGCCCGAATTTGCGTATTTCAGCGCGTTTTCGACGAGGTTTTGCACGACTTGCGTCAGCTCGTCCCAATCGCCATGAACCGACAAGCCGATGGTCAGGTCGAGGTTCAATTCCACGCCCTGCTCTGTTGCCAAAGGGCCCATGATATCAGCTACATGGCGCGCAAGGGCGGCCAGTTCCACCCGCCCTTCGGGGCGCTGGTGGGCGTTCATTTCGATGCGGCTGAGCGACAAAAGATCATCAATCAACCGCTTCATGCGCGCACCTTGCACGCGCATGAGATCGAGGAATCGGTCACGCGCGGAATCGTCCTTGCGGGCGGGGCCTTGCAGGGTTTCGATGAAGCCTAAAAGGGCTGTCAGCGGGGTTCTCAGCTCATGGCTGGCATTGGCCACGAAATCGGCGCGCATGCGCTCGATCATCTGTTCGCGCGTCAAATCCTTCAATGAAATCAAGATCGCCGGTCCATCCGGGTGGCCGAGAATCGGCGCGATCCAGGCCTCGTGATGCTGTGGCAGGGGAACGCGGCGTTCAAATTCCACTTTCAGCGGCCCATTGCCTTCCAGAACGCGGCTAACGGCATCGAGAATCACCGGCGCGCGGATGGTGGCCGAAACATGCTGGCCTTGCGGATTTTGGCCCAAAAGCTCGGCGGCACCGGGATTGGCGTGCAGCACCCAGCCATTGTGGGCTAGAATCAGTGCCGGGTCCGGCAAGGCGTCGGTCAGGGCATAGATGGCGGGTGCCGCCTGCACCTGCGGGGCTTGTTCCGGGGCGGGGGCTTCCGGTTTTTCAGGCTTGTTCCAACGCCACATGCGGTTTGATCCTTCAGCCGACACGAACGGGGCTTTCTTTATGACGTGGCCATATTACAGTTCCGCATCAGGCTAACAACCGGAGGGCTTTAGAATGACGCGTGAATTTCGTCCAATTGATGCTGGAATGTTGAAATTCTACGCCACTTTAAGTGCCGAAAGCCCACCGGAATCGGTGAATTGGCCATTGCCAGAGCAGCGCCGCGGTTGGGATGGCGTGTGCGCCAAATTCCGCGCGCCGCGGCCTGCCGGGCTGATTGTCGAAGATTTACGCGTGCCGCGCGATGGTGGCGGTGAGGTGGGCATCCGGCTTTACCGCCCGCGCGGGCACAAGCTCTTGCCCGCCGTCATGTATCTGCATGGCGGGGGCTGGGTTCTGGGCAGCCTTGAAACGCATGATGATGTTTGTGCCGAGATCGCCGATCAAGCGCAGGTCTGCGTGATCGCGGTGGATTACCGGCTTGCCCCTGAGCATCCGCATCCGGCGCAGTTGGAAGACAATCTCGCCGTCCTCAAATGGATGCGCGATGAGGGAATGAATTACGGTTTTGACCCAGCGCGCATCGTGGCGGCAGGCGATAGTGCGGGCGGTCAGATGTCGGCATGTCTGGCCTTGTGGCTGCGCGACCATGATGGGCCGCAGCTGGATGGAATGGTGCTGATCTATCCCGTTCTGGGCAGCAGCACAGACACGCCATCCTATCACACCAATGCCGATGCACCCTGCCTGACGCGTAGTGATATGATCTATTATCTTGACGCGGTTCTCGGCCCGCATGGCTCGCCGGCTTGGAATGATCCTTATGCCATGCCGCTGCATGCCGATCATTTGCATGATTTGCCGCCCACCTTCATCACCGCTGCCGCGCATGATCCGCTGTTTGATGATGCGCTGATTTATCAGACGCGACTGATGGAAGCCGGGGTTGCGGTGAAGGTGCGTATCGAGCCGGAACTCACCCACAGCTATATGCGCGCGCGCCATGTGAGCGGGCCTGCAGGTGCTGGATTTGCCGCCATTGTGGAGGCTGTCCGCAGCCTTTCCCATTCCCAAGTTTTGCCCGGCTGAGGAAACGAGGAAGAAAATGAAAATCATCAAGAAATTTCCCCGCAAGGTGAAGGAAATCGTCAATGCGGAAATTCCGCTCAAAGACGGCACCAAGCTTGCCGCGCGCATTTGGCTTCCTGCCGATGCCGAGAAAAGCCCGGTTCCGGCCATCCTTGAATATCTGCCCTATCGCAAGCGGGATGGAACCTATGTGCGCGATCAGCTGACACATCCCTATTTTGCCGGCCATGGCTATGCAGGTGTGCGGGTGGACATGCGTGGCAATGGTGATTCAGATGGCATCATGCTGGATGAATATGCCCGCCAAGAACAGGATGATGCGCTGGAGGTGATCGACTGGCTCACGAAACAGAAATGGTGCTCCGGTTCTGTCGGCATGATGGGCATTAGCTGGGGTGGGTTCAACGGTTTGCAGGTCGCCGCCCGCAGGCCCAAAGCCTTAAAGGCGGTTGTGTCGCTGTGCTCCACCGATGATCGCTATGAAGATGACATCCATTACAAGGGTGGCACGCTGCTCAATGAGAATTTGGGCTGGGCAGCCACCATGCTTTCTTATTCTTCGCGCCCGCCGGACCCTGAGCTTGTGGGCCGCAAATGGAAGAAGATGTGGATGGAAAGGCTTGAAGCAGAACCCTTCCTTCTCATTCCATGGCTTGAGCATCCGCATCGGGATGCCTATTGGAAACATGGCTCGATCTGCGAGGATTGGCGTTCCGTACAGTGCCCGGTTCTGCTCGTGGGCGGATGGAATGATGCTTATTCGAACGCGATCCCGCGCATGATGGCGGGGCTGAAAGTGCCGTGCAAAGCGATCATCGGGCCGTGGGCGCATAAATATCCGCATTTCGCCGTTCCCGAACCGCGCATCGGTTTCTTGCAGGAAGCCCTGCGCTGGTGGGACAAGTGGTTGAAAGGCATTGAGACGGGTGTCGAAAAAGATCCGGCCTTCCGCACCTATGTGATGGACGCCTATCGGCCCGGTGGCTTTCCTTCGCGTATTGAAGGACGCTGGGTGGCCGATGACAGTTGGCCGGGGCGCACGACCGCGAACCGACGCTATTTCCTCAACGCCACGGGGCTGGGTGAAGCGCCCGTCAATAGCGGCACGCGGGTTGTGTGTTCGCCACAGACAACGGGGCAGGATGGTGGTGAATATTGCATCATCTGGCTTGGGCCGGAATTTCCCGGCGATCAGCGGCGCGATGATGGTGGCTCGCTTGTTTTCGACAGCCTGCCGCTTTCAGCCGATGAGGATATTGTCGGCCAGCCCATGCTGAACCTCACTTTCAGTGCGGACAAGCCGGTGACGCAAATTGCGGTACGTCTGAATGATGTGTGGCCGGATGGTGCTTGCTCACGCATTACCTATCATCTGTTCAACCTCACCCATCGCAACAGCCATGAAAAGCCCGAAGCGTTGGAACCGGGGCGCGAATATAGCGTGAAGATCAAGCTTGATGACATCGCCTGGCGCGTGCCCAAGGGGCATAGATTGCGCGTGGCCATTTCAACAAGCTATTGGCCGATGATGTGGCCTTCGCCGGAAGCGGCAAGCCTTGAAGTGAAGCTGGGCCGGTCGTTCATTGACGTTCCGGTGCGGCAGGCCAGCAAAGGCGAGATGGAACCGCGCTTTGCGCCAGCGGAAGCGGCAACGCCTGTCAAGCAGCGGGTGATTGATCCTGCCTCCAACAAGCGGATTGTGACCACCGATCAGCGCACGGGGATCACGACGCTGGAGATCGAAGATGATTTCGGGCGTACCGAGATTGTGGAGCATGGGTTGGTGACATGGGGTGCAGGGCGTGAGCGTTATAGCATCCACCCCAATGATCCGCTTTCAGCCAAGCAGGAAACGCATTGGACCGAAGAACTGCAACGCGGCAAATGGAAAGTTCGCACCGAAACCTATGGCGAGCTTACCGCAACGGCCACGCATTTTGTGGTGAAGGGGCGGCTGGAGGCTTATGAGGGGGCCAAGCAGATTTATGAGAAGAAGTGGAACAAGAAAATTCCGCGCAAGCTTGGTTGATGCAGGCAATCCGGGTTCCCGCTTGTGCGGGAAACCAGCCGTGGGTTTGTTTTAGGCCGTTGCCTTCAACTGCTTCAGCCCCGCAAGTGCGCGGTCGCGGGCAAAGTGGTGGTCGATGATACGGTTGGGATAGGTTTTGCCCAGCGTGACGCCAGCTTCTTTCAGCACGAGGGCCGGGGCTTCCCAAGGCTTGTGGATGAAGGTTTTGGGTAGGCGCGCAAGTTCGGGCACGAAGCGGCGGACATAGTCGCCATCGGCGTCAAATTTCTCGCCTTGCAGCACGGGATTGAAGATGCGGAAATAGGGTGCTGCATCGGCACCGCAGCCGGCCACCCATTGCCAGCTTGCCGCGTTGGCACCGATATCGGCATCGACAAGCGTATCCCAGAACCAACGCTCGCCTTCCTGCCAAGGCACCAGAAGATCCTTGATGAGGAATGAGGCGGTGATCATGCGGACACGGTTATGCATGATGCCGGTTTGCCAAAGCTCGCGCATGCCTGCATCGACAATTGGATAGCCTGTGAGGCCATGTTGCCAAGCCTGCAAGCCTTTAGGATCACTGGCCCAAGGGAAATCAGCATATTCAGGCTTGAAGGGCCGATCTGGCAAATGCGGCCAATGATGCAGCAGGTGATAGGAGAATTCCCGCCATAGCACTTCCTTGAGGAAGGTTTCGCCGGATTTGTCGTGCTTGCCTTGGGCCTTGGCAATGGCAGCCTTGGCGGCGTGCCAGATCTGGTTGGGGCTGATGTCGCCAGAATGCAGATGGGCGGACAGGCCGGAGGTTGCCTCCACATTCGGGAAATTGCGCGCTTCGCCGTAAATCGCAAGGCGGTCGTCAAGAAAATCGGCAAGCCGCTGCTGCGCGCCAGTTTCGCCGGGTTGCCACATGGTGAAGCCCTTGGACCAATCCGGCTTTGTGGGCAGCAGGCTCCAGCTTTCCAGCTTGTCACTTTTCAGCTTCACGCCCTTCAAGCTATCGGGTGCCGGTTTGGGAAAGCGCGGCGCGGGGGCGGCAAAGCAGAAGCGGGAAAAGGGGGTATAGACCTTGTAAGGCTCGCCGGAGCCATTGCGGATGTCTTCGGGTTCAAACAGCAGGAAACCGCCAAAGCGGCGGCAATCCACACCCGTCTTTTCGCACAGGGTTTTGACGCGGGTTTCCAAGGCGGCTGACCACGGATTATGACCGCGTGTGAAATAAACCGCGGATGCACCCGTCTGCGCGATCACCGCTTCCAGTGCCTGCACAGTTTCGCCTTGGCGCAGTGTCAGTTCACCGCCCTTTTGGGCGATGGATTGGGCAAGGGCTTTCAGGCTGTGATGCAGCCACCAGCGGCTGGCGCCACCTTGGGCCCAGCTTTGGGCTGTCACATCATCGTGAATATAAAGGCAAATCACCGGCGCGCCCGTTTGAGCGGCAGCAACGAGGGCGGGATGGTCCGACAGGCGCAATTCCTGGCGGAACCAGACGATAATGGGTTTCTGGCTCATGGCACCTTTTACGAAGAAAGGCTGCGATCAGACCTTTGACTTCGCCTTTTTCGGCTTGCCGCCGGGTTCGCGTTTGGCCAACACCTCCTCCAGCCAATCGGTGCGCAGTTCCGGCACGGAAGCCAGAAGCTTTTCCGT
>CAJBCQ010000183.1 GCA_903951595.1 uncultured Hyphomicrobiales bacterium | reverse complement strand
TGTGTTCCACGCCGAAACAACCGACAAGATTTTGCTGCTCGGCTCGTCGGGCAAATTCTTCACGCTGGATGCGGGCAAGCTTCCTGGCGGGCGCGGGCATGGCGAGCCTGTGCGGCTCATGTGCGATCTGGAAAACACCGACGCCATTGTGGCGCTGTTCGTCCACAAGCCGGACCGCAAATTGATCCTCGCCTCCAGCGAGGGCGATGGCTTCATCATTGCCGAAACCGAATGCGTGGCCAACACCCGCAAGGGCAAGCAGGTGCTGAATGTGAAACTGCCTGCCGAAGCCCATTCGTTGTCCTTCCTGCCGGAAGGGGCCGACCATCTGGCCGTCGTGGGCGAGAACCGCAAGCTGCTCATCTTCAAGCTATCCGAGCTTCCCGAAATGTCACGCGGCAAAGGTGTAAGGCTGCAAAAATACAAGGATGGCGGATTGTCAGACATCCGCGCTTTCCGGCTGAAAGAAGGCCTGACCTGGACCGACAGTTCCAGCCGCCTTTTCACCATCACCGACCTTGCCGAATGGATCGGCGACCGGGCCGGAGCCGGCCGCATCGTGCCCAAGGGCTTCCCGCGCTCCAACCGATTCAGTTAACCGAATATTGGTGAAAGCACGATAATAATGGGGACATGTTTGCTTACAATCCCGCTCTCAATCCGACCGGACCGCAGGCAAGTGCCTTTCCCGCGCATGAGCGTCATGTGGCTGAGGAGCTTTGGGTCTACAATGGCCGGATTTCTGTGCCGCCCGTGGATGCCGATGGCGAGCCGATCTCTGAAACCAAGCTCTTGCAGCGCCATGGCTGCGTGAAGATCACCACGGGCCGCGATGGCACACGCATCCGCTGGGCTGTCTTTGCCTCCAACTGGGCCTCGCTTTATTTTGCCATGGAGTTTCTCAGCGTCTCGCCCGGTCCCTATAGCCTAAACTATTATCTGGCCGGCTGGTTCTTCGAGGGGATCGCCACCGTTGCCGAAGCCCGCGCGCGTATTGGCGTCATCATGGGAAAGAGCGACATTCATCTGCAGAAGCGCACCTTCGTGAAGGAAGTAACGCCAACACCCGAGCGCATGCCGGAATTGCTGCGCGATGCCCTGCACAATCGCACGGCCATTCCGGAAGTCACGGTTGATGTCGCCTATGATGAATTGAGTGGCTGCTTCCAGGTGGGCCGCATCGGCTCTAGATCGCTCATCGCGCGCTATTATGGGCTGAACCCGGTGTCTTATCCCTGCCAGTCGTTCCACACCTATCATCACCTGGTAAGCCAAGCTTATCTCAAGGTACTGAAAGGCGATGAACCGCATTATGATCATGTGCTGGCCGCCTTCCAGATGCCGGATAGTTCTGTGCTTTGGTTCCCCTATCAGCGCGTCATTCTTCCCACCCGTCTACCGCATGGCGGCAAGGGCGTTTCCGTAATCGCGGAAGCCGCGAAAGTGGATATCACGCTTGTTTGAGCTGGATAACCGGCGCGCGTAAGCCTTCGCCCAGACGTTCTTGGATGAGGAACTCCATGTCGGCGCGCTCCAGAAGGGCGAGCCATTCAACCGCTTCCGCGCCATCCGGCAGCCATTCCCACCTTAGAAAACTGCGCTCCACATGTGCATAGCCAATGCGCGCATAAAGCCCGCGCGTGATCATGCCATCCGCACCCAAGCCCCAAATCGCATCCGGCTGCCATTTGATGAAAGAAAGCATCATGCCAAGCAGCGGCAAAATCTCCACGGCCTCGCGATTGCGAATGCCCTTGGGGTCAATGAAGGCTTCACCGTGATAGACGATAAGACCAGAAATCTTCTCCGCCCGCGTGCTGGCCGGGGGGGCTATATGCGAAGGCACGATCAGCTCCGCGCGGCGCATATAAAGCCCCACCATCCACCCCAACGCCCAATGGGCGAGGTTCGGCTCCACATGGTCGAGCCGGAAGGCGTTGATGGCGACACAGCGGCCTTCCGCATTATAGCTGCCCATCCAAAAGGCCCGCTCGGCTGTCAGCCCCCCGGTAATGGGATCGAACATCGGTGAAACAGGCTTGCCGCGCAGTTCCAGGCGCAAGGTGGCGAAGGCGTTGAAATCCGATGATATGCGCGTTTCAAGGCCGAATTCGCGCGATTGTTCTAACAGCCGGGAAGCAACCCGGACCGCGCCTAGCGGATCTTGCAAAGCAACCGTCATGGAATCTCAAATCTAACCTTACGTTATGCTGCAAACTGCCAGTTATAACTGCGATTCGATAGAACGGCACAGGTCGCCCTTCGTCAATTCGAGGTTGCAGATAATCCACAACCTTCTCTATTGCGCGAACGCGGGCCGCCTGGCAGCGAAGATCAGATAGAGCGAGTGCAACAGCAGGCTGCCGAAGATGATGCCGCCGCCGATGAAACTGGCAGTCGTCGGCAGCTCCCCAAAAATGGCCCACATCAAAACCGGGGTTAGGCAGGTTTCCAGCAGGTAGAACATGGCGACTTCTGCGGCCAGAATATAGCGCGGCCCCAGCGCCAGCAGGGCGAAACTGGCCGGTGCCACCAGAAAACCATTGAGCGACAACCAGCCAAGCCCTTGCGCGCTCAGGCTGAAGGGGGTGGCGAAGGGTGCCGCCACCATGGCACTCAGCCCCATGCCGATGGCAGGCATCATGGACATGTCTTTGCCGGTAGAGCGCGAATAGGTAAGGGTAAGCGCAAGAAACGCAGCACACCCCAGCGCCAAAGTGTCGCCAAACAGCGTTCCCGCTCCAATGCCATCCCAAACGATGATGACCACCCCCACCATGGAAGCCACCATGGCAAAAAAGGTCGCCCGCGTGATGCGCTCGCCGAGAAAGAGCCACGACAGAAGGGCTGCAAACATCGGATTAAAGGCGAGAATGAATACCACATTCGCCACACTGGTATTCGTAATCGCACCCACAAAGCACAGGTTCTGGATACAGCTCAAAATACCCGCGATCACGCTCTGACGGCCATGGAAAAACGGCTCGCCCTTGGGCCGCATCCTGACATACCACCAGACCACCAGCGCGAATGCCAGCATGAGGCCCCGCACAAAAAGGATATTGGCGGTGCCAGCCCCGGAAAGGATCAGCAGCGGTGCATCCAGCGTCAGCAGCAAGCCGCCGACAGCCGTGATGGTGAGGCCTTTGCGGTGGTCGGTGGTTCGTGTTGTCATTTGAAAATAATCAGGCAGTGAACAACTGCCAACCTTCCCTTGTCAGCCGCTCCTGTGGCAGGAAACGCGCTTTATAGGCCATCTTGTCAGACCCATCGATCCAATAGCCAAGATAGACATAAGGCAAATCGAGCGCGCGGGCTTTCTCGATCATGTCGAGGATCATGAAGGTGCCAAGCGAGCGGCTTTCAGCATCGGTTTCATAAAAGGAATAGATCATCGAAATGCCGTCATCGAGAAAATCGACAAGGGCCGCACCCATCAGCTCGCCCTTGTCATGGTCCGCATCCGGCGCGCGGCGATATTCGGCAATGCGCGTATCCACAAAGCTTTCATCCACCATGGCCGCGAAATCGAGAACCGACATATCCGCCATGCCGCCATCGCTGTGGCGCTGGTCGATGTAATGGCGGAACAGGCTGTAATGCTCCGATGTGGCCTTGGCGCGGATGAGGCGGCCGGTCAAATCGCCGTTACGCTTCAGCGTCTTGCGCAAGCCCCGGTTGGGCCGGAAAGCATTCACCGGAACCCGCACCGATACGCAGGCGGTGCAGGCTTCGCAGGCGGGGCGATAGGCGATGTTCTGGCTGCGGCGGAACCCGCCTTGGCTCAGCATATCATTCAGATGCGCGGCCTCTGGCCCCACCAAATGCGTGAAAACCTTGCGCTCCTGCTTTCCCTTCAAATAGGGGCAGGGGGTTGCCGCAGTGATGAAAAACTGCGGGAAATTGCGCCGTTCTATGCTCAAGGGGGCAATACCTCATGGCCGGAAAGCACCATTATGGCGCGGCCTTGGCGAGGTTTCAACGCATCTCCCGCCCACCGGGAGCATCCAGCACCCTTGTCACAAAACCTTGCGCTTCAATGGCTGCCACAATTTCCTCGGCGTGCCGCGCATCGCGGGTTTCCAGCATGATTTCCAACTCCGCGCCCTTGGCGGGAATGTCGAGGAACTGGCGGCGGTGGGAAACGTCCAGAATATTGGCGCCCATCGTGCCCAGCATGGTGGAGATTTTGCCCAGAACACCGGGTCGATCGTCGATCTGGATACGCAAATTCACAATGCGCTGCTCACGCTGCAATTCGCGCGTGATGACGGAGGACAGGATACGCGGGTCTATATTGCCACCGCACAGAACCAGCCCCACCTTGCGGCCCCGGAAATGGGAAGGGTCCGCCATAACAGCCGCCAAACCGGCAGCCCCGGCACCTTCTGCCAAGGTTTTCTGGTGCGTGAGATAGGCCATGACGGCCCGCTCAATATCGCTTTCACCCACCAGCCGCACATCATCGACATATTGGCGGCAGATGGTGATGGTGCGCTCGGTAACATTCTTGACCGCGATGCCTTCCGCCAAGGTAGAGCCGCCGCATTTGGAGGGCTGCCCGCGCAGGGCCGCATACATGGAAGGATAAAGTTTCACCTCCGCGCCGATCATCTCGATTCCGGGCTTCAAATGCTTGGCCGCCAGCGAAATGCCCGACATGATGCCGCCGCCGCCGATGGGAACGACGATCACTTCCAGCCCCGGCTCATCTTCCAGCATTTCCAGCGCAATGGTGCCTTGGCCGGCGATGATCTTGTCATCGTCATAAGGGTGAACCAGCACATAGCCCTTTTCCTTGACCAGCGCCTCGGCCGTCACTTGGCTATCGGCCAATTGTTCACCAGCCAGAATGACCTGCGCCCCATGCGCGCGGGTGCGTTCCACCTTGGTGGCCGGGGTGGTTTCGGGCATCACGATCACGGCGGGAATGCCCAGCCGCTTGGCATGGTAAGCCACCGCCTGCGCGTGGTTACCGGCCGACATGGTGATGACGCCGCGCTTGCGCTCATCTTCCGTCAGGCTCGACATTTTGTTGAAGGCACCGCGATCCTTGAACGAATTGGTGACCTGCATGTTCTCGAACTTCACCCAAATCTGCGCGCCGGTGATTTCGGACAATTTGGGCGAATGCAGCAAGGGCGTGCGGACGGCATTGCCTTTCAGCTTATCGCGCGCCGTTTCGATGTCCTTGAAGGTGACGCTCATGCCGCTACTCCCATTTGTGTTTTGTGAAGCTTTCCAATAGGAACGGCACAAAGTCGCTGCCCAAATCGCCGTTCTGGCGGGCATGTGCGACATGGAACGGCATTCTGGAGGGCGGAACATGGCTGGACGCATCGCTTGGATCGGTTTGGGGGTTATGGGCTATCCCATGGCCGGGCATTTACGGAACCGTGGTGGGCTGGATTTGGCCGTTTACAACCGCACCGCCGCCAAGGCCGAAAAATGGGTGGCCCAGCATGGCGGCACCGCCGCCGCCACCCCGCGCAGCGTTGCCGAAGGGGCGGATGTTGTGTTCGCCTGCGTGGGCAATGATGATGATTTGCGCGCCGTAACCATCGGCCCAGATGGCGCGTTCCATTCCATGAAGCCGGGCAGCCTGTTCATCGACCACACCACCGCCAGCGCAGATGTTGCCCGCGAACTGCACGCCGCCGCCAAGGCCAAAGCTATCGGCTTTGTGGACGCGCCCGTTTCCGGCGGCCAAGCGGGGGCTGAGAATGGCGTTCTCACCGTGATGTGCGGCGGGGACGCGGATGATTACGCCCGCGCCGAACCCCTCATCGCCCATTTCGCCCGCATGCAGAAATTGCTGGGGCCGAGCGGGGCAGGCCAGTTGGCCAAGATGTGCAACCAGATCGCCATTGCAGGCCTCGTGCAGGGCCTGGCCGAATGTGTGCATTTCGGCATGAGCGCGGGGCTGGACATGGAAGCGGTGGTGGAAGTGATCTCCAAGGGCGCTGCCGGAAGCTGGCAGATGGAAAACCGCCACAAGACCATGATCGCGAACAAGTTCGACTTCGGCTTTGCGGTCGATTGGATGCGAAAAGATTTAGGCATCGTACTGGCCGAAGCCCGCCGCAACGGCGCGCAATTGCCGGTGACGGCACTGGTGGACCAGTTCTATGCCGAAGTGCAAAAGGCCGGCGGCAAGCGGTGGGATACATCGAGCCTGATCTCGCGGCTGAAGCGATAGCCGCGCGCAAGCATCCGGCGGGTCCGGTTTGGAGAAGGTGGGGGAGAGCGGAGTGCTGCTGGGGGCAG
>CAJBCQ010000182.1 GCA_903951595.1 uncultured Hyphomicrobiales bacterium | reverse complement strand
TAAGGGGGGCAAGAAAGCGAAATGGAAAAGGACCCTCGGGTCAAGCCCGAGGGTGACGATGGTGGTGTTGGTGACCCTTGGCTCTGGCGTTTAGCTGGGTTCCTGCTTTCGCGGGAATGGCATTTGATTTTGTTGTCATTCCAGCGCATGCGGGAAACCAGCTTTGAGGGGTGCAAGAAAGCGAAATGGAAAAGGACCCTCGGTTCAAGCCCGAGGGTGACGGTGTTGGGTTGGTGACCCTTGGCTCTGGCGTTTAGCTGGGTTCCCGCTTTCGCGGGAATGACATTTGATTTTGTTGTCATTCCGGCGCACGCGGGAAACCAGCTTTAGGGGAAGCAAGAAAGCGAAAAGGAAAAGGACCCTCGGGTCGAGCCCGAGGGTGACGATGGTGGTGTGGGCCTTGAAGCGGTTACCCTTTCGCCCACCTCGGATCACCCGCCTGCATCACTTCACGCGGCAGCCGAATATCCAGCTTCGCGCGGATTTGTTCGTCGATTTCGCGGGGGATGTATTCCGGGTAATAGGTGCTCAAAATTTCCCGCTTCTTGGCAGCCGCGCGCTCCACGATATCCGGCTTTCCCGCTTCCACCCATTCCTTCGGGCTCATGCGGTTGCCGACTGTGGGGTAGACGTAATCCTTCTGCATCAGGCTCAGCGTCTGTTCGTGGCCGAGATAGTGGCCGGGGCCGTCCATGCAGACGTTGGTGATGACATCGACGGACAGCGTGTCGTCATTCACCTCAATGCCTCGCACATTGCGGTTGATGGAGCCGAGCATGTCGTTGTCGATGATGAGGCTTTCCATGCAGAAGCCCAACAGCGAGGCGTGCATGCCGGCGGATTCATACATCATGTTGATGCCAGAGACGGCGGCGAGCGCGGCGGTGACGCCCTTTTCGTAGCCCGCCTGCATGTCCGGCAGTTTGGAGTCGCACATGCCGGAGGCTGAACCCACGGTGAGGTTATAGAAGCGGCCCATTTGGGCGCAGCCTGCCGAGATGAGGGCCTGTTCGCCCGAACCGCCCGACATGGCACCGGTACGCAGATCGGACACAAAGGGCCACGGGCCCCAGATGGCGACGGCACCCGGAACGATGGCGTTGATATAGACGAGGCCTGCCAAGCATTCCGAAACCGCCTGCACGATCGTTCCGGCAAGGGCTGCGGGAGCGGTGGCGCCGGCTTGGCCTGCCGACAGCAGCAGAACGGGCATGCCGCCATAGGCTGCTACTTCCAGCGCCTTGCAGGCGTCTTCGGCGAATTTCATGGGCGGCACGACGAAGCAGTTGGACTGCGACACGAAGGGGCGCTCGCGCCACTTATCCTCACCGCCTGCAAGGTAGTGCAGCATGGTCAGGCATTCTTCGACATTTTCCGGGGCCACCATGCTGGTGCCGACATGCTTTTGCGTGCCAGCGAGGCAGGCATAGAGCGTGTTGATGTCGAGATCGCGGCCCGAGATCATGTCACGCGCCACGACGCAGCGTTGATAGAAATGGATGTGGTCGCAATTATCCACGATGCGGCCGGCGTCATAAAGATCAACGAGTTCGCTTTCGCGGTAGTTGCGGGTTTCCGGTTCCACGATATGCACGGCGGCACCGGCGGTGCCGAAATAGGCCTTGTTGCCGGAAGGTTGCATGTCGTGCTTTTCATCGCGGCCATACAGGGTGAAGCCGCGGGCACAGTTGGCGATGGTGTCTTCCACCAGCGCGCGGGGGAAAAGAATACGGTCGCCGCTCATCACGCAGCCCTTGGCCAGAAGCGCATTGGCGGCACTGGGGATGACCTGGCCAAAGCCGATGGTTTCCAGAAGGGTGAGGGCGGCTTCATGGATGCGTTCCATGTCGCGCTGGCTCATGGGCTTATATTGGCCGCCTTCCATGCCGGGGCGCACGGCACTATCCGCCAGCGAAAGCGGGCGCGAGCGGATGGCGCGGCGGGCATCACGGCCACCACGGCGGCCTTTGCTCAGATCTTCTACGGCGCTCATGTTTCGACTCCCAATGGCATGAATATGTCAGGCTTTAAGATGCCCCGGCCCTGTTTCAACCGCTAGTCCCGGTCTGTTCAAGGATTGGTTAGAATAATTCACCTATTAGTACCTTGCCGGGGTGAAAAATTCCAGCAACAAAGGATTTGGCAGGTTTTTGCCAGATTTCCGAAGGGTGAACTGAATTGTCGCGCCGTGGATTGCCGCCTTTACGCGCCCTAACCGCCTTTGAGGCGGCCGCAAGGCTTGGCTCTTTCCGGCTGGCGGCGGAGGAATTGGGCATCACCCGTTCAGCCATCAGCCACCAGATCAAGGCTTTGGAGGATGTGCTGGGGCTGACCCTGTTCTCGCGCGAGGCCCGCCGACCGGAACTGACGCCACCCGGGCAGAGCTATTACCCGGTCGTGCGGGAGGCATTTGACCAGATCGAGGCGCAAACCATCGCGCTCAAGCCTGCTTCCAATGACAATGAATTGACCGTGCAGGTTTATGTGACGGTGGCGCTGAAATGGCTGATCCCGCGCCTGCATGATTTTGAAAAGCGTTACCCGGATATGCGGGTGCGGCTTTCCACCGCCTATTTCGATTGGGATTTCGATGAGGGCAAGGTGGATGCCGCCTTCATTCTGGCGCGCAAGAGGGGTGGCGGGCATTATTACAACAAGCTGTTCGGCTCGATGCTGACACCCGTTTGCAGCCCTGCCCTGCTCGAAGGCCCCAACGCCATTCGCACGCCTGCAGATTTGGCAAAGCACAAGCTGCTCTATGTCTATACGGCCGAAGAAGATTGGCACATATGGCTGGAAGCGGCGGGCGTGAAGGGGGTGGAGCTTTCCAACCGCTTGGCGCTCGACAGTTACATTCTGGCGCAGGAAGCCGCCATTGATGGGCGCGGCGTAGCCATGACGATTGGTCCCTTCGCGCAGGATGAGATCAAATCAGGCCGGCTTGTGCAGCCTTTCAGCCTGATGGTGCCGCATCGACATTCCTGGCAGTTCTGC
>CAJBCQ010000181.1 GCA_903951595.1 uncultured Hyphomicrobiales bacterium | reverse complement strand
TAAAAGCGCGCCCCTCGTGAAAGGGCCAGCCTTAATCGCCCCGTGTCACTCAACGGGCGTATTACAATGCAGTGCACCATAGATCGTGGCTCGAAACAGCATAATGCAAGCAAACCCTGCAAATCCCTTCGCATCTGCGGGATGACATCGGCAAAATCGCCTATCCAAAGTCTAAATGGCTGGTAAATGCGATTGCTGATAAAGCTTGGCCAATGTCCCTAATCAGGGGCGAAGGGGTCAAGGGAGGACATCCATCATGAGTAATGCAAACGCAGTGGGTCAGGGCGGCGATCGCTCACGGCCCATGACGGCAGAGGAGAGAAAGGTAATCATCGCCTCTTCTGCTGGCACCATTTTCGAATGGTACGACTTCTATCTTTACGGTTCGCTGGCCGCCATCATCGGCGCGCAGTTCTTTACAGCGTTCCCGGAATCAACCCGCAACGTCTTTGCACTGCTGGCCTTCGCGGCCGGCTTCATTGTGCGCCCCTTCGGTGCCTTGGTGTTCGGCATGTTGGGCGATCTGATCGGCCGCAAATACACCTTCCTCATGACCATCTTGATCATGGGCATATCCACCTTCTTGGTCGGCCTGCTGCCCAACTACAATTCTTGGGGTGCTGCCGCTCCGATCATTCTGATTGCGCTCCGCAGGGCTCAAGGGCTTGCGCTGGGTGGTGAGTATGGTGGTGCGGCCATTTACGTGGCCGAGCATGCCCCGGCGAACCGTCGTGGCTATTACACCGCCTTCATTCAAACCACCGCCACGCTCGGCCTCTTGCTGTCGTTGATCGTGATTTTGATGGTGCAGGGCTATGTCAACGCCAACTACCCGGAAGTGCCAGTGTTAGATGCCGCTGGTGCTGCCGTTATGGCGCTCGATGGCACGCCTGCGATGGCCAAGGCCTTCAACGCTTGGGGCTGGCGCGTTCCGTTCTTAGGCTCCATCTTCCTGCTGCTGATCTCGCTCTATATCCGCTTGCAGATGAACGAGTCGCCTGCCTTCAAGAAGATGAAGGAAGAAGGTTCTGCTTCCAAGGCACCGCTGCGTGAAGCTTTCGGCAACTGGCGCAATGGCAAGATTGCGATCATCGCCCTTCTGGGTCTGGTCGCTGGTCAGGCCGTGGTCTGGTACTCTGGCCAGTTCTACGCTTTGTTCTTCTTGCAGAACATCATCAAGCTCGACAGCTTCACGGCCAACGTTTTGGTAGCTTGGTCGCTGATCCTCGGCACAGGTGGCTTCCTGTTCTTTGGTGCCTTGTCAGACCGCATCGGCCGCAAGCCGATCATTTTGGCCGGCTGCCTGATTGCAGCGCTCACCTATCTGCCAGTGTTCAACCTGCTCACCCAGATGGCAAACCCGGTGATCTACGCCGCTCACCAGACGAAGGTGACCGTGGTAGCCGACCCTAATGATTGCTCTTTCCAGTTCAATCCGACGGGCACGCTCAAATTCACCAATTCGTGCGACGTGGCCAAGGCCCAGCTTGCACGCACCTCGGTGAATTATGAAACCACCGAAGGCCCAGCTAGCAGCATCGCTGAAATCAAGGTCGGTGAAACGGTCGTGTCGTCTTATAACGCCACCGCCAACGCTGCGGCCATCAAGGAAGCGACCGCTGCTCTTGAAACGGCCAAGACGGGCACCGACCAAGCTGCCATCGGTGCGGCACAAGCTACACTCGACAAGGAAAAGGGCACGAAGGCAGCGTTTGAAAAATCGCTGAATGAAGCCCTGAAGGCTGCGGGCTATCCGCTCGTTGCCGCCGACAACACCTCGATTGCCGTGGCTTCCAACTTCGTGGACATCTTCACGGGTCAGAAGCTCGCCATCATCGCCATCCTCACCTATCTCATCATTCTGGTGACAATGGTCTATGGCCCGATCGCGGCAGCTCTCGTTGAACTCTACCCGACCCGCATCCGTTATTCTGGCCTGTCGCTGCCTTACCATATCGGCAACGGCTGGTTCGGGGGTCTGATGCCGGCCACTGCCTTCGCGATTTCCGCCCAGACCGGCAACATCTATGCTGGCCTCTGGTATGCGATCGTGATCGCCGTGATGACGGTGGTGATCGGCCTGATCTTTGTGCCGGGCGGCACCCACAAGAAGGACATCTTCGCCGACGATAAGCGGCGCTGATCTGACCCTTCGAGGCAAAAAGTCAGCGGGCCGGGGAATTCCCCGGCCCGTTTGCTTTAGGAAGAACGCTTGGATCTGTCATAGGCCTGCCAGCCCAACCACATGAGGCCGACAATCACCGCATTCACGAAAGCCCCGGTCGAAGCGGCAAGCCACATATCAACGCCCGCCTTGGGCATGGTGGCTGGGATGATGATGGCCACGAAAATGACCCCTGCCACCAAAGGCAACACCACGCCCGTCTGAAGGCGCGTACGCTGCGTGGTGTAAATGAGGCCCGCCAGCAGGCCGAGCCGGAATATGTCGCTGGCTTGCTCCAGCATCAGGGTTGTGATTTCCATGGCACGAGGCTTCCTCTTTTTCCCGTCGTTTTTTAGCAATCAAAGCCTGAAACACCAAGACCGCCATCACGCGCTAGGCTCATGGCCCGAAAAACGCCTTGGAGAATATTGCTTCACCCCCGTCTGGGTAAAACCTTCCATTTGCGCCCGCGGGTAAGCTGGTCAACTCCCCAAACAAAAGCGAATGCCCGTCGGTGTAGAAATCCACGCGCATATAGCTGAACGGCTCTGACAAGGTTCTGCATTGCGC
>CAJBCQ010000180.1 GCA_903951595.1 uncultured Hyphomicrobiales bacterium | reverse complement strand
GAAGGGCGGCCAATCTGGCCAGCAACCCCCGCGTGGAACCATCCAGCCCGTCCGCCGAAGCCTTGCCTTCCAGAATGGGGGTGAGGCGCGAGGCAAGCTCTTTGCCCAGTTCGACGCCCCATTGGTCGAAGGAATTGATGCGCCAAATGGCACCCTGCACGAAGACTTTGTGTTCATAGAGTGCCAGCAAGGAACCGAGCGTGCGCGGGTCCAGACGGCGATAGACGAGCGTGTTGGTGGGGCGGTTGCCGGGGAATACCTTGTGCGGGGCCAGGGCTGGAGATACGCCCTGCGCCAAGGCTTCTTCCAGCGTGCGCCCGCGCATCAGGGCTTCGGTCTGCGCCAGTGCGTTGGCCGTGAGGGCGCGATGGTGGGCAGCATCTGCCGCCACCGGTTCAGCCGCGATCAGGAAATCAGCGGGCACGGGGTCGGTGCCTTGGTGGAGGAGCTGATAGAACGCATGCTGCCCATTGGTGCCAGGTTCACCCAACACAACAGGTCCGGTGGCGTGATCGACCGGTGATCCGTCGAGCTTCACGCGCTTGCCATTCGACTCCATATCCGCCTGCTGCAACCACGCAGGCAAGCGCGCAAGACGCTGGTCGTAAGGCAACAGCGCGAAGGAGGCACAACCCAACACATTGCGGTTCCAGATGCCGATGAGACCAAGCAAAGCAGGCAGGTTCTGTTCCAACGGAGTGGTGCGGAAATGATGATCCATCGCCGCCGCCCCTTCGAGGAAAGCGGTGAAATGGATGCGCCCCACAGCAATCATCAGCGACAGGCCGATGGCCGACCAAACCGAATAACGCCCACCCACCCAATCCCAGAAGCGGAATACGCGCGTTTCCGGAATACCAAATTTCGCGGTTTCCGAAAGATTGGTGGACACGGCGGCAAAATGCTGCGCCACCGCCCCTTCGCCCAACGCCGCTTTGAGCCAAGCGCGCGCTGATTGCGCGTTCATCATGGTTTCCATGGTGGTGAAGGTTTTGGAAGAAACGATGAACAACGTGCGAGCAGGGTTGAGGCTTTTCAGCGTATCAGCCAAATGCGCGCCATCGACATTGGAGATGAAATGCGTGGCAATGGATTCATGCGCGAAGGGCGACAGAGCTTGCACGGCCATAGCCGGGCCGAGGTCTGATCCACCAATGCCGATATTCACAACTGCGGTGAAGGGCTGACCATCCGCCGCCATAATGCGGCCTTGGCGCACATCCTCGGCAAAGGCAAGGCAGCGTTCGCGCTCATGCAGCACATCGGCCATCACATCGCGGCCATTCACGCTGAAGGCTGTGCCCGCCTTTGCCCGCAAAGCCACATGCAGAACAGCGCGGCCTTCGGTTGCATTGATCGGCTCACCCGCAAACATGGCATCGCGCTTGGGCTCCAGCGCGCTGGCGCGGGCAAGCTGCATGAGATGATCCAAGGCCACCTCATTGAGCAGGTTCTTGGAAAAATCGAGGGTGATGCCGCAAGCGGTGGCCGAAAAGCGGTTGAAACGCTCAGGGTCCGCGGCGAATAGCGCCCGCATATGAGTGCCCGAAAGCCCCACCCGGTCTGCTTTAAGCGTCGCCCAGATTTCCGCCACTTCCATGCCGCTTATCCTCTATCCCGTTTGCCCTGCCGTTTTAACCGCTTCCCGGCTTACTCCGCCAGCACCGAGCGTATGGCTTCGCCCGCCTTGCCCGCAATCTCGCCCAACTCCGCGTCACTGGCATTGAAGGGTGGGGCCAAGATCACGCCATCGCCATTCACGCCATCGACAATGCCGCCGACAGGATAGCAGATCAGCCCCAGTTCCAGCGCGCGCTGGCGGATGCGGAGGCTGAGTTTGCGCGAGGCCGCGAAAGGCTTCTTCGTCTCGCGGTTCTCAACAATCTCAAATGCCTGGAAGAACCCACGCCCGCGAATATCGCCAATAGACTCAATATCCGCCACAGCTTCCGCCATGAGCCGCCGCAACAACCCCGCCTTCTCGCGCACCCGTTCGACGAGCTTTTCGCGCGCCACGATCTTCTGCACCGCAACCCCTGCCGCACAGCAGGCCGTGTGGCCGGTGAAGGTGTGACCCGTCATCGGTCCGCCATGTGTGCCGTCAATCACTTCCGCCACGCGCCGTGAATAAACCGCAGCCCCCAGCGGCAGATAACCCGCCGCCAAGCCCTTGGCGATGGACATGATGTCTGGCTCCACGCCATCTTCCTCCAAAGCCCGCCAATAGCCAGAGCGACCAGAACCGCACATCACTTCATCGGCAATCATCAGCACGCCATGCCGATCACAAACCTCACGCATCGCTTTGGCATATCCGGCAGGGGCCGGAACGCAAGCACCAGCGGCCCCCACCACCGGCTCGAAAATGAAAGCCGCGACATGGGCAGCACCCACGCGCAGAATTTCATCCTCCAATTCGCGCGCATACCAAGCGGCCAAATCCGAAACCCCTTCGGGCGCACGATAGGCATTGGCGGGCGAAATGCGCGAGCCTTCCACCAGCGCGCCCTCAAAAGCGGCCCGTCGTTCCAGAAAACCAGACACCGAAAGCGCGCCCAGCGTGTTGCCATGCCAAGAGCGTTCGCGCGAAATAAAGCGGCGGCGCGACATTTCACCCCGTCCGGCGTGATATTGCAGGGCCAGTTTGAGGCAGGATTCCACCGCCTCCGATCCACCCGTCACAAACACCATCCGCGTGAGCGTGCCGCCGCAGCGCGCGGCCACGATCTCGGTCAATTCCTCCAAAGGATCGGTCGTGAAATTATAGCGATAGCCATGTGCGATCTTGCTCATCTGCGCGGCAATGGCGGCGTTAACTTCTTCATTGCCATGCCCGATGCAATAGACCGCAGGCCCGCCTGACCCATCGATATAGGCCTTGCCCTGTGCATCATGCACATAGGAACCCTTGCCCCAAACAGCCTTGGGCAGAACAGCCCCAGCTACATCATTGCTGCCCACATTCTTGCCCGCCATCACACCTCTCCGTTACGCGAAGGCGCAAGCTTATCAAACCTTTCAGGCAAAGATAAGAGTGGCGGGCATGATGGAAATTCGGTTTCAATGATGAAAACCCGCCTCTTGCCCGAAAACCGCCCAATGGGCTAACCTTCCAAGCATGCAAGAAAAATTCACGATAAGGCCCATGCGGCCCAACGAAGCCGATGCAGTTGTGGGCATGGTGGCAGATCTTGCCTTGTCGATCCCTGCGCCCTTGCCCAAATTAACCCCTCAAACCCTGCGAGATGAAACAGCCGGCGAAAACGCGCTGCTGGATTGTGTGGTGGCCGAAAATGCCAATGGGCTTGCAGGCTGCTGTGTCAGTATTCTCATCTTCTCCACCTGGCGCAATTTGCGCGGCATCTATATCTCCGACATCTATGTCAAGCCCGAGCAGCGCAAGGACGGCTTGGGCCAGAAAATTCTCGAAGCCTCCATCCGGCGCGGCGCCGAACGCGGTGCCAAATTCGTGAAGCTGGAAGCCGATGTCAGCAATGGCGGGGCCATCGCATTTTACGATCGGCTAGGCTTCACCCTGAAGCCAGATGAGCGGCTTTACATTCTCGAAGCCGATGCAACCACCCGCCTTCTGTCGCAGGCGACACGGTAACCGCGAGAATTTCGCGCTGCTGAAAAAGAAACCCCTCATCCAAGCGGGTGTTCCGGCCCCGAAAGCAACAAAGCCCAACCGGGCGGACCCTGCCGCCATGGGCCTGAAGGGCGTGTTTCACCGAGTTTTCCACCCCGACCCGCTTTTCCACAATAGGGCTGGACAGGCCCCCAGCGCTTTGTTAGACACCCTTCCGCCTGCACAGGTTGCACGGCCCCGTATTGGTGCGGGCGCATAGCTCAGTTGGTAGAGCAGCTG
>CAJBCQ010000179.1 GCA_903951595.1 uncultured Hyphomicrobiales bacterium | reverse complement strand
TGTGGATTCGGAAAATTCCTCAACCGGCAAAGGCGGGGCGCAGGCTTCAAGCGTACCAATCACCTGTTGCACGCGCGCCAGCATAGGCCGCCAATCCAACACCGCACGACGCACCTGTTGCAGCGTGCTTTCGATTTCAGATGTGAGCGTTGGAACGGCTGTGGCTTTCAGCCCAGCAAGCTCGATATGGATGAAGCTTTCCCGATGCCCATTTTCCGGCACGCTACCATTTTCTTCCAGCGCAAGAAGCAAGCCTTCGGCATCGCGCCGGACCCCGATCACCGGATGCAACACCATTCGGACTTCAAGCCCTTGGGCCGCCAGCAGTGCCAGCGTCGAATCAACCAGAAACGGCATGTCATCATTGATGATGTGGATGACCGCCAAACCCTTTGTCACATCCACGCCAAGCTTCGGGCTGCCGGGAAGGCGCTGGGTAAATTGGTCAAAGGCCCGGCGTGCCGCCGCCGCCAGATCAGCGCCCGTTCGCCCTTGCAGATCTTCAGCCTGTGCATTGCGGAACAAATGGCGGGCAAAAGCAGCCAGCTGCGGCGAATCGCCTTCAGCAAGGCTCACGGCTTGCGCGACGGCGGGTTGGGCAAGCGAGGTCTGAAGCATCATATCTCCCACGCACTCGGTATAATCTGCCCATTATAGGCAGTAATATGGCGCGCGGCAACGCAAAGCCCACCGACAGGTGCATGGAAATTTTGCGGTGAAAGGGGGGAAAGATGATCTGGAGCGGGCGAAGGGATTCGAACCCTCGACCCCAACCTTGGCAAGGTTGTGCTCTACCCCTGAGCTACGCCCGCATGCCAGATCAGCATGTTCGGCAGGTCTTGGCCACCGAACGAGGGCGTTATTGCCCATCCCCCCATGAAATGCAATAGGAAGCGGCAATGAGGTGCCATAGGCCCGCCAATTCGGTTAAAAATTGATCTATTTCAAGGAGAAGTGACGCATGCCCGCCACCCGCGCCGATCTTCTGGCCAAGCTCGGTTCGCTTGGAATCAGCACCCAGACCTGCGATCACGCGCCCGTTTTCACCGTGGAAGACGCCCAGCATTTGCGCGGCGAAATTCCCGGCGGGCACTGCAAGAACCTGTTTTTGAAGGACAAAAACGACGATTTATGGCTGGTCGTCTGTCTGGAAGACGCCCGGATTGACCTCAAAACCTTGCCCGAAAAAATCGGCTCAGGCCGGATTTCCTTCGGAAAACCAGAGCTTCTGCGCGAGGTTCTGGGGGTGGAACCGGGCTCCGTCACCCCCTTTGCTGTCATCAATGATGTTGCAGCACGGGTGAAAGTGATCCTCGACGCCACCATGATGCGCGAGGCTTTGCTCAACTATCATCCGCTCGAAAACATCGCGACCACCAGCATCGCATCGGCCGATCTCGTGGCGTTCCTGACCGCCCTCAACCACCCGCCGCGTATCGTTCAGGTCAGCTGACACGATTGTAAAACCTCCCGCAAAAGCCCATCTTGATAGGCAAAGGCGATGGATCAACCAAGGATGGAGTGACATGCTCGACAATCTCATTGGAATGGGTAGCACCCCCAAGGGTGGCAGCGGCATCGTGAAGGATGCCAATACCGCAAGCTTCATGGCCGATGTGATCGAGGCCTCCAAAACCGTGCCGGTGATTGTGGATTTCTGGGCCCCCTGGTGCGGCCCCTGCAAGCAGCTTGGGCCGATTCTCGAAAAACTGGTGCTGGCGCAGAATGGCAAGGTCCGCATGGTGAAAATCAATGTGGATGAGAATCAGGAACTGGCCGGCCAGATGCGCGTGCAGTCGATTCCTGCCGTGTTTGCCTTTTCCGGCGGTCAACCCATTGACGGCTTCATGGGCTCGCTGCCGGAAAGCCAGTTGAATCAATTCATAGCCCGGCTTTTGTCACAAGCCGGCGGGGCCGATGATGAGCTGGCCGCCATGCTGGCTGCCGCGACGCAAGCCATCGCTGCGGGTGATGTGGCCATGGCGGGCGATCTTTATGCCGCCATCCTGCAAGCCGATCGCGAGAATGTGGAAGCCATCGCAGGCCTTGCCATGGTGCGCCTGACCCTCGATGACGCAGCTGGCGCGCAAGCAACCTTGGGGTTGGTTCCCCCCGCCAAGGCCGATGATCCCATGATCGCACAGGTGCGCGCGGCCATTGAACTGGCCACCAAGCCTGCGGTGGATACATCCGGCCTTGCCGCCCTGTCGCAAGCTGTGGCGCAGAACCCAGCCGATCATCAGGCCCGCTTTGACTATGCGCTCGCGCTTCATCAGGCTGGCATGCGCGCGCAAGCCATGGAGGAGCTCATTTCCATCATAAGGCGCGAACGCGGCTGGAATGAGGAGGCCGCCCGCAAACAGCTCGTGCAGTTTTTTGAAGCCTGGGGCCCAAAAGATGAGATGACGCTATTGGGCCGCCGCAGGCTTTCATCCGTATTGTTCAGTTGACAGCACCCATCGAAAGGAAGCAATCCATGTCCGGACATTATCGCGGTCCTGCCGACATGCCGGTAAATATCCCGGTATTTCCGCTTTCCGGCGCTCTGCTTTTGCCCCGAAGCGAAATGCCGCTCAATATTTTCGAACCCCGCTATCTTGCCATGATCGATAGCGCGATCAGCTCCAATCGCATCATTGGCATGGTACAGCCCACTCAGGATGGCGGCGCTGACAAGCCCGCCCTTGCCCGCATCGGCTGTGCTGGGCGCATTTGCGCTTTTGCCGAACAGCCCGATGGCCGCATGCTCGTGACCCTTTCCGGCATCACCCGCTTTGCCATCGTGAAAGAGAACAAGACCAGCCTGCCATGGCGCGAAGTGGAAGCCAGCTATGACGAATTCGCCGGTGATTTCGAAGAAGGTTATGGCGAGGAAAAGGTCAATCGCGACGAGCTTCTGGGCGCGTTGCGATCCTATCTCGACGCCAATGGCCTGAAAGCCGATTGGTCAGAGGTGGCCAAAGCCGGAAACGAAACGCTGGTCAACACGCTGGCCATGCTGGCGCCTTATGACAACCCGTCAAAACAGGCATTGCTCGAAGCCCCCGATCTGAAAACCCGAGCAGATGTTCTGGTGGCGCTGACCGAAGTGTCATTGGCGCGCGAAGGCTCCGGCCAGCAGCTACAATAGGATCGAAAAAGCATGAGTGAAATTCTGTCAGCCGATCCCAAGCTTCTAGAAATCCTGGTGTGTCCGCTCACCAAGACGCATCTGGATTATGATGCTGGCAAGCAAGAATTGATCTCGCGTGCGGCACGGCTTGCCTATCCCATCCGCGATGGCATTCCGATCATGCTGGCTGAAGAAGCCCGCGAGCTTAAAGATGATGAGTGAGCGCCCGGAAGAAATCCGCCTGAAAGAAAAGGGCCGCAGGCTGGAGCTGAATTACGCATCTGGCGAGCGGCTCTCCTGGGCGGCAGAATATCTGCGCGTGGAAAGCCCGAGTGCGGAGGTGCAGGGCCACGGACCCGGCGAAGGCATTCTGGTGGCTGGCAAGCGCGAGGTGGCGATATCGCGCTTGGAACCGGTTGGCAATTACGCCATCCGCATCATCTTCGATGATGGCCATTCAACCGGCCTTTATACTTGGACCTATCTGGCCGAGCTTGCGCGCGATGAGGAGCGCATTTGGGGCGGTTATCTGAAAAAGCTCGAAGCGGCGAAATTATCGCGCTGATCAGGCAGGCTCGCCCGTCATCAGCCGCGGCAGATGGCCCGAAAGCCCTGCTGCTTCCCGCATGAAAAAACGCTTGAGCGGATCGATCCGCTCGACCACCGAAAGCCCCGCATCGCGGATGAAGCGCAAGGCTTCGATGTCATTGGAGAACAACCGGTTGAGCCCATCGGTTGCCGCCGCCACCATGACAGTATCAAGCCTGCGCCAGCGTTCATAAGCTTGCAACGCCTGTGGCCCACCCGGATCCAGCCCCAAGCGGAACTGGCCCATCACCGCATCCGCCAAGGCTGCCGCATCCCGCAGCCCCAAATTAAAACCAAGCCCAGCAATCGGATGCACCACATGGGCGGCATCGCCCAACAGCGCCAAGCGCGGAGCCGTGAGGCTCTTGGCGATGAACAGACCCAATGGCCAAGCCTGACGCGGGGCCGCCAAACGCACCGCACCCAAATGCTCACCAAAGCGTCGCTTGAGTTCGGCCAAGAACGCTTCGTCATCCAGCGCCATAAGGCGATCGGCTTCCAATTGATCTTCCGTCCACACAAGCGAGGACAAATTGCCCGGCAGGGGCAGAATGGCAAAGGGGCCAGAGGGCAAAAAATGCTCCTCCGCCCGCCCACCATGCGGGCCGTCATGCGATACGGTGGTAACAATACCAGACTGGCCATAGGCCCAGCCAATGGTCTCAATGCCCGCAGCCTGTCTGGCCTGTGAGTGGCGACCGTCGGCTGCCACGCACAATCGCGCGGCAACGATTTGCCCAGAGGTAAGATGAAGTTCGGCTTGCGGCCCGGTGAAGGAAAACCGCTCGACCTTATGCCCGGTCTTGAAAGTAATCTGGGCTACCGCGCGCACCGCTTCATAAAGGGCCGCCAGCAAATGACGGTTCTCGACCATATAGGCCGAAGGCCCGCTCGGCTGATGCTCGACCCCGAAATTCAACAGTGCCGGACGCGGCCCATCGGTCTGGCCATCCGTCACCATGATTTCACGCATGGGCTCGGCATGAGGTGCAATCGCATCCCACACCCCCATCGCCTCAAACATGCGCCGTGCTGCTTGCGTGATGGCCGAGGCCCTACCGTCAAATCCGGCTTGGGTTGCAAGGGCAGGATCGCGCTGATCCACCAGCGCCACCTTGAGCGGCGTTCGGTTGCCCGGCCCGCCGAAAGCCAAGGCTGCGGCAAGGCCGTTCAGCCCCGCGCCGCAAATGGCAATGTCGAAAACCTCATCCTGATGCATGGCCCAAATCTACAGCCCCATTGGCCCGCCAGCAATGACAGTTTTTTAGGCAAATCAGCACTGTTGCCTGATTCATGGGCATGCACTGTTTTCGCACATCCATAAATAAATTAGGTTTTCCAATGGCTTAACAAAATATGTCCAACTGGCACGCGGCTTGAAAGGGAATGTTCACCAACCAGCCAGAGGTGAGCGAATGAAATATATTATTGCGATCATCAAGCCTTTCAAACTGGAGGAAGTCCGCGAGGCTTTAAGTGCCTTGGGGGTCGAGGGCATGACCATCACGGAAGTGAAGGGGCATGGCCGCCAGAAGGGCCATACAGAGTTCTATCGCGGTGCCGAATACAAGGTGAGCTTCGTTCCCAAGATCAAGCTCGAGGTCGCGGTCGATTCAAGTCTCGCCGACAGGGCCGTCGAGGCCATCGCTACCGCCGGACGCACCAACCAAATCGGTGACGGCAAAATCTTCGTGCTCGGGCTGGAAGCGGCGACCCGCATCCGCACGGGTGAAAGCGGCGCGGCCGCACTTTGATCTGACTTTTCCGAAAGGATAATGACCATGAAAATTTTAGCTTGCCCGCAAATGTTCGCAGCCGCACTTTTAGGAACAGCCCTTGCGGCCATCCTTCCGGGCTCTGAAGCCTTCGCCGCCGCCTCCATCGACAAGGGCGATACCGCCTGGATGCTGGTGGCTACCATGCTCGTCATGCTGATGACCATTCCGGGCTTGGCACTGTTCTATGGCGGCCTCGTGCGCGCCAAAAACGTGCTGTCGGTTTACATGCAGATCTTCATCTGTGTGTGCATGATCGCGATCCTGTGGGTTGCCTTTGGCTATTCGCTCGCCTTTACCAGCGGCAATCCCTTTTTCGGCGGCCTCTCGAAAGCCTTCCTTGCGGGCGTGGATATCTCCAGCATGGCGGCCACCTTCTCCAAGGAAGTCTATATCCCTGAGATCGTGTATGTCGTCTTCCAGATGACCTTCGCCTGCATCACGCCTGCCCTCATCGTGGGTGCCTTTGCTGAACGCATGAAATTTTCAGCCGTCTTGCTGTTCATGGCGCTGTGGTTCACCTTCGCCTACCTTCCCGTAGCCCACATGGTATGGTTCTGGGCAGGCCCAGATGCCTACACCCTGAATGCCGACAATTTCGCCGCCATCTCGGCCGCTGTCGGGCAAGAAGCCGCCACCCAATTCCTCGCCGATCTGGCCCAAGCCACAACCCAAGAAGCCAAGAACACCGTGCTTTCGGCCTATAATGCGGCCTTGGGAGCCGGCAATGGCTATCTGTTCAATCTCGGTGCCATCGACTTTGCCGGTGGCACGGTTGTGCACATCAATGCTGGGGTGGCGGGTCTTGTCTGCGCCATCATGCTGGGCAAGCGCGTGGGCTATGGCCGTGAGTTGATGGCCCCACACAATCTCACCCTCACCCTGGTCGGCACCGGCCTTTTATGGGTGGGCTGGTTCGGCTTCAATGCCGGTTCCAATCTCGAAGCCAATGGTTTGACCGGTCTTGTCTTTCTCAACACCATCATCGCGACAGCAGCGGCAACCTTGGCCTGGACGGTGGGCGAAAAGCTCTTCCGGGGTCACGCCAGCTTGCTGGGAGCTGCATCCGGTGCGGTGGCAGGTCTTGTCGCCATCACGCCTGCCTGTGGCTGGGTTGGGCCCATGGGTGCCATCGCGATCGGTCTGGCGGCGGGCTTTGTCTGCTTGTGGGCGGTGACATGGCTCAAGGCCAAGCTCGGCTATGATGACAGCCTAGATGTGTTTGGCGTCCACGGTGTCGGCGGCATTCTGGGTGCCATCCTCACCGGCATCTTCGTCAATCCTGCATTGGGCGGCATGGGTGTTACCGACTATCTGGCCACTGATTCTTCGGTAAAACTACTCGACTATGTCTTTACCGCGCAGATCTATGCCCAGATCCTCGCCACACTCATCGTGGTGGTCTGGACGAGCCTTGTCAGCATCGTGGCGTTGCTCATCTGCAAGGCCGTGACCGGGCTTCGGGTCAGCGAGCCTGAGGAGCGCGAAGGTCTCGACATCGCGACCCATGGAGAACGCGCTTATAACGCCTGATCCACGCCGCCGATCCCACAACAAATCAAGGCCCCGCAGACATTCGGGGCCTTGTAATTTTTGCAGACCCGCCATCGCCAATCCTTAACCAGACCTTAACCACGCCCCGGGCATCCTTGGGGTTGGTTTTGCCCGGGGCTTTGCGAGGAACGATCAACGATGGCGCTTGCGCATCCGAACGACACGGACGAACGCGCGGTTCCCGCTGCCGTGCGCCGGTTTTTCCGTAATCGGTTGCTGGAAACAGCTGGCCTTGTGATCCTTTCCGGCTCCACCGCCTTGGCCTTGGCTTTGGCAAGCTGGTCGCCGGTTGACCCTGCCTTTGACCCCAACCTTGCGGCACCTTCGGCCAATTATCTGGGGGCTGCCGGTGCCCATATGGCCGACGGCCTTATTCGCGCCTTTGGCCTTGCCGCCATTCTGGGCTTTGTGGTGCCCATGGCTTGGGGTGCAAGCCTGCTTTCACACCATAAACCGACCCACATTTTCCGCCGCCTGCTTAGCTGGGCCACCGGGCTGTTGGCAGCTGCGGCCCTCCTATCCTTTCTCAGCGCCTTTGCCCTTGCACCGCTGACCGAAGGCCCCGGCGGCAGCGCCGGGCGCTTTCTGGCGGATCTTCTCACCAGCTTTCTCGGCCTCGGCCTAAAGCCCAGCTTTGCATCATGGATGGCAGGCATCCTGTTTGGCGTGCTTGCCATATCAGGCTCGCTGCGCGCAGGCGGCTTTGATGATTGGCGCTCGCGGCTCACCGCAAGGCTTCTGGGCGAGCGCGCCCATGATCTCATCGAAAGCACCTATGGCTGGATAACCCATAGCTTCATCACGCTGCGCCAGTCTTTGCGTAAATCAGCTCCACCCCCCGCCATGCGCACAAGCCGCAAGAAGCTGGCCGAGCCTGAAATGCCCAAACCCAGTTTCTGGTCGTTCCTGTGGCGCGGCCAAGGGGCCGAGCGCGTTGAGCCGCGCCTGTCCGGCACCAGCACCACTATCCGCGAACCGCGCCTCAACGCCACACCCCGCTCAGCCCTCGTGGCGCGCGCGGTTGAGGAAGATGAGGATGCCGATGAGGATTATGGCAGTGCAAGCGCGCGCGTCACCCGCACCGCCAAGCCGATCAAGACCAGCAAGCGCGCACGCGCC
>CAJBCQ010000178.1 GCA_903951595.1 uncultured Hyphomicrobiales bacterium | reverse complement strand
TAGCCTTTCAAGTAGTTTACATATTGGATGTAAGAAATCATCCCTCAAAGAATGTGTTCAAAAGACTATACAGCGGTTTTGTTGACTTAAAATTTGCAGACAAAACCATTATTGCATTAATGGCGCTGCCCGTTTTCTCCGGCTTTATTGGCGGAATGCTCTCATTGGGGAAGCTGATATTTAGCTTCTTTTCAGTTGAGTAAACAATTATCAACTAAACCCCAATCCCCACCTGCACCCCAAACAATTTCACTTCCGAAGCCTTCGCAGCTGTCTTGCTCAGATAGCTCCACGCATAATCGGCGTAAGAGCGGAACAGATACATATCCATCACACACGGCGCGTCGCTTATCACATGCACGGCGGCCGCGATTTCGGCATAGCGCAGGCGGCGCACGCTTCCGGCACCCAGCGTGCCATCCGTGAAATCAACGCTGGTGCCCTTGTTCAGCACCACACGCGCATTGTCACCTTCCAGCCGGAAGATCGCGCGCATGTCGCTTACATCCACAGCCAGCGAATGAATACCGTCGAGCGCCTTCACCAAGCGGCCATGCAGATCGGAAGCCGCGCTGCGCGGGCAGGTGATGAGCCATTGGTCGATGGACAGCCACAGCACGGTGATGTCTCCGGCACTGGCCGATGAGCGCGGCTTGGTGCACAGCGCCACCCCCAGCACATCCTTCACAGCACCTGCGAACTTCTTGTCCGAAGCCGCCCCGCGCAGATCAATCATGCCGCGATCGGAGATTTCCGTAAGACCGATGGAAAGCCCCGGAACGCTATTGCGGTCATTACGATGCGCGAGTGCGCTTCTGAAAACGGGATCAGACATTCTGGCGCGCCCCTTCCTTGTCATAGAATACCGGTTCGACGACCTTCGCCTTCACCACCTTGCCATCGAGCGAGAAGGAAAGTGTTTCCCCCATGCGCGCGCGGCCATTGAAGATGAGCGCCATCGCAATGGAACGCCCGATCGAGGGCGACATATAGGTCGATGTCACATGGCCCAAAGTCTTTTGCGGCGGCTTGCCTGTGGCATCTTCCAAAGCATGCGCGCCATCCGGCAGAACATAATTGGGATCTTCCGTCAAAAGCCCCACAAGCTGCTTGCGGCCATCCATCTTCAGGAACGATTGTTCCATCGAACGCTTGCCGATGAAATCGCGCTTCTTCTTGGAAACCAAACCTTCCAAGCCAACGTCAATGGCGGTCACCGTGTTGTCGGTTTCATCGCCAATGATGATGAAGCCTTTTTCCGCGCGAAGAACGTGCAAGGCTTCGGTGCCGTAAACCTCAATGCCGAATGCCGCACCTGCTTCCAAAATCGCATCCCACAACGCGCGGCCCTGATTGGCCGGAACGCCGATTTCGTAAGAAAGCTCACCGGAGAACGAAATACGGTAGGCGCGAACCGACATGCCAGCGAGCGTGCCCGTTTTCATGGTCATGAAGGGGAAGGCTTCGGCGGAAAAATCAATATCGCCAGAAAGCTTTTCCAAAACCTTGCGGGCATTAGGACCAGCCACCGCAAACTGCGCCCATTGTTCCGTAACAGGTGTCACGAACACTTTCAGATCTGGCCATTCTGTTTGCAGCCATTCTTCCAGCCACCCAGCAATGCGGTCTGCACCACCGGATGTGGTGTGCATGATGAAATGTTCCGGCCCAACGCGCACGGTCACACCGTCATCCATCAGAAAGCCCATCTCATTGGCCATCAGGCCATAGCGGCAGCGGCCTTCCTTTAAGGTGGAGAAGGTGTTGGTATACATGCGGTCCAAAAACTCACCCGCATCCGGCCCCTTGATCTCGATCTTGCCCAGCGTCGAGGCATCGAGCAGACCCACCTTGTTGCGGACAGCGAGAATCTCGCGCGTCACCGCCTTGTGCCGATCTTCACCAGCCTTCGGGTAGCAATAGGGGCGGCGCCATTGGCCCACCGGCTCAAAATCCGCGCCATTGGCCACATGCCAATCATGAATGGCGGTGCGGCGCACGGGCAAAAAGCGATCACGCACATGCGCGCCGGCAATCGAGCCGAAGGAAACGGTGGTGTAGGGCGGGCGGAAGGTCGTCGTGCCGATTTCCGGAATGGTCTTGCCCGTGGCTTCCGCCACAACGCCCAAGCCCAGAATATTCGAAGTCTTGCCCTGATCGGTCGCCATGCCAAGCGTGGTGTAACGCTTGGTATGCTCAACCGACTCGTAACCTTCGCGCTGCGCCAATTCCAAACCAGAAGCCACAACGTCATTCTGCTGGTCGATGAAGTGCTTGTCGCCTTCATTGTAAGCACCCGTTGCCGGTGCAAACCAGATGGGCTCCAACTTGGCTTGGGCCTCTTGCGTGGCCGAAGCTTTGGCAATCTTGCCAGCCTTGCCCTTCAGCAAAGCAACAGCCTGTTCACCTGCCGCATAGCCTTCCGCCAAAGCACCCGGCACATCGAAGGTGCCATTGGCCGCACCCGCGATCAGCAGGCCATCGGGGCTGCGGTCGGGGCGATAGGTTTGCAGCTCGTGATCGAACTTGATCTTGCCACCATTGTGGCACCACAAATGCACAGCCGGGTTCCACCCGCCGGAAACAGCCACGAAATCACAATCGACCTTGGTTTCGTTGGTCACCCGCCCACGATTATAGGGCGACATCTTGATACCATCGATCTGCTTGCCGCCCTTGCTCGTCATCACACCGGCGATGGAAGAACCGAACGAGATATCCAGGCCCGCTGCCTTTGCCTGATCAATCAGCGCGCTTTCCGGGTTGGTGCGGCTGTCGATGATGCGGGCCACACCTACACCCATGGATTTGAGCATCAAAGCCGTGCGGTAAGCGTCATCATTATTGGTGAACACCACGCCATTCACACCCGCAGCCGTGCCATAACGCGCAGCCAAGCCACGCGCAGCAGAAGCCAGCATCACACCCGGCCGGTCATTATTGGCAAATGCGATGGGCCGCTCAATGGCACCCGCCGCAATGATGATCTGGCCTGCGCGCACCTTCCATAAACGATGGCGCGGCGTGCCTGCTGCGGTGATCGACGGATCATGATCGCCCACACGCTCGAACATTAAAACGTAATTGTCTTCGAAATGCCCAGCCACCGTTGTGCGGGTCAAAACCTGCACATTATCAGCCGCCGCCAGCGCCGCCGCGCGCGTCTTGGCCCATTCCAGCGGCGAGGCGCCATCAATCAACCCGCCGCCAATATCGCACAAGCCGCCCAGGCGCGGATTCTCATCCGCAATGATCACGCGAAGCCCCGAAGCCGCCGCCGCTTCCGCCGCCGCCAAGCCTGCCGCACCCGCACCGGCAATCAGCACATCGCAATGCACATGCACTTGCTCATACACATCCGGGTCACGCCCCGTCGGCGCTTTGCCAAGGCCTGCTGCTTGGCGGATGAAAGGCTCATACACATGCTTCCAGAAAGCCTGCGGCCACATGAAAGTCTTGTAGTAAAAGCCCGCCGAGAAAAACCGGCCCAGCACATTGTTGATCGCACCAATATCATGGTTGAGCGAAGGCCAGCGGTTCTGGCTCACCGCGCTCAGCCCATCAAAAATCTCAACCTTCGTGGCCAGCAGGTTCGGCTCGTGCCGCTCTGCCTTGCCCACGCCGATGAGCGCGTTCATTTCTTCCGAGCCCAAACCCACAACCCCACGCGGGCGGTGATATTTGAACGATCGGCCCATCACGCGCTGGCCCGAAGCCATCACAGCCGAGGCGACCGTATCGCCCGCAAAGCCGGAAACCGTCTTGCCATCAAAGGTGAAGGAAACGCGCTTGGAACGGTCAATCAACCGCCCAGCATCTGAAAGTCTATAAGGCTTGCCACTCATGATGCTTTGCCCGCCTTGATCTTGTCTTTGAAGAATTCAGCCCAAGTGCCTGTTGCCTGTTTCATCAGTTCAACAGGCGGCAATTCGGTCACACCATAGAAAGCCTTGAACTCCAGGCTCACCGTATCGCGCGCCGCATGGAACCACTTGCCGCAGCCACGGTCACAGCGCCAACGCTCGAAATGCAAACCCTTCGGATTATGGCGGATGAACAGATAATCGCGCTGTTCGGCATCCGTCACATTTTCAGGCCGCGTGGAAGCCGGGCGCGCAACATGCGCTTGGCCACCGCAATGAAAATCCGTTTCATCGCCATGCACGCCGCAAACCGGGCAAGTTACAACCAGCATCTTAAATCCCCTTAATGCGCCACCGCCGCAGCCACACTCTCATCAATGAGGCGGCCTTCGGCGAAGCGGTTGAGGCTAAACGGTTCCGCAATGGGATGCGGCCTGCCATTGGCGATGGTATCAGCAAACACAAAGCCCGAACCCGGAATGGCCTTGAAGCCACCCGTGCCCCAGCCGCAATTCACATAAAGCCCTTCGACATCGGTGCCGGACAGAATGGGCGAACGATCCCCCGTCATGTCCACAATGCCACCCCACAGGCGCAACATGCGAAGCCGCGAGATGATGGGGAAGGTTTCCACAAGGGCCGTGACCGTGTGTTCGAGTGCGGGGAAGGAACCGCGCTGCGAATAGTTGTTATAACTATCCGCCCCACCGCCGATCACCAACTCGCCCTTGTCAGACTGGCTCATATAGCCATGCACCGTATTGGCCATCACCACGCAATCAATCACGGGCTTGATGGGTTCTGAAACAAGCGCCTGCAAGCACACGCTTTCGATGGGCATGTTCACACCCGCCATCTGCATCACAACCGATGTATGTCCAGCCGCCACCACGCCCACGCGCTTGGTCTTGATGTAACCGCGCTCGGTTTCCACACCCACCACCTTGCCGCCTTCGCGGCGGATGCCGGTGACAGCGCAATTCTGGATGATATCGACACCCATTGCGTCCGCCCCACGCGCATAGCCCCAAGCAACCGCATCATGTCGGCCCGTGCCGCCACGCGGCTGGTAATAGGCACCCAGAATGGGATAGCGCGCATTGGGATCATCATTGATGATCGGGCAGATTTCCTTGACCTCTTTCGGTGAGATCATGCGGCAATCCAGCCCCGCATGCCGGTTGGCATGCCAAGTGCGCTTCAGTGCCCGCAATTCATGCTCGGTCTGGCACAGCATCATGAGGCCACGGGGGCTGAACATCATGTTGTAGTTCAGCTCTTGGGAAAGCCCCTCATAGAGCGAGCGCGACAGCTCATAAATGGCGATCGACGGCTCTTGCAGATAGTTAGAGCGGATAATGGTGGTGTTGCGGCCCGTATTGCCGCCACCCAGCCAGCCCTTTTCGATGACCGCGATATTGGTCATCTTGTGTTCCTTGGCCAAATAATAGGCCGTGGCCAGCCCATGGCCGCCAGCGCCGATGATCACGGCGTCATATTCGGCCTTGGGGTTGGGGCTGCGCCAAGCGCGTTCCCAGTCCTTGTTATAGTTCATCGCGTTGCGCGCGACCGAGAATACGGAATATCGGTTCATGGGCCTGGCTTATGCTGTATGAGGAGGGGCCTCTGGTGAGGCGGAAACTAGCAAAGCCGCCGCCAGATCACCAGATTTTTGCGACCCCCCCTAGGGTAACTGCGACACCGAGCCGCCGCGCCCCGGCAAAGGCGTGAATTGATTTAACCCCCTTGGCGGCCCTACATAGGCTCATGATGCTCTGGTTCCTGCTCGCCGTCCTTACCTTCGGCCTTGTCGCGGTGCTGATTGCCCCCCTGCGCCGGGCGCAAATCCCATCCGCGCAAACAGGCTCGGACTATGATCTGGCCGTATATCGCGACCAATTGGCCGAATTGGAGCGTGATCTTGGCCGTGGTGCCATTGCCGCCAGCGATGCAGATGCTGCCCGCGCTGAGATTTCGCGCCGCATTCTCGCCGCCGATGCCGCCCGCCAATCCGCCCCCGGCACCCAATCCAAAATCCTCTGGGCCAAATTGGCGACCGCCATTGCCATCCCACTGCTCGCAATCGGGCTCTATCTGGTGGAAGGGCGCCCCGGTTTGGTCGGCGCGCCCCATGCCGAACGCCTCGCCAATGCGGAAAAGACGGGTGATTTCGAAGCCCTCATCGCCAAGGTTTCCGCTCATTTGGAGCAAAACCCCACCGATTTGCGCGGCTGGCAGGTCATGGCAACCGCACTTGCCGGGCGCGGACGTTATGAGGAAGCCTCCCAAGCCCTCGCAGGCCTGTTGCGGAACACCACGCCGAATGCAGATTTGCTTGCCGATTACGGTGAAACGCTGGTGCTGGCCAATGGCGGGCAAATGAATGAAAGGGCCGAAACCGCCTTTGCGGAAGCCCTGAAACTCAATCCAGACCATCCCAAATCCGCCTTTTTCCAAGGTCTCGCTTTGCGCCAAAAAGGCAAAACCGCCGAAGCCCTGGCCATCTGGCAAGCCCTTTTTGACAAGGCCCCGGCGGATGCCCCGTGGCGGGCCGCCGTGCGCGCGGCGATCGACGAAGTTGCCTCCGCCCCCGCCGCCTCCGCCCCCGGCATGCCGCAGCTTTCGGATGAACAAATCGCCGCCGCCAAGCAAATGAGCCCGCAAGATCGTCAGGCCATGATCCGCTCGATGGTGGATGGCTTGGCTGAAAAACTGAGCCTCAATGGCAAAGACCTCGACGGCTGGCTGCGTCTGGCCAATGCTCGCAAAATGCTGGGCGAATTGCCCGCCGCAAAAAAGGCGCTCGATGATGCCGCTGAAATCTATAAGGATGACGCCCTCGCACTCGCCCGCATTGCCGCCGCCCGACAGGGGTTGAACCCATGACCCGCAAACAAAAACGCCTCATGATGCTGTGCGCTGGCCTTGCCGTGCTGGCGGTTGCCGCGGGCCTTGTGCTCTATGCCATGCGCGATAACATCGTATTCTTCTACACACCTTCCGACATCACCGAAAAAGCCATCCCCCCCGGCACGCGCATCAGACTGGGCGGGCTGGTGGAGCAGGGCAGCTTCAAGAAGGGCGAAGGAGCGGTCGTGACTTTCACCGTTACCGATACGCTCAAAACCATTCCCGTCACCTATACGGGCCAGTTGCCCGACCTGTTCCGCGAAGGTCAGGGCGTTGTCACCGAAGGGGCGCTAGATGCCACCGGCCTTTTTGTCGCCGATACGGTGCTTGCCAAGCATGATGAGAATTACATGCCCAAGGAACTCGCCGACAGCCTGAAAGAAAAGGGCGTCTGGAACGAAGGCAAAAAGCCATGATCGCTGAACTGGGTCACTTCGCCGTCATCCTCGCCCTTGCCGCAAGCCTGTGGCAATCGCTGGTGCCACTTTATGGCGCGCATGTGAATGACACCCGCCTGATGCGCGCCGCATCCCCTGCCGCATTGGCGCAATTCCTATTGATCTTATTGGCTTTCTCGGCACTCACCTGGAATTATGTGACGAGTGATTTCAGCGTGCTGAATGTCTATGAGAACTCACATTCAGCCAAGCCCATGCTCTATAAGATCTCCGGCGTATGGGGCAATCACGAAGGCTCGATGTTGCTATGGGTTTTGATCCTTGCCGCTTTCGGTGCTGCGGTGGCGGCTTTCGGAAACAACCTGCCGCCCGCACTCAAAGCCCGCGTGCTTTCGGTGCAGGGCATGGTGGGCTTGGCGTTTCTATTATTCATCGTCACCGTGTCCAATCCCTTCTTGCGGCTGGATCCGGCACCCATTGAAGGCGCGGGCCTCAACCCCGTGCTGCAAGACCCCGCACTCGCCTTCCACCCGCCTTTTCTCTATGCCGGCTATGTTGGCCTCTCGATTGCCTTCTCCTTTGCCGTGGCCGCCCTTATTGAAGGCAAAGTCGATGCCGCTTGGGCGCGTTGGGTAAGGCCGTGGACGCTATTGGCTTGGATGTTCCTCACCCTTGGCATTTCGATGGGCAGCTGGTGGGCCTATTATGAATTGGGCTGGGGCGGCTGGTGGTTCTGGGATCCGGTTGAAAATGCCTCCCTCATGCCATGGCTTGCCGCCACCGCTTTGCTACATTCGGCAATCGTTGTGGAAAAGCGAAATGCTCTGAAAATCTGGACGATCCTGCTCGCCATCCTGTCCTTCTCGCTGTCGCTGATGGGTGCCTTCCTCGTGCGCTCCGGCGTGCTCACCTCCGTTCACGCCTTCGCGGTGGACCCGCAGCGCGGCCTGTTTATCCTCGTCATCCTGATGGTGTTCATCGGCGGTGCCTTGAGCCTGTTTGCCCTACGCGCCCCCGCCCTCAAACAAGGTGGCCTATTTGCCCCTTTGAGCCGGGAAGGTGCACTCGTCGTCAATAACCTGCTGCTTGCCGCTGCCACCGCCACGGTGCTCATCGGCACGCTCTATCCACTGGTGCTGGATGCGCTGAATGCCGGTAAAATCTCCGTCGGCCCACCCTATTTCAATTTAACCTTCGTGCCGCTCATGATCCCGCTTCTGCTGCTCGTGCCTCTGGGGCCGATGCTGAGCTGGAAACGGGCTGATATATACCCCGCCATGCAGCGCCTATGGGCGGCAGCGTCCATCGCCTTGCTCACCGCCATCCTCACCTTTGCCTTCCATTTCAAAGGCCCGTGGGCCGCACCCCTCGCCATCGCTCTTGGCGCGTGGCTGATCGCGGGCTCGTTGAGTGAAATCGCCCAGCGCGCGCAATTCTTCAAAGTCTCGCCCGCAACCGCTTTTGCACGCTTGAAAGGCCTTCCCGGTCAGGCTTTCGGCATGGCGTTGGCGCATTTGGGGGTTGGCGTCATGGTCATCGGCATTACTGCCGTCTCCGCTTGGCGCACCGAAATCATCACCACGGTCAAACCCGGCGACAAGGTGGAAATCTCCGGCATGACGCTCACCTTCCTTTCCGAACGCACCCTCGAAGGCCCCAATTTCACCGCCGAACAGGGGCTTTTCCGCGTCACCATTGGCGACCGGGAAATCGGCGAACTCACCTCCGAAAAGCGCAATTTCCGCCCCGCCTCCATGCCCACTACAGAAGCGGGATTGCACGCCTTCTGGTCAGGCGATCTTTATGTCGTGATGGGCGATAAAACCGCCGATGGCACCGGCCGCACGCTGCGCGCTTATTACAATCCCATGGTGCGCTGGATCTGGATTGGCACCGTCATCATGTTCCTGGGTGGCCTCTTGTCCTTGGCGGATCGCCGCTACCGCGTTGGTGTCCCCAAAACCGCACCCCGCGCGGCGCTTGAGGCCACGGCATGAAAAAGGCGCTCATCCTCGCAGCTCTGCTGAACGCCGCCCCTGCACTGGCCGTTGAGCCCGATGAAATCCTCGCCGATCCGGCCCTCGAACACCGCGCCCGCGCCCTTTCCACCGAGCTTCGCTGTGTCGTCTGCCAGAACCAGTCGATTGATGATTCGGAAGCCCCCCTGGCGCGTGATTTGCGCCTGCTGCTGCGCGAACGCCTGCAAGCCGGCGACAGTGACGAAGCCGCCAAGGCCTATCTCGTCGCCCGCTATGGCGATTTCGTGCTGCTAAAGCCGCCTTTCAACACAACGACCCTGTTCTTGTGGCTCGGCCCCTTCCTCGTGCTGGCCGCCGGAACCCTCTATCTTCTGCTAAACCGCCGCCGCCAAGCCTCCCCAGCGGAAGCGCCCATTTCGGCCGAAGAGGCCGAAAAGCTGAAAAAGCTGATCTAAAACCGACCCCGCCACGTTTCTGCCATGAACATTACCAAGCTTTCACCGCGCTGAAAGGTTGATGTAAGGCTGGGCTTCCTATCTTGTGTGCATCGACATCGCCAATTGAAGGATCAACATTCATGACCACCGAACTCCGGGGCTTTCAGCCTGTCCGCACCAAGCGCACGCGCACCGTGATGGGCCTGCTGGTGGCAGGGCTTTTGAGTGCTACGGCGCTCACCGCTTCCTCAACCTTCATGCCACCCCCGGTTCCCGCCGCCGCCCAGTCAGTCACCACCCCGGCCCCAGCCTCAGGCTTTGCTGATCTGGTGGAGAAGGTCATGCCTGCCGTTGTGTCGGTGGAGGTGAAGTATACCCAAACCGCCAGCAGTGATGATGAGCAAGCCGGCGAAGGTGGCGGCATGGAGCTTCCCCCCGGCCTTGACCAGCTTCCCGAAGACAGCCCCTTCCGCAAATTCTTTGAACAGCTTCCCCAGTTCAAAAAAGGCCAGCCGGGTGAAGGCCAGCAAGGCCCGCAGGGCCGCTCGGAAGGCTCGGGCTTCTTGATCTCTGCGGATGGCTACGCCGTCACCAACAACCATGTCGTCAAGGATGCTGAAGCCGTCACCGTCAAATTCGATGACGGCAAGGAATACAGTGCCGAAGTCGTCGGCACCGATCCCAAAACTGATTTGGCCCTCATCCGCATCAAGGATGCTGACAAGCCCTTCACCTTCGTCAAATTCGCCACCGCCGAACCGCGCGTGGGCGATTGGGTGGTGGCCGTGGGCAATCCCTTCGGCCTTGGCGGCTCGGTGACAACGGGCATCATCTCGGCACGTGGCCGCGACATTGGCTCTGGCCCTTATGATGATTTCCTGCAGATCGACGCCCCCATCAACCGTGGCAATTCCGGCGGCCCCGCCTTCAATCTCAATGGTGAAGTGGTTGGCATCAATACGGCCATCTATTCGCCCTCCGGCGGCAGTGTCGGCATCGGCTTTGCCATTCCAGCTTCTGCCGCAAGCCAGATCATTGAGGATCTCAAATCTTCCGGCAAAGTCACGCGCGGCTGGCTGGGTGTCGCCATCCAGCCCGTCACCGCGGAAATCGCCGAAAGCTTGGGGCTGAAAGCCGCCAAGGGTGCCATCGTTGCCGATGTGACCGAAGATTCACCCGCCCTCAAAGCGGGCGTGAAGGCCGGAGATGTGATCACCAAGGTGAATGGCCAGGACATTGCTGAACCCAAAGACCTGTCGCGCCGTGTGGCGGGTCTGGCTCCCGGCAAGGATGCCGTCATCACCATTGAGCGCGATGGCAAGAGCATGGACATCAAGGTCGCCATCGCCGTCATGCCCGGCGACAAGCAAGCCGCGGCCCCCGCTCCGGCCACTTCAGGTGCCGAACGCACCAGCCTTGCCGCCTTGGGCCTCAGCCTGCGTCAGGCTGATGATGGGGCAGGGGTGGAAATCACCGAAGTCAAACCCGGCACCCCCGGTGCCGATAGTGGCCTTTCCTCCGGTGACATCATCGTCGAAGTGGCAGGTGAAGCCGTCTCCAATCCGGCCGATGTGCGCGCCGCTGTCACCAAGGCAGCCGATGCAGGCCAGAAGCGCGTGCTGATGCTGGTCCGCTCTGGCGACCGCCAGCGTTTCATCGCCCTTCCCGCCTTGAAGGGCTGACGGCAAGCAACATGCGTATTCTGGTGATCGAGGACGACCGCGAACAGGCAGGCTGGCTCATCAAAGGCCTGCATGAATCCGGTCATGTGGCCGACCACGCCGCCGATGGCGAGGAAGGCCTCACGCTAGCTCGCGAGAATGTGCATGATGTTCTGGTGGTAGACCGCATGCTGCCGCGCTTGGATGGGCTTTCGGTCGTGCGTACCCTGCGCGCCGAAGGCATGCGGGCACCGGTGTTGATTTTATCCGCACTCTCGGATGTGGACGAGAAGGTGAAGGGCCTGCGGGCAGGCGGCGATGATTATCTCGCCAAGCCCTATGCCTTTTCCGAACTTCTCGCCCGCATCGAAGGCCTGACAAGACGCACGAGCCCGGAACCCCAGCAGACCAAGCTTGAAGCTTGCGGCCTCGTGATGGACCTTCTCGCCCGCACCGTCACGCGCGGCGGTATCGACATTCCCCTGCAACCGCGCGAGTTCAAGCTACTGGAATATCTCATGCGAAATGCCGGCCATGTCGTCACCCGCACCATGCTTTTGGAAAATGTCTGGGACTATCATTTCGACCCGCAGACCAATGTGATCGACGTACATATCTCGCGCCTGCGCTCCAAGATCGACAAGGGCTTCGAAGGCGAACCCCTGCTGCAAACCGTGCGCGGCGCGGGATATTCTATCCGTGCCCGCTAATCTCAAACTCCTCCAAACCTCCACCTTCCGGCTGGCTGCCACTTACCTTGCCGTGTTCGCCGTCTCGGTGGGCTTGGTGTTGGGTTATGTCTATTGGAACACGGGCCTTCTTCTCGAACGTCAATTGGAAGATACCATTGAGGCTGAAGTGCAGGGCTTGGCGGAGCAATACCGCACGCGCGGGGTAGGTGGGCTCATCGAAACGGTGGAACGGCGCTCGGCACAGGATTCCAATTCCGTCTATCTGCTCACCAATATCAGAGGCGCGCGCCTTGCCGGAAACCTGCAAGGCTTGCCGCCAGAGGCCACCAAGGGCAAATCCGGCTGGGTGGAATTTTCTTATGCCGTCGTCACCGTGCGCGGGCCGCAGCAGCATCAGGCGCGCGCTTTCCATGTCACCCTTGCCGATGGTGCCAGGCTGGTGGTGGGCCGCGATGTGGAGGAGCGCCGCAAGCTCGCCCAGATCATCCGCCGCACCCTGTTCTGGGCGCTGGGCTTAACCCTGGTTCTGGGCGTTGGTGGCGGGCTCTGGATGAGCCGCAACTTCCTCACGCGCGTCGATGCGATGACCAGCACCGCGCGCTCCATCATGAAAGGCGAGCTTTCCCGCCGCGTGGCTTTAAGCGGCTCTGGCGATGAACTGGACCGTCTCGCCGTCAGCCTCAATGACATGCTCGACCAGATCGAACGCCTGATGGGTGGCATGCGCGAAGTATCGAGCAATGTGGCCCATGATCTTCGCACCCCCCTCACGCGCCTGCGTGCACGCCTTGAAGGGGCCATCCGTTCGGGAAATCCGGATGAACAGCGCGAAGCCCTTACCGAAACACTGGAAGATGCCGACCGCCTGCTGCAAACCTTCAACGCTCTTTTGTCCATCGCTCGCACCGAAGCAGGCCAAGCGCGCGAGGGGCTGGCCCCGATGGAAATAGCCCCCCTCATCGAGGAAATGGCCGAGCTTTATGGCCCGAGCGCCGAAGAGCAGGGCGGCACGCTGACCGTCCAGACGGCAGAAGGGGCGCATCTCCACGCGGATCGTCAGCTTCTGGCGCAGGCGTTAGCCAATCTCATCGACAACGCCCTGAAATATGGCGCAGGCCCAGACGGCAAGCCCGACATCACGGTGGCCGCCGCCGTGGATAATGGCCATGTCATCCTGTCGGTATCCGACCACGGCCCCGGCATTGCCGAACCAGACCGCGCCCGCGTGCTGGAACGCTTTGTGAGGCTGGATGCCAGCCGCTCAAAACCGGGCAGCGGACTGGGCTTGAGCCTTGTGGCGGGCATTGTGAAATTGCATCAGGGCCAGATTGCGCTGGAAGACAACGCCCCCGGCCTCACCGTCAAGCTTATCCTTCCCCGCCAGCTGCAAGGCGGCTAAGCTCATCGCCCATGAGATTGCCCAAACCCCTAGATGAAGCCGCCGCCACCCGCGCGCTCCACGATCTTGCTGACCGCAGCCCCGATTGGGTGCTGGATGAGCAAACACGCGCCTTTCTTGGCGCAGTTTTCGCAGCCTCGCCCTATTTGCGCGATCTCATCTTGCGTGATCCTGCCTTTGCGCGCCGCACGCTTGCCGAAAACCCCGATGCGCTTTTCCCGCAAGTGCTGGCCGCACTCCATTGGCAGACCGATGAAACCACCCTGCGCCGTCTCGTCCGTCAGACCAAGGCCAAATCAGCCCTTCTCATTGCCATCGCTGATTTGTCCGGTCGCTGGAACATCGAACAAGTAACCGACGCGCTCACCCGCCTTGCCGATAGCCTTCTGACCACTTGCGTCAACTGGCTTTTGCTCGACACGCCAAAACTCACCCATATCGACCCACAAAACCCAGCCAAGGATTGCGGCTACACGGTGCTTGCCATGGGCAAGCATGGCGCCAATGAATTGAACTATTCCTCCGATGTCGATCTCATCGTGCTTTACGATGCCAGCACTCCCAAGCTCAAACCCGGTGCCGAACCTTCGGATGTTTTCGTCCGCCTCACCCGCCGCCTTGTGGCACTGATGCAGGAACCCGACGAGAACGGCTATGGCTTCCGCGTAGATCTGCGCTTACGCCCAGACCCGCGCGCCACCCAAATCGCCATCTCGATGGAAGCGGCCAGCATCTATTATGAAAGCATGGGCCAGAACTGGGAACGCGCCGCCATGATCAAGGCGCGGCCCGCGGCTGGTGATCTGGCGCTGGGCGACAGGTTCCTCCATGATCTGAAACCCTATGTCTGGCGCAAATATCTCGACTTTGCCGCCATCGCGGATGTGCAATCCATGAAGCGGCAAATCCATGCCGTGAAGGGCCATGGTGAAATTGCCGTGTTCGGCCACAATATAAAACTGGGCCGCGGCGGCATCCGCGAGATCGAGTTCTTTGTGCAAACCCAACAGCTCATCGCCGGTGGCCGCAACACAGCACTGCGTGGCCGCCGCACGCTGGAAATGCTAGATGCACTGGCCGCCGCGCAGTGGATCACGCCCGAAGCGGCTTTTGAGTTGAAACAGGATTACCGCTATTTACGCAGCATCGAACACCGCATCCAAATGGTGGCCGATGAACAAACCCACACTCTGCCCCCACAAGGCCCAGCCTTTGATAGCATCGCGCGTTTTTGTGGCTATGAAACCACTGAACAATTCGCCAGCCAATTGCGCGCCGTCCTCACCCGCGTGCAAAGCCATTATGCCAGGCTATTCGAAGATGCAGCCGATTTGGGAAGCGCCAGCGGCAGCCTTGTTTTCACCGGTGGCGAAGATGACCCAGAAACCATCCAGACCCTGAAGAAGATGGGCTTTGAACGCCCCTCTGATTTATCCGCCATGGTGCGAAGCTGGCACTTTGGTCGCTATGCCGCCACCCGCAGCGCGCAAGCCCGCGAACGGCTCACCGAAATTATGCCCGCTCTGCTCGCCGCGCTGGCTTCCACGGGCGATGCCGACCAAGCCTTCCTGGCTTTTGACCGTTTCCTCGGTGGCCTTCCCGCTGGCGTGCAGCTTTTCTCGCTTCTGCGCGCTAACCCAAACCTGCTCGAATTGATCGCCACCATCCTCGGCACCGCACCGCGACTGGCCGAAGAATTGAGCTACCGCCCGAAGGTGCTGGATGCCGTGCTCGACCCGGGCTTTTTCAGCGCCCTGCCAACAGCAGAAGAAATAGCAACCCGTATTGCCTCACAAATCCCGCAAGGCACCTTGCAGGAAGAAGTGCTGGATCGCGTCCGCGTCATTGGTAAAGAGCAGATGTTCCGCATCGGCGTGCGCGTCATTTCCGATACGGTGAGCGCAGGTGAAGCGGGCCGCGCTTGGTCGGATCTGGCCGATGCCCTCATCACCCGCACGCTGGCTGCCGCGACCGAAGAAATGATCACCCGCCACGGCTGTGTGAAAGCAGGCACCGCCACCGTCATCGCCATGGGCAAACTCGGTGGGCGCGAAATGACCGCTTCCTCCGATCTGGACCTCATCCTCATGTATTCCGCCGCCCCCGATGCTGAAATGTCCGACGGCAAACGCCCGCTCAGTGTCGATCAATATTACGCCCGCCTCACCCAACGCCTCATTGCAGGCCTTTCGGTTCCCACTTCCGAAGGCGGGCTTTATGAGGTGGATATGCGCCTGCGCCCCTCGGGCAACAAGGGCCCCGTGGCAACCCGGATCGACAGCTTTATCGGCTATCACCAAGGCTCGGCTTGGACATGGGAGAAGCTCGCCCTCACCCGCGCGCGCGTCGTGGCTGGTGACGCAAATTTGCAAACCGAAGTGGCCCAAGCCATCCGCACGGCCCTTCAAGCCCCGCGCGAGACGCAAAAGACCCTTGCAGATGTGCGCGAAATGCGCGCCCTCATGCGCCAGGAGTTCGGCCCCCGCCCGGTGTGGGATTTGAAGCACGCCGCAGGTGGTCTGGTGGATGTCGAATTCATCGCCCAAACCTTCCAGATCCTGCATGCCCGCGATGATGCCAGCGTGCTGGATGTTTCCACCGGCGCCGCCCTCACCAAGCTCGCCACGGCTGGCTTCATCCCGCAAGCAGACGCCACCCACCTCATTGCCGCCAACGCGCTTTATCATCGCCTAACCCAAGTTTTGCGCCTGTGCGTTTCCGCGCCCTATGACCCTGCGGCAGCTCCGGCGGGCCTCAACCGCATTGTCGCCTCCGCCGCTGGCCTTCCCACCATCGAAGCTGCCGAAGCCTTGCTCATGGAAACGCAAGGCGAAGTTTCGGCCATTTATGCCCGCCTGATCGGCTAAAAATTTCTGCGACGGATTCCGTCCACCTCCATCGTCTTGCTCACAGGGCCGGAACAAACCGTGCCCCTTGCAACAGGGAGAATTGCCATGCGCCTCATCATCACCGTCGCCGCCGCCTCACTCGTGCTTGCCGCCACCGCTCTGCATGCCGCCGAACCAAGCCTGCCCACGGGTGAAAAATCCTTCTTCGCCGCCGATAAGGACAAGGACGGAACACTCACCCTTGCCGAACTCACGCCACCCGCCGAACGCCGTTTCCTCAAAATGGACACCAATGGCGATAATGCCGTATCGCGCATGGAAATCGAAACCCGCCTACGCGCGGCGATGGAACGCCAGCTCGAACGCATGCTCACCCGCATGGATGCAGATAAGGATGGCACCATCACGCAAGGTGAATTTGACGGGCTTCTCACCACCAAATTCGGCAAGGCTGATGTGGATGCCAATGGTGCAGTGACTTTCGAGGAAGCCCAAGCCTATAAGCTTGCTATGCGCCAAGAGATGCGCGAGCTTTACCGCAGGGCAAGCCAGCAACAGGCCACTCCCTGAAACACATGCAAGCAGAGGCCACCCATTTGGCTTTGTTGAATTTCCGCAAGGCAAACTTCCCTGCCGCAAGCCCCGCGCTGCGGCAGGAAGAATCCCTGCTGGCAAAAATCGCCAAGGCAGATGACAAAGCCTTCGAGCAGCTTCTGGCGCAAACCCTGCCGCGCGTGCAGGCCATCGCTTGGCGCATTGTAAAAAGCCATGCGGAGGCTGAAGATATCGCCCAGGAAACCTTTCTGCGCCTGTGGCGGGAAGCGCCAAGCTTGGGCGATGTGCCGGTGGAACCCTGGCTCTATCGGGTCGCCTCCAATCTCGCCATCGACCGTTACCGGCGCAAGAAGCCGGAACTGATGGAAGTGTTGCCCGAAACCTCCGATGGTGCTGCCGATCAGGAAACGCAAATGCGCGTGAATGAGCTATCGGCAGAAGTGGATGCCGCCATTGCCGAACTTCCCGACCGCCAACGCCTCGCCCTCATTCTTGTCCATTTCGAGGAAGTGAACCAGAAAACAGCAGCGCAGACGCTGGGCATCACCGTGGAAGCCCTGGAATCGCTTCTCTCTCGCGCCCGGCGTTCCTTGAAAGAAAAATTGAAAAACCGCCACGCTGATATGTTATCAGAATTTGAAACCTTAGGGTAATTGCCATGAGCCAAAAAACAAAAGAAGACCTGGCCTTGGATAGGCTGTTGGATAAAGCCGCCGCACCGCCACCGGTCGCTGTAGACCTTGCCGCACGCATTGCCGCGCGCGCCGGTATCAGCCCGCAGCAGCGCAAATCCACCGCCGCCCCCTATGCCGCCGGAATGGCACTCGCGGCCTCTCTGGCACTGGGCATCTGGCTCGGTGCCGTGGGCATTGCGGTTCCCGGCTTGACCGACACAGCCTCGTTGCAGGAGCTGACCGCCGAAGACCTCACAGGTCTAGGGGAAGTGGTAGCTTTGAGTGATGGAGAAACATTGTGAACTGGCTCAAAGCAAACTGGAAATCGACCCTTCTGGTCATGTCGCTTGCCATCAATCTGCTCGTCATTGGCATGGTCGTCGCTCATGGCTTCATGGAAAAGCGTGGGCCGGGGCGCATTCAGGCTACCAGTTGGAGCCAGCTTCTGCCGCGCGGTTTTTTCATGCAGCTGGAGGATGACCGCCGCCAGGCGCTGCTCGATGAACTGAAAGCCCACAACAGCAATTTCCGCAAAGGCCGTGGTGAGCTGCGTAACCGCGCGGCCGCGGTGGCCGCCGCGCTCGAAGCCGAACCCTATGATGCTACGCTCATGGCAGTCGCCATCACCCAATTCGGCGATGAGGGCAAAAGGCTGATGGATGAGGGCTCTGCCGTCGCCTTGGGTGTGATCGGCAAGCTCACGCCAGAGGAACGCAAAATCCTCGCCGCAGAAATCCGCAAACGGGCAGGCGGTCCGGGTAAGCAATAGAATCGCCAAATAAATTCTCATCCCGACCATAGCGCAGCGCACAGCCGCGACAGGGCTTTGCGGCCGCAACCCAAAACACTGTACCTGCCACGGCTTCTGGCTCGGCTCGCAGGCCGGTTTGACGGTGGGGGTGTAACCTCAGGCCGCTGCCTGCGCCTTTGCCTGCTTGGGCAGTTTCACGCTGACCGTGGTGCCCTTGCCTTCGATGCTGTCGATCAGCACCTGACCATCATGCAATTCGATGAGGGACTTAGAAATTGCCAGCCCCAGGCCTGAACCGCTCTTGGTCTTGGTGAACTGGTTTTCCACCTGCTCAAAGGGTCGGCCCAGCTTGTGCATGTCGCGCTTGGGGATGCCGATGCCCGTGTCGGCGATGGTGATGGTCACACTCTGGGCTTTCTCCAGAAGCGACACGGTTACCTTGCCGCCTTCCGGCGTGAATTTCACGGCATTGGCCAAAAGGTTGATCAGCACTTGCTTGATGGCGCGGCCATCGGCTTGCGCGTTCACATGGGCAGGCAAACGCCGCACGATCGCCACGCGGCCTTCCGCTGCCCGTGGGCTGATGATGCGAAGCGCATCCTCCACCACGGCGGCAATATTCACCGGCTTGATTTCCAACGCCACGCGGCCAGCTTCGATCTTCGACATATCCAGAATATCGCTGATCACATCGAGCAGATATTGCCCGGAGCGATGAATGTCACTGGCATATTCATTATATTTTGTTGAGCCGAGCTTGCCAAAAATCTGCTGCTCCATCACTTCGGAAAAACCGATAATGGCATTCAGCGGCGTTCTCAGCTCATGGCTCATATTGGCGAGGAATTCGGATTTGGATCGGTTGGCAGCTTCCGCGCGCGTCTTTTCGCGTGAATATTTCTCGGCCAAATCCGCCAGCCGCTGCGATTGCTGTTCCAGCGTCATGCGCGATTTCTGCAAATCGCGCACCGTATTCATCAGCTCACGCTCGGAAAGCAGCAGGCGTTCTTCATGTTGCTTCAGGGGCGTAATGTCGGTGCCGACCGACACAAACCCACCATCCTTGGTGCGCCGTTCGTTGATTTGCAGCCAACGGGAATCGCCAAGCTGCACCTCGAATGTCTGGCCTTCACCTTCGCCTTGCGCCAAGGGCACGCGCTGGCGCACCACTGGTTCCTTGGCAAGCTTGGCGACTTCCTCATAAGCCGTGCCTGGCAGGCACATATGGGGCGGCAAATTATGGAATTGCTGATACTTCGAATTGCACATCACCAGCCGGTTTTCAGTATCCCAAAGCACGAAGGCTTCCGAGATATTTTCAATCGCATCCTTCAGCCGCAATTCGGCTTCTTGATTGGCACGGGTGGCAAGCTTCTGGTCGGTGATGTCGATGGCAATGCCAACCAGATGCGGTGCATCCTCACCCGCTGCCGGGGTAAGCTCAGCGCGCGCGCGCAACCACACCCAGCTTTGATCGGCATGGCGCATGCGGAATTCGCAATCAATGGCCCCGTGGCCCTGCGCCAGCAGCCGCTCCACCATCACATCGAGCGGCGCATCATCTGGATGCAACCGGTCAGCCAATTCGCCATAGGAAAGGAAATTGCCGCGTGCCGGCAAGCCCAGCATTTCATGCATGGATTTGGACCAGAAGATCTGGCCGCGCGCCACATCCCAATCCCACAAGCCGCAACGCCCGCGATCCAGTGCCGTATCCAGCCGGTCCGTGGCCATCGCCAAGGTGCGGTCGGCTTCGGAAGCGCGTGAGGCTTGCCAATGAAAGGCCGCTCCCAGCAGCACCAATACCGCCAGCGTCACGGTGAACAGTGTGGTGATCTGCGCCATGTCCTGCCGCCATGTCATCAGAAGGTCGCTGCGCGGCTGGATGATGACGAGCCTGTATTTGTGCGGAGCAAGGCTCTCGGTGAAGGCGTAAGCCTCCCGCCCGTCAGCCAAAGTGACCGCGCGCATGCCACCGGTATCCGCAAGAATGGTCAGAAGGTCGGCGGCCCGGATGAAGTCGGTCAGCGTCTTGCCATTGAGATTTTCCACTGCCGGAAGGGTGGCCAGCAGCGTGCCCTTTTCATCCGCCAGCGCCATCAGCCGCCCAGCCTTGCCCGCTTCAGGCCCGGCAGCCACCCCCAGAAGCTTGCCCACGGGGTCGCTCGTGCCCTCCGTCAGCTTGTCGCGCAGGCGCAGCGCCGTCAGCTCGCCCTGCAAAAGCGTCACGCGGTTATGGTCATCAATATGGGAATTGCGCGACATCATGAGCTGAAGCAGCAGGGCAGCCCCAAGCGTGAGCAGGAAAAGCGCAATCAAAACCGTGATGAGATTGCGAAGGCCCTTTTCGGAAATGGTAATGCGCGCCAAATTGCGCGGCGCCAGCGCCAAATGCAGCGCGCGCTCCTTGAAAAACAACTCACCTAGCTGTGTTTTCGCCACTGCCTGCTTCCCTGCCCCGGCGAACGAATCACCGTTGCCCCCATTGATTCGAAAACAGGGTGATTTGGCAAGTTTATCCGTGCTTTGGCGGCGGCTGGACCGTCAGCCTTGAAGGCCCCGGAAATAATCAATGGTCCGCGCCAGTCCGTCACGCAGCGGCACGGCAGGCTCCCAGCCCAGCTTTTCACGCGCCTGCGTGATGTCGGGGCGGCGCTGCATCGGGTCATCTTGTGGCAGGGGCTTGAAGACGAGCTTGGAGCGCGAGCCCGTCTGTTTCAAAATCTCCTCCGCCAGTTCCAGCATGGTGAATTCCACCGGATTGCCCAGATTGATCGGCCCGGTCACACCCTCCGGCGTATCCATCAGGCGGATAAAGCCATCAATCAAATCATCGACATAGCAGAAGGAACGGGTTTGCCGGCCATCGCCGAAAATGGTGATGTCATCCCCGCGCAGCGCCTGCATGATGAAGCTGGAAACCACCCGCCCGTCATTGGGGTGCATGCGCGGGCCATAGGTGTTGAAAATCCGCGCCACCTTGATGTCCAGGCCATGCTGGCGGTGATAATCGAAGAACAGCGTTTCAGCCGCGCGCTTGCCCTCATCATAGCAGGAGCGGATGCCAATGGGGTTCACATTGCCCCAATAGCTTTCCACCTGCGGATGGACCACCGGATCGCCATAAACCTCGCTGGTGGACGCCTGGAAAATCCGCGCTCTCACCCGCTTGGCCAGTCCCAGCATGTTGATAGCGCCGTGGATGGAGGTTTTTGTCGTTTGCACCGGATCGTGCTGATAATGGATCGGCGAGGCGGGGCAGGCGAGATTGTAGATCTCATCGACCTCTACAAAAAGCGGAAAGGTTACATCATGGCGCATGAGTTCAAAGCGGCTTGCATTGTGCAAGTGATCTAGGTTTCGCTTGGTGCCAGTGAAGAAATTATCGACACACAGCACATCATGGCCCTTGTCGAGCAACCGATCGATTAAGTGTGACCCAAGGAAACCGGCACCACCTGTTACCAGAACCCGTTTGCGTTGATCATAAATCCTGCGCAAATCTCAAACTCCATGGTCTGAACACAATCTTATGATTGTATCTTGACGAATATCTCAACTACAAGCTTTATACTGCTAGATGATTAAAGCTTTTCTACTTGCCTGCCTCTGGCTCTTGCTCGTCCTGCCGCCCCTTTTGCTGGGTGCCAACCGGCCCATCTTCTGGGCGTTGAACGGGCTGATCACCGCTTTTGCCCTCATCGCCTTTGGCCTTCGCGAATACCGCGCGCCGCTTGTCTGGCGTGATCCGATTTTCTGGGCGGTGGCGGCAGTTTTGGGCTTGGGTGCAGTGTGGATGTCGCTGCAATGCGTGTCCTTCACACCCCAAAGCTGGCATCATCCTGTCTGGCAACTCATTCCGGATGCGCCCGGTGCCATCAGCCTTGCACCAGCGGCAGGCTGGGCGACGCTGGGCTGGTGGCTAACGCTTGCCATCTTCTTTCCCGCCATGCGCGCCGGTGCCGAAAACCCGGCCTTCACCCGCACGGCTTTGCTGACGATCGCCGTGACAGGAGCCATCATTGCCACTTTCGGCATGCTGGTGGAGCAACTGCAATTGCCGACACTGGGCCTGCTGCCCAAGCAGGCCTATATCGGCTGGGTCACGGGCACATTTGTCAGCCGCAATTCGGCGGCGGCCTATTTTGCCGTGGGCCTCATCATCTGCACCAGCATCCTCACCACCCCCGGCGAGAAAGCCAATCGCGCCCGCGTGATAGCGGCCATCTGCGCCATGTTGCTTCTGCCGGCACTTCTGTTGACCGGATCGCGGGCAGGTATTGTGAGCGCGCTGGTGGGCCTGAGCTGGCTCGCCTTCCTGCGGATACGCCATTCGCGGGCAGGGGCTTGGGGTGGCGTGATGATCGCAGCCTTCGCGGCCCCTGCTATCACGCTTGCCGCTTCAGCCTTGATGATGCGCGCTGATGACAGCATCGCCAGCAACGCTTCGCGCTTCAGCCTCTATCAGGAAACCATCGCCGCCATTGCCGATCGGCCTTGGCTGGGCCACGGGGCAGGGGCGTTCCAATCGGTCCAGCCGCTTTATCACCAGCCGCAAACCAGCAGTGAATATGTCTGGCAGAATGCCCATTCGCTTTATCTGGAAGCGGCAGCGACCTTGGGCTTGCCGATGGCAGCCGGGTTGACCATCGCCTGCGTCGGAATCTGGATCGCGCTGTTGCGCCGCCGCCAAGCAGGCAATGGCTTGGTTGCCGAAGCCGCACTGGCCTCAAGCCTCACGCTGGCATTGCATGCCAGCGTTGACTTTGCCCTACAAACGCAGGCCGTGGCGCTCACCATCACCATCCTCTGCGGCCTTGCAGTCGGCGCGTCAGCCGACAAAACGCAAAATGCTTCAGCCCGGTGAACCAGCATCGGTGTTTGCGGGCACATCAGGCGTGGCAGGTGCAGGGGGAACCGGTGTCGATCCAATAGCCGCCGTCGAAACGTCAACCGCGATCTGATAGGCCGTTTGCACATCCGCAGGTGCCGCAGCGATCAATGTCAGCATCAGGGTGGCAAGCTCAGGGTCGATGTCACCGACCATCGCCACGGCATCAGCAAGCCCTTGGCCGATGACGACCGACAAATCCGGCGTGGTGGCAAGCGCGATGGCTGCATTCACAGCGGCCGCGCAATCGCCACCGCCAGAGCATGCAGCAACGAGGTCTGCAGCAATTTCCGCGCGCGTGGCCGCTGTTGCCGGCAAAGCGTGAAGCCCCATGATGGCCGCAAAGACTGTAGCGAAAATGACTTTTTTCATCCGGTTCCCCGTTAGTTCTTTCCTTTAGAAAGTACTTGATATGCGTTGCAACTGTCAATAGTATGTGCAGTTAATTTGCAAGTCATGGTGGCAAAACCGCATGTTTTTTGATTCGTCTGGCTGGCGCTTACCGCAGCCCTGGACTAGGTGGGTTCGCGAATCCGCGAATATGCGCTCTCAGCAGCCACCCGCTGCCCGGCTTTGCGAAACGGGTTCAGCCTACCTTCCGCCTTCCACGCGCATTTATGCCGTGGGCGATATTCACGGCATGTCATCCTTGTTGCTCAACATGCTGAATGAGATTTGTGACGATGCAGCGCGAACGCCTGAAGGCGAAACGCAGCGCAACATTATTGTGCTGTGCGGCGATTATGTGGATCGCGGTCCCGACAGTGCGGGCGTCTTGTCCATCCTGTCTGCCTTAAGCCTATCGGGCATCGAAACCGTGGCCTTGCGCGGCAATCATGAAGATATGCTCCAACGTTTCATGGAACAGCCTGAACGCTTCGGCCCAGCCTGGATGGCCAATGGCGGGGATCAAACCCTGCGCTCCTACAAAATCGCACCGCCAGACGGAACACCGGAAGGAATGCGCTTGGCCCGCAAGGCTCTGGCGCGCTGCATGCCCATGTCGCATTTCGGCTTTCTGACTGAACTCAAAACCTCCTTCACGCTGGGCGATTATTTCTTCTGCCATGCCGGTGCCCGGCCAAGCGTTGCGCTGGCTGACCAGAAGGAAAAAGACCTGCTCTGGATCCGAGACGATTTCACCAATGGCGATCATGGCTTTGAGAAAGTGATCGTGCATGGGCATCAAACCATGGCGGAGCCTTTAGTCGCAAAATACCGCATCGGCGTGGATACCGGTGCCTATGCAACCGGCAGGCTCACCGCCGCCGTGCTTGAACATAATACCTGCCGCTTTCTGGAAGCCAGAAAATGAACGCTTCGGATTTATCCGGGGCAGGCGATGTTCCCCAAGCCCGCGCGGCAGGCCTAGAATTACGCATCCTCATCGGCACATTGCTGCGCCATTCCATGCTGGTGCTGCTCACTGCCACACTCATCATGTTGGTGATTGTGGGAATTATCAGCCAACTTGACACCCGCTACACGGCCACCGCGCTCATCGTGGTGGATGAAAGCGAAGCCCGCCTTGTGGGGCTGGATGACACGCCTGAACAGGCCTCGAATCTCAACAATCGCATCGAAACGGAAGCCGAAGTGTTGGGCTCCAGCGCCGTGCTTCTCTCCGCTGCCCAGCGGCTGCGACTGTGGCGCGATGATGAATTTGGCATTGCGCCTGGAACGCTCGAAAAACTGCGGAACCTCATTGCATCCACACCGGTGAATACACTGGCTTATGATGAAGTGACGGACATTTCCCAACTGCCTGCGGAAATCCGCGCCCGCCTTGTGACCACTCTGGACGAATCTCTTCGCATTCGCCGTCGCGGCCTGACCAGCGTTCTGGCGGTCAGTGCGGTCAGCAAATCACCCCAAAAGGCAGCCGAGATCGCCAATTCGGTCAGTGATGCCTATATCGACCTGCAGGTGGAAGCGCGTGTCCAAAGCGCCCAGCGCGCCGCCTCCTTCCTACAGCAGCGCGTCGATGGCTTGGCCAGCGACCTCAGTTCCTTTGATGCTGAGATTGACGCCTTCATTCTGGAACAAAGCGGCAAGATCGGCACCCCAGAGGCCCGCGAAGCCATCAACGCCCTGCGCCTGCAGATCGAGGAAATCGAAGGCGGCAAGCAAGAGATCACCAACCTCATTGCCGGCCTTGAATCGGCAAGCCAAGGTGTGTTCCCCGCCGTTGACCTGCCCGCCGATGTGCGTAATTTGCTGGAGCGGCGCGCTGAGGCGGCAGCCCAAGCCAACGCGCAGCTATCAGCCACCGACGCGGCCGAGCAAATCCGGGTGATCGACGAGAAACTTAACGCAATCACATCAAGCCGCATTGGTGAACTCACCACACAGCGCAACCAAACCGACACCCGCACGGCATCTTTACGAAAATCCCTGCAAGAGCTTTTCGCCCAGCAATCCATTCCGAATGAAGTTGCCGTTGATCTGTATCGCCTGCAGCGCAAATCCGAAAATAGTCGCGCCCTTTATGAAAGCTACACAACCCGTCTGGGTGCCGTGCAGCAGCAGATCGGTCTGGCCTTGCCCAATGCGCGCGTCGTCGCACCCGCCATCACCCCAGCAGAATCCAGCTATCCGCCACGCTTTGCCATTCTGGCACTGGGCGCGATGATGGCTTTGGGCTTTGGTGTTGCCGCCGCCCTGTTGCGTGACCATCTATTCGGCGGCTTCCTGTCGGACGAGCAGTTTGAATCCGTAACCGGAATGCGCGTGGGCGCGGTGGTGCCGCGCGAGGCGGAAAGCCCGGAAGAACTGGTCCTCATGGATCCTCTTTCGGTTTATGCTGAATCCATCCGCCGCGTGCGCGTGAATGTGGAAATGGTTGCCCCGCGCCGTGGCGATGGTCAGGTTGTGCTGCTCACCTCCAGCGCGGAAAGTGAAGGTAAATCGACACTATCGCTGTCGCTCGCTCGTAGCTGGGCCTCCAATGGCCGCCGCACCATTCTGGTAGATGCGGATTTCCGCCAGCCTGGCCTGACCCGCATTCTCGGCCTCTCCAGCGGCCGCACCCTGAACCGACTATTATTGTCGAGCATGACAGCCAATGACATCGCCGGTTCCATCCTGCGCGAAACCGGTTCGGGTCTTGAGGTTCTATCCAGTGAAGTTGGCGGCAGCTGGGGCAGTGATGTTCTGGTTGGCTCTCAGCAATTTGCCGATCTGATCCGCCATTGCCGTGAAAAATATGATTTCGTCATCATTGATACACCCCCAATCGGCCGCGTGGTGGATGCGCGCATCATCACCAAGCTCGCCGATACGGTGGTTTTTGTGGTGCGTAGCGGCCATGCCAATCAACGCGGCGTTATGGCGGCTATGCGGGAGTTGACGATGGATTCGGAAGGGATCCGCCTTGTGCCGGTTCTCAACGCTGCCCACAGCTTGCTGGGCATGGGCTATGGCTACGGCTATGGCCATCATGCTGAAAAGAAAACGGATGCCGCGGTCAAAAAGGCAAGCTGAAACCTTGCCAGCCAATCCTTGGCCCGCCTTGGCCTTGGCTTGGCTCTCGGCTGTGGTGGTGGCGTTGTTGGCCTTTCGCACGCTGGCGGTGGAGCTTTCCTTGCCGGCCCATTTGCGGCTGGATGAATTACGCCTGTTTGCTTCCACCCAAGGCCAGCCATCATCTTGGGCTTGGATGGCGGCTCTAAGCCCTGATCCCTTGCGCGTCCATTCCCGCCATTCATATTGCCAAGCCAAGCTGAGCCAAGCTGTCGCCGCGAATGATTTTGTCAGCGCGCAAATCGCGCGGCGCGAATGTTTGGCAATCGTCACGCAAGCCCTGGCGCAATCACCCGCCAATGGCCGACTATGGCTGGAAAAAGCAGGGCTTGTCTTTGAAATCTCCGGCCCCATAGCTCCGGTTCACGAAAGCCTAGCCGCTTCTTGGCAAACCGCACCACGGGCGGGCTGGATTGCGCTTGAACGCTTGCGCTTTGCCGCAAGGGTTTGGGCCTTCCTACCGGAGGAAAGCAAAGCCCGTGCAGCACTGGATGCAGGCCTTATCGCCAACTCACAGCCCATGGCCGATGCCATGGCGCAAGAATATGCCAGCCATCCTCTTGTCCGGCCCGCCCTTGCCGAGATCATCACCCAAAGGCTGCACGACGCGCCACAGCGTCAGCTGATACTCGCGCTGCAAAGGGCCGCGCCATGAATTTACAACGCCACCCAGCCCAACCGGCGCGAGCCATCCTGCATAGAAATAAAGTGGTAATCGCTTTTTTCACGCGTGATGATTTCGCCGCGCAGATTGTCGAGCACAAATTCCCCCGCATCCGTTCGCGCCACCAGCACGGCATGGCCAATGCGCTTGGGCGTATAGACGACCGCAATCGCAAGTGCCGAGGATGGCCAGCCCTTGGCCAGCAATTGGGCACGCTTGGTCAACACGTAATCCTCACAATCACCTGCCATCACATTCACCTCCCAGACATCCTGTCGGGGGCCGTCGGACTGACTGCGAATGGTTTTGTTGACCTGCGTGTTGATGCTGATCAGGCTGGAAAGCACCGCTGGTGTAGCGATGACAACGCCATCGCGCACGGCCAATTTGCCCTGCCGCACCGCACATTGGTCCGTCTTGCGCCTGCAGAAATTCACAAACGCAATGGGCGGCAGCGCAAACCGCTTCTTAATGGCAGGCAAGCGTTGCCGCAGCGTATGCCCCGGCTTGACGGACAACTCGCCCTTCAACCGGCTCGCACCCGTAAACGGAGATGCGCTAGCGGATTTTACCAGAAAAGCCGACTGCGCGACCGCAAAAGTGAAAGCGGCAATCATGATCCGTTTAATGGCCACGGCGAATATTTCCTTTGCAGGTTGGTACAGACAACATGCACTCAGGTTCCTTTGCCGCAGCAAACCAGAAAGCAAACAAATTTAGGCAATCTGCCGTTGCGGCAAAGTTTAGTAAATAACTTGCCAATTTTGAGGCTTGCCGCATGAGCCACAAAAGCCTCTCATTTGTCGGCTTCACCGGCAGCCTTGCCACCTTGATGCTCGGCCCCGTGGCGCAATTTGGCACCTTGATCGTGCTGTCGCGCACGTTGTCGATCACGCAAATGGGAGCTTATTTCACTCTCACCGCCTTGCTGCCGATGCTGGGTGCCGTGGCAGGCCTTGGTGGTCATGAAGCAGCCCTGCGCGGCATTGCGCGAAGCCCGCATGAAACGCGCGAATGGATGGGCAGCGCGCTTGCCCTTTCCGTTCTCACCCTGCCTGCGGTTGTCGGACTTTATGTGGGGTTGATGCAGCTTTTCCCAGACCATGGCGCGCTGGGTCCGCTGATGTCGTTGGCGGTAATCGAATTGACCGCCCAGCGCGGCCTTGCCATTGCCGAGTCCGTCGCATTGGCGCGCGGTGAGGTGCATCGGGCAGATTTGGTGCGTACCGGTGGCGCCATGAGCCGGCTAGCCGCACTGGCGCTCACATGGGCGCTGCTGCAAGGGGCCGATGCCTGGATTTGCGCGTTGGCGGGGGCAGGGGGTGCCTTGTGCTTTGCGAGCCTGGCGATGGCTTGGTGCTTTGCCCGCCATGGCACGCCCTTATTGTGCTGGCCCCGAGATATACGCGGCAGCCTTTACTTCACCGTCAACGCCACCTTGCGCGCCTGCCAGAACTCGGCAGACCGTTTTGTACTGGCACTGCTGTTGCCGCCTGCGGCCTTGGCGCTTTATTCGGTCGCCACGCGCGCCCTGCAAGTGACCTTCATTCCGCTGCAGATTGTCTCGCGCCGTTATATTCCGCGCTATTTCGAATATGGTCACCACGCGCCGGAAAAGCTTCCCCGTCTGGCCCGCCATGTTCTGCAATGGATGACGCTGGTCGCCCTTTTGGAAATAGCACTGCTATGGGCGCTGGTTCCCTTGTCGGATGAAATCTTCGGACCCGACTATGCCCCCATCATCACCTTCCTGCGCGCGGCAAGCCCCGTGGTGCTGCTGACTGGGCTTTTCTATGTAGGAAGCGACATGCTGAACGGCGTGGACCGGCAGAGGGCGCGCATCACCATGAATATCATTCTGGCCTTCGCGCAGGCGGGGGCGATGGTGGCAGTGGTGCAGTGTTTGGGTCCGGATACTCTGTGGGCCGGGCTGATTGCGGTGGCGGGGCTGGGGGCTGGATTGGCTTGGGGGTTGGTGGCTTGGCCCCGGTTCGCCTTGGCGGTGCGCGCATGACGGTTGCCAAAAGCCAAGCACCAGTCTTGCTCAGTCGCAAACGTTTTGAAAAGCTGCTGATCCTGCTTGTTTATATATGGGTGGCCGAGATTGGTCTTTATCCCATCGATAGCCAAATGAGCCTGGAGATCATCAAGCCATTTGAGCAACCCATCCGCTATGCTGGTTTTTTGGCCTGCTCCCTTCTTTTTACCCTGAACTGGCGGCAGGCCACTTCAAGCATACGCTGGGAAGACAAAGCCTTCCTCGGTATCTGGTGCCTTGTTGCCATTTCAACCTTGATAAACTGGCGAACGTCATCCCTTACCTTCCTGCCAATGATGCTGGCCTTCCTGTGTGCCTGCATGACAATACGCTCACTTAGCTTTGATGGCGTGGCGTTCATCGCCCGGCTGATGCGGTGGACGCTTTACGGCTCCATAATGGTTTCGCTGCTGCTGCCGCAATATGGCTTGATGGCTGGCGATCATCTGGGCCGCTGGCGTGGGCTTTTCCTGCACAAGAACCAACTTGGCGCATTCGCCGCTTATTTCTTTATCTTGGCGCTTTTCCTGCCCGGCTATGCGCACCCCGCGCGGCGGGCGCTGGATGTGGCGCTGGCAGCCTTGGTGCTTGTGAACGCGGAAAGCTCAACCGCATTGGGCGCTGTGTTGATTGCCCTTCCAGTTTGCCTGCTGGTTGCGGCCAGAGGGAGACTGCCCACGATCATTTTGAGTCTGCTCACCATCTTCATTGCATCACTGGGCATCTTTTTCATAACGCACTCAGAAGAAGGCATCTTCGGCCTTCTGGGCCGCGATTCCACCTTCAGCGGCAGAACCCTGATTTGGAATTTCTTTATGCCACTTGTCATGCAGCGGCCTTGGCTGGGCTGGGGGTATGGATCAACGGTAATCTACGGCGACTATGTTGCTGTGGCGCAAGCAACAATCTGGAGCAATCTGCGATCAACTCACAACGGCTATATAACAATCGCGCTAGCAGGAGGGATCGGCTCGCTCGCTATATTTGTGACGACGATATTGAGAAAATTACTTCGTGAAGTCTGGAGTCGTTTCGGCCGTACAGAAACATTGGGAATCATTATCATCTACTCAGTGAGCAACTTTGTTGAAGCGTGGTTTGGGTTCTCTGTCTGTCTGGCCCTTCTGCTGTTTCTTATCATTGGTTCACCGAGGGTCGCAAATTCTGGCTTATCTGGAAGCTATGGGGGTTGAGATGCACATACATGTACTGATACCGTCCTACAAAAGACCTAACGAACTCCTGAGACTACTGAGAGCTATAGAACAACTTGATTTAAAGCCGAGGAAAGTGACTGTTGCTGACAATGACGCAGAACGAGCTGAGGCCAAAGCCGTTTGTCAGAGTTTGGCACCTGAATTCGCTTTTCCATTGCGCTGCATTCTGGTTCACGAGCGTGGCATATCCGCAGCGCGAAATGCATTATTCAACGAGGCTGCGAATGAAGCTGATTGTGATTTTGCGGCGCTTATTGATGACGATGAAATACCCGATACCGCTTGGCTAAAAGAACTCATTCAAGTTCAAGCTTCGACTGACGCTGATATTGTGGGAGGCGCTGTTGCGCCCATCTTTGACGGCTCTCCGCCAGAACATATCGCCGAACATGAGATCCTCAGAAGCCAGCCGATGAAGTCTGGCCCGATTGAAATGGTCGTGAGGACCGGAAACACTCTCATAAGGACCAACTTCATAAGAGATTTTGCCGAGCAGTGGTTTGATCCTGCCTTTGGCCTAACTGGTGGAGAGGACTTCGATTTTATGCTCCGCGCCAAGCTCAAGGGGGCAAAATTTGCCTATTCCAACGAGTCGGTAATTTATCACTTCATTACTGTAGATCGCACGACGAGTAAGTGGTTGCTGATGAGGTTGTTCAGGATAGGTGGCACAGAGCTGGCGTCCAATATGAAAAATCGTCCACCAGGCTGGTCGTCTAGTTTGACACTTGTGAGAACGTTCTTGGGTCTGGGTAAGGGTTGCTTGCTATTTCTGGTTTCAACAAATAAGGCCAGTCGCATGAAGTGGAAGGGGAGGATCGCCTATCACTGTGGAAGGTTGGCCGCTTTTTGCGGAAGGTTGCACAAAGCTTATGCCTAAGTCTGCCTAGAGATGGTTTTGGCCACAGTTCTCTGAACCAGCCTGATGAAAATGGGAGGAAAAATACGAACAGCCAATAACAGATAATTTGCCGCAACAAATGGATGGCTCGTGATCAGCGCTCGTCCCAAATGAAAAGCATACAGGTCAGCAAGGGCCGCGCGAGAAATTTCTTCTTGCCTCTTGCTGATCCAATGAAGCGTAGCCTGTATTTCTTTTACGCTTCCAACTCGCCATCGCCCGTCATCTTCACCGTAAAATACAGTTTTCGCATCACACATGATGAATGGTACGGATGCAGAACGTAGGTCTATCAAGAGATCAAAATCCTGATGTCGCCGCAGGCTCTCATCGAATGGGAAGCGCAGTGCTGTTCGTCGTGGCATCAGAAATCCGCTTGTTTGTATGTAATTGCGTTCATAAATCAAAAATGTTGTAAGGTCGTCAGTTTCGTCGATAGGCCGAATTGGGAACCATTTTGATGAGAAGTTGACTTGGTTGTAGATTAACCAGTCTTTCTCGGACGGCGGTATGGTTCTAATTATCCTTAGTTGTTCTTCGAGTTTTGTTGGCGTCCACCAATCATCTGCATCAAGGAAAGCAATCAGATTGCCTTGAGCATTTTGAACACCAAAGTTGCGAGCGCGCGCCCCACCCATGTTTTCCTGTAGCTGGAAAAATCGTACTCGTGGATCAGGGGGAAAGTCTTCAAGACCCAACGCGTGGCTGCCGTCCTCAACAACAATCACTTCCAAGTCAGCGAATGTCTGGTCCAGTGCTGATTTAACAGCACGGATGCATAGATCTCGCGCTCGGTAGCTTGGTATGACAACGGAGATCATCCTCGAGCAGCCGTCCTGAACGGCTGGATAAAAGTTGAAAGGTCTATGTGGCCGCGAAGTAAAAGGAATAAACCGCCAAACAACCTATATAGTGTTAGCGCGAAGATGGCTGGGCCAAAGTACCTAATCGCCAGATACATGTTCGCCTTCCAGTATTTTGATCGCTCTTCTATGCTGTCTTTAATGCTCCGATGGAAGACTAGTTCATGCTCGCTGACCAAAGAGCAGCCTGCCACGCTGAATGCGCGGAAAGCATAATCGGTATCTTCGCCACCACCGATCTCGGTTCCCAGTCCAAGGTTTTCGTCGAATGGTCCAATGCGGTTGAGTATGGCTCCGCGGATGACAAAGGCTATCGAGCAAGCGGTTCTGAGCGCTTGCGCACCGCTCATCCTAGTGAATCGCAGCTCTGATGGGACTTGCGCCTTGATGGAGAAACGCCAAACCGCAAGGTCAGGCTTTTTTTCTCTGATAAGTGAGGCAATACATGAGATGAACTGCGCAGGATACCAACAATCATCATCCGGAAATAGTATCAGGTCATCCTCAGCAATTTCTATCCGTTCTAGCAGTAGATTTCTTGCCTTGCTAAGACCTACGAATTCCGGGTTCGGGTAGAAGTTAACATTTGTAAATTCAGACAATTCTACGGGAGTGGTTGCAGTGCCCTGCAGCAATACATGCAGTGCGATTGTGTGGTCTTTGTTATCTTGCTGTTTAATAGATTTGATTAGCCGCAATAACTCGTTCATTCGCCCACGGCCGACCTGATTTGTGGCCAAGAAGAGGAACTTCATGTGGCTCTGCCGCGCCGCAATAGGGCTCTGATGATGTAAACTGGTTCTACGCAATAGCGAAACGCCAACCGCTTCGGATCATGCGCCAACCGCCACAGGCCTTCCAGGCCCCAACGCCCAAATTGGCGCGGTGGCATGGCAACGCGATGCGTGAAGTAGTCTATAAATCCACCCAAGGGCATAATGACGGGAACATCCACCGACGCGCGAATTTGTTCAATCCACGCCTCTTGCAACGGCATGCCCATGCCCACCAACAAAAGCTTGGGTCGCACCGCTGCAAGCCTTTGCAATATCAATGCCTGATGGCTAGTGGGGCCATGATCGGCCATATCGAAATGACCATGGAAACATTCCACATCAAGCCCCGGTGCCAAACGCCGCAAGGCGTCTCGGTTTGATGCAACATGTTCAGGTGCAGCGCCAACAAATGCCACAGGCCATTTTTGGGCTGCAAAAATTTTCAGAATCGGGGGAAGAAAATCGACACTTGTGTTGCGGTGGCTTCGTGTGACTTGATGCCCGAATAGCTTGCCGAGCCAGACAAAAGGCATGCCATCAATATAGACGCGCGTTTCGGATGCTTGATAAAGCGCACGCATAGGCGCGGATCGAAGGGCGCAATAAAGCCCATGCAGATTGATATGCGCTAAGGTAATTCGGGCGTCAGTTTTAACGCTGTGCAGAATGCAGGAGCTGATTTCATCTGCACTCAAGGCGTCTACTGGCAGGCCCAGAACCTCAAAGCGCATTCTTGGCCCCTAGCACCGCAGGCACCGTGCGCGCCAAAATCCACGCATCCAGCGCCAGGCTCTTGCGCCGTGCATATTCCACATCCGCCGCCACGCGCTGGCGCATGGTTTCCACATCCGGTGTGGGGCCGCGATGGCCCTTCACCTGCGCAAGCCCCGTAATGCCCGGCCTCACGCCATAACGCGCCATATAGCCGGCGATGAGGGGGCTGAATTGTTTGTCGAGCATGATGGGGTGCGGGCGCGGGCCCACCAGCGCCATGTCACCAGTCAGCACATTCAAAAGCTGTGGCAGCTCATCAATGCTGCTCGCACGCAGAAAACGCCCCACCCGCGTCACACGCGCATCCCCCGGCACCGCCTGCTGCGCGCTAGATCCGGGCTCGACCACGCGCATGGTGCGGAATTTGTAAATGCGGATAATGCGCCCGCCAAGGCCATGCCGTTCTTGCCGGAACAACACTGGCCCAGCCGTGTCCAAGCGGATCGCAATGGCTGCCGCCACTATCACCGGGCTTGCCACCATAAGCAGGACAAGCGCGAGGATCTTTTCCAGTCCGCGCTGCAACAGGGCGGGAATACCCGGAACCGCCCTTGCCGGTTGGACGACTTCTACAGGCGAAAATACAACGTAAGACATGCACGCTCCGGTAAATTCAACCGAGAGTCTACGTTGGCATGGTTAATGAGAGGTTAACCAAGACTGCGCGCGGCAATCTCCTGGGTATCGCGTGAAAGGCCCGGATGCGCGAGAATTTGGCCCAATGCGGCCTCCGCCCTTGCCCGCCGCCCCGGTTCCAGCAGGCGGAAACTGCGGAAACTGCCACACAGCCTTGCCGCCACCTGCGGGTTGATCGCATCCAGCCGCAAAATCACATCCGCCACCAGCCGGTAACCTTCGCCCCCCGGCGCATTGAACGCCACAGGGTTCAGGCTTGCGAAAGTGCCGATAAGTGCGCGCACTTTGTTGGGGGTGGTGAGCTTGAAATCGGCATGCAGCAGCAGCTTTTCAACAGCACCCACCGTGGCAAAAAACGGCCCCATGGCTTCCAAAGCCAGCCATTTATCGATGAGCAGATGGTCAGTGCGATGACGCGCATGGAATTCATCCAGCGCCAGCCTGCGCTCGGGCACATCCATCAAGGCCAGCACATTCATGGCCCCCATTTCATCCGTCATATTCGAAGCCGAACGCAATGCCGCCAGCGCCATCTGTGCCCCGCGCGAAGGCTCGGCGGCCGAAATCAACCCCAAGGCCGCATAGCGCAAAGCCCGCATTCCGGATTGGCGCGGGTCTGGCGCATATTCATCGTCCAGGCGCATGTCAGCCAATCGCGAAAGCCCCGCCATCATGCGCGCGCCCAATCCCGCCCGCACCATCTCGCGCGCTTCATGCATGAGGCTAGGGTCCACATTCTGCCCCAGCTCTCCGGCAAGATCCGTCGCGGATGGAAGTTGCAGCAGAAGCGCGCGGAACCCAGGCTCCAGCCCCTCATCCATCACCGCCTCATTCAGCGCGGTGGCATAAGAGGAAAGCCCGGAAGTCTCACCCGTGATGGCCGCAAATATCAATTCCCGCCCCAAACGCTGGCCCGCTTCCCAGCGGTTGAAGCTGTCGGCATCATGGCGCATCAGAAACAAGCCATCCGCAGACTTTGCCGCCATGCTCACCTTCACGGGTGCCGAAAAACCTCGGTTGAGCGACAACACAGGCTCAGCCCCAATATTGGTAAAGCGGAAACGCTGGGTGCGCTCCTGCAACTCAATCACGGGTCGCGAAAGGGGGCCATGTCCTTCCAGATGCAACGGCAAATCCGCCCCATTCGGCCCCACCAGCCCCAGTGCAATCGGCATATGCAGCGGCAATTTCTCCGCCTCTGCCTCACGCCGCGGCTGGTGCTGGGTGAGGGTCAATTCAAACACGCCCGCTGCCCGCTCATAACGTGTCTCGGCAATCAGTTCTGGCGTTCCAGCTTGATTGTACCAGCGAAAGAACGGACCAAAATTGCGCCCCGAAGCCTGCGCCATGCAGGCCACGAAATCCTCCATCGTGCAGGCCTGCCCATCATGCCGATCAAAGTACAAATCCATGCCTGCGCGGAAAGCTTCATCCCCCATCAGCGTTTTCATCATCCGCACAAGCTCAGCGCCCTTTTCATAAATGGTCGCTGTATAGAAATTATTGATCTCCACATAGGTCGAAGGCCGCACGGGGTGCGACAGCGGCCCGCCATCTTCGGGAAATTGCTGCATGCGAAGGGTCCGCACATCCTGAATGCGCTTCACACCGCGCGAGCGTAAATCGCTAGAAAATTCCTGATCGCG
>CAJBCQ010000177.1 GCA_903951595.1 uncultured Hyphomicrobiales bacterium | reverse complement strand
CGCCCACGGGGTAAGCTGCACCTGTTGGGCACCGGGGGGCCCAAGTTCAGGGTCGTGGATGGGAGCTTGCCGAAAGTAAATGAACGAGGGATTTTGGCGCAGCAGGTTGAGGCCTTCCACCGGATTTTCAGCAAGCCACATACGCAAGGCCTGCATGCTCATATTGTCGCGGCTGAGGGTTCCGGCTTCGATCAGAAGCTTGCCGATGGACACATAAGGCGCGCCATTTTTTCCCGCAAAGGCGAGGCGAAGCACTTGGCCGTCGGGCAAATGCACCCGGCCTGATCCTTGAATATGGATAAAAAAGGCGTCAATCCAGCTCGATAGCCAGATCAACTCCAACCCCTTTCCCGCCAAGGCACCTTGGGCTTCAATCTCAAACCTTGTTCGTTTTTGCAGGATGGGATCATCGGGTTTGCGATAAATGGGCACCGGATATTGCGAGGATGGCTCAAGGCTTCCTTGCGCTTCGGCTTCGTAATAGCCGGTGAAATGGGCTTGGGTGGACACAAGAAACGGTGCAAAGCCGGTTTCGAAAAAATCACGGGCCGCCGGGTCAGGCCAAACGAGTGCCTTGCGGCACGAGCTTTCCCAATCGGCAAGCCCACCTGCATATTCTGTCCGGCGGCTGAAGCCACGACCTGTTGCCAGCATTTCAACTGCCGAGCGGCGAAAGCTGGCGAGGGCCCGGGCATGATTAGCCCCGGCCCATCCGGGCAAAGCGGCAAAAGGCACAGGTTCGAGGCGGGCAGGCGGCAGGTTCATGACGCCTGATGAAAAGCACAAAACTTGACCTAGCGATAGATGGGCTCAACTCGGCGCATCGGTGGCCGCCAGCCGCCAATTGGGATCGCGCGAGCGCAGGTCGCGTTCAAAGGTCCAAATATCGGTGATCTCGCGGATCTTCTTCGGGTCGCCTTCCAGCACCTCGCCTTGGCGGCTTTTGCGCGCAGTGATAAATTCCGAGACAAAGCGGATGGTGATGCTGGCGCGCTTGCCGTTGAGTTCGACGCCCTCAATGGCAGCGCTGGTGATGGCAACGAGCTTGCTTTCCATGGTTTCGCCAAGCTTGGCGCGCCCATCAATGGCCTGGCTGAAGCCCTCATAGACATCCGAGGCCAAGAGCGGTTGAAGCTCGGCCTTGTCGCCTTGGGCATAGGCGTGCGTGATCATTTCATAGGCAGACCGCGCCCCATCGAGGAAATAGGGCACAGTAAAATGGGCATCCGCTGTGGCAATGGCTTCCAGCGCCTTGGCATCAGGCGAGCCTTCGGGCGCATGGCCCTGCCAGACCGGAATTTTCGGGGCTTCCGGCTGCGGATGAGACGGTGGCAGGTCGGGCGTGGCGGAGGCCGGTTGAGGGGCGGGTTTGGGGCGCATTTCCACGGGCGGGCGTTCATGGCCGGTGCGGGTGCCCAGCACAGATTTCAAGCGCCAGAAAATAAAGGCGGCAATGCCGATCAGGACGAGGTTGAAGGGATCAAAAATGGTGTTCATGGGGCCCAACTCTAAGGTCTGGTTCGTAATATAGGAGACCTATCCCGGTTTTACCAATGGGCTGCTCGCAAGACTTGCCGGGTTGGCGCAAAGCATGATAGCGAGCGGGACATTCAATGAGGAGACGGGGAAAATGAGCGATACCAGCAATCCGGGGTCAAACGAGGCGGCAGTACAAAGCCCGCAGCCGTCGCTTCGGGTCATGGCGCAATATATCAAGGACCTGTCCTTCGAAAACCCCCATGCGCCGCAAAGCTTGGGCGAAGGCAAGGCACCGGAAATCGCCGTCTCGGTGAATGTGAATGCCCGCCCCTTGGGTGGCAGCGATTTTGAGGTGGAGCTCAAGCTTGAGGCCAAGGGCTCGCATGGTGAGAAAGCCGCCTTCATGGTGGAGCTTGCCTATGGTGGCATTTTCCGCATCGAAAACATGCCGCAGGATGTGATGCAGCCGCTCATGCTGATCGAATGCCCGCGCCTGCTTTTCCCCTTTGCCCGCCAGATTCTCGCCGATGCCACGCGCAATGGCGGTTTTCCGCCCTTGATGCTGGAACCGATTGATTTCGGGCAAATTTACCAGCGCCGCCTACAGGCCGCTGCGGCGACCGCTACGGCTGGCACAGCCTAAGCGTTCAATGTTTCCACAAGGCCTTGGCCCCCAGAAGATGCACCGCCTGATCATGGGCGGATTGCTCCTCAGGGCTGAGGCGTGAGGCAAGCGGCACAGGCCGGGGTAACACTTGGCCCGGTCGCGCCGCCAAGCGAATTTCAGTTTTTGGGCGGTTTTCAGCCAGCGTCAAGCCGGGCTGGCGACCACCGATGAGCTCAATATAGACGGCCGCCAATAATTCAGAATCGATAAGCGCGCCGTGCTTGGATCGGCCTGTATTGTCCACACCATAACGCTTGCATAAAGCGTCCAGCGAATTGGGGCCCATCGGGTGCTTTTGGCGCGCGATCAGAAGCGTATCAATAATGCGCGCGGGCAATAAGGGCGCGCGGCGCAGGAAGCCCAGCTCGGCATTGAGAAAGCCTACATCAAATGCCGCATTGTGGATGACGAGGGGGGAATCGGCGATGAATTCGAGAAAGCCTGCGGCGATAGCGGCGAAAACGGGCTTATCCCTCAGAAACTCGGTGGAAAGCCCGTGAACGGCAAAGGCCTCCTTGGGCACATCGCGTTCCGGGTTGATATGGACGTGATAGGTGTTGCCAGTGGGCAAATGGTTGAACAGTTCGACCGCACCAATTTCGATCACACGGTCGCCGCGCGCCGGATCAAGCCCTGTGGTTTCAGTATCGAGAACAATTTCACGCATTTCGTAATTGAGCCACGATTCGCGCAATTTGTTGAGCACTGGCTTCGAGTGGGCCTGAACT
>CAJBCQ010000176.1 GCA_903951595.1 uncultured Hyphomicrobiales bacterium | reverse complement strand
TTGCGCTTCTGGCAACGTTCGCAGAGCGCGGTGACCTGGAGTTTCTGGGAGATGGGGCGCATACCATGCTTGGCGGCGAGCTATCGCTTGCGCTAAATGTTTGCGTAAGGGGGCACTGGCTCATGAATCGCTTTTTGAAACTGCGTATTTTCATCGCTTTTTTCTGCTTTTTGGGCAGTTTTTCGGCGGTTTTCGCGCAGGATTTGTCCATCGTCACGCAGGCAGAGCGCAGTGCGAATGCTTTGCGTCAGATTTTGAGTGATGCCACCGCCACCATTTCGGTTCCTAACAATAGTTCGGACGCGCTGACGGACCTTCGTGCCGCCATTGAAAAAGCGCGCAGCCGGGCCTTCACCGAGGCCGATAAGCTGAAAGGGCCGGCAGCTGATATTAGCGTGCGTTTACAACAGCTTGGCGCTGAGCCGGCGGAGGGTGTGACCGAGGCACCGGGGATTGCCCAAGAGCGCCAGAGCCTCAAAGACGCGCAGGCTAAATTCGATGCCGCGCAGAAAACCCTCGAATTGCTGGGGGTGGAGGCTGAGCAGCTTTCCGCCCGTGCCGCCAGCTTGCAGCGCGACCGCTTTTTCCAGCGCGTTTTTGAAAGTAACCGCTCCGTTTTGAACCCCAGCCTGTGGGGTGACGGGGTTTCGGCCATGGTGCTGTTCGGCCAACGCTTTTTGGCGTTGGTGTTAGGCTGGTGGGGGGCGGCGGTTATTCAGGCGGGGCTGGCGGGCATTGCGGCCCTCATGTTGTTCACCGTGGCGGTATCGTCGGCCAGTCTGGTGACGCGCGGCTGGATTTTACGGCGGTTGGAGCCGGGGCCAGTGACGCAGGCACCGACAAATTTCGACCGCCTTTTGCGGGTGGCCAAACGCACCATTATCAACACGGCAGTGGCACTGACGGCGATGGTGATCGTCGTTGTGGTGCTTGATGCGTCGGGGGTTATGACAGAGCGTTATTCGCGCGTTGTGCGGGTATTTCTGGATGCGTGGCTTATTTTCGTGGTGCTGAAGTCGTTCTCCACCTCCATCCTGGCTCCCAATTTGCCGGAATGGCGTTTGCCGCAATTGTCAGATGATGCCGCTTCACGCTTGAGCCGGATCAGCGTTTTCGTCGCCGTTATTTTCGCCATTGATACGCTGATGCGGCAGATGTTCGATGTGCTGTTTTTGCCGCTGCAATTCTCCGTGGCGCACAGTGCGTTTGTGGCTGGCCTTTTGAGCTTCCTGTTGGCGGCAGCCCTCAACATCGTTCGTTCGGAAGAAGCGGTGGAGCCGAAGCGGGCAGAGGCACGCACGCGCCGGATTTATTTCCGTTGGACGGGGGCTTTTTTGCAGGTCCTGTGGGTCCTGCTGTTCGTGGTCGTGGCGTCGTTGATGCTGGGTTATGTGGCGCTGGCGCATTTCATAACAACGCAGATCATCTCCACGGGTGCGATGGTTTCGGCCTTCTATCTCATTCATCATTTGGCCGATGAATTGATCCTTACCGGATTGCGGCGTAACAGCCCGGTTGGGCAGTTCCTGCGGCGGTCGCTCTCGCTGTCGGAAGGCGGGCTGGAGCGGCTGGGCGTCATTTTTGGAACGCTTGTCGACTTGGCGCTTGTGTTCATCGGCGTGCCGATCGTGTTCCTGCAATGGGCAGTGACTTGGGTTGATCTTCGCAGCTGGCTCACCACTGCCTTTTTCGGGTTTGAATTGGGCGGGGTTACGCTTTTGCCCTCGCTTGTGTTTCTCGGCTTTGCCGTGCTGTTTGCTGGCATCGGGCTTACCAAGCTTTTCACGAGCTGGCTCGACAAGCGGGTGCTGGCGCGTACCGAGATGGACAAGGGCGTGCGCGACAGTGTGCGTAAAGGCGTTGGCTATTCCGGCTATTTGATTGCGGCCTTGGTGGCGTTGACATTTGCGGGGGTGGATTTCTCCAATGTGGCGCTGATCGCGGGTGCGCTGGGTGTGGGTATCGGTTTCGGCTTGCAGTCCATTGTGAACAATTTCGTTTCCGGGCTTATTTTGCTTGCCGAACGCCCCGTGAAAATCGGGGATTGGATTGTGCTGGCGCCGGGAGAAGGCTTTGTGAAGCGCATCAATGTGCGCGCGACGGAGATTGAGACCTTTGACGGTGCTTCGATCATCGTTCCCAATTCCAGCCTCATCGCGGAGCCGGTGAAGAACTGGACGCATGGCGACACGCGCGGCAAGTTTGTTATTCCGGTGAATGTATCGCGCAATGAAGACCCGGAGCATGTGCGCCAAGTGTTGCTCGGCTGTGTTAAGGCCAGTTCTGGCATCGCTTCGGACCCAGAGCCTTGGGTGCTGCTTTCCAAGTTCGGCGATTCCTCGATGGAGATGCAGCTCAATTTCTTCGTGGATGATGTTGTTATGGGCGTGTTCGTTGCCAGTGACATTCGCTTTGCCATCGTGAAAGCTTTCCGCGAAAATGGCATTGTTATGCCCTTCCCGCAGCGGGATGTGCATCACCGGGTACAAGATGATGACATGTTGCCCGCCAAGCTCGTCCGCAAGGCAGCGGCGAAACGCAAAAGAACACCGAGGAAGAAATAAGCCATGCGTAAGCTTACCCCCGATGCACGAACCCTATCCGGCAAAGAACAGCTTGAAGCTTTGATGGCGGGGCCGGGTGCTTCTGCGCTGGGGGTTTTGTTGGGCATGCGGTTGAGTTTTGTGGGCGACGGCATTGCCGATTTTATCGCGCGGCCCACGACAGATCATTACAATCCTGGCATGACGCTGCATGGCGGCTATGCGGCAACGCTCATCGACAGCGCGCTTGGCTGTGCGGTGCAAACCAAACTGCCGCCGGGCACGCGCTATGGCACGGTGGAGCTGAAAGTGAACTATGTACGCGCCGTGACAGTGGAAAATGGAGCCTTGACCTGCCGCGCCGAAGTGCTGCATTCCGGCCGCCGCCTTGCTACTGCCGAAGCGCGGGTGGTGGATGCTGAGGGCAAGCTCGTAGCGCATGGTTCTGGCACATTCATGATCCAACCGGAGGCTGATTCTGGCTGAAGTGCTTTGCCCCGGAAGCCAAGACCGCTAAACCCTTATTTGAAACCTGACACACTGCATAAGGACCAACATCCATGACCGCCATTCTCGACATTACCGCACGCGAAATTCTCGACAGCCGCGGCAATCCTACTGTGGAAGTGGATGTGGTGTTGGAGGATGGCAGCTTTGGCCGTGCAGCGGTGCCTTCGGGGGCTTCCACCGGCGCGCATGAGGCCAGCGAGCTTCGCGATGGCGACAAGGCGCGTTATATGGGCAAGGGCGTGCTGAAAGCCGTGACGGCGGTGAATAGTGAGATTTTCGAGCTTCTGGCGGATTCGGATGCGGAGGATCAGATTGCCATTGATCGGGCGATGATTGATCTTGATGGCACACCAAACAAAGCGCGGCTTGGGGCCAATGCGATTTTGGGCGTTTCGCTGGCCGTGGCGAAGGCGGCGGCGGCCTCGGCGGGAATGCCGCTTTATCGTTATGTGGGTGGACCCAATGCCCATGTGTTGCCGGTGCCGATGATGAACATCATCAATGGTGGCGCGCATGCTGATAACCCGATTGATTTTCAGGAATTCATGGTGATGCCAGTTGGCGCATCTTCGCTTGCAGAAGCGGTGCGTATGGGGGCTGAGGTGTTCCATACGCTAAAGGGTGCGCTGAAGAAGGCTGGTCACAATACCAATGTGGGTGATGAGGGTGGCTTTGCACCCAATTTGCCGAGTGCCGAAGCGGCTCTCGATTTCGTGATGAAATCCATCGAACAGGCCGGCTTCAAGCCGGGGCAGGACATGTTCTTGGGGCTGGATTGTGCCTCCACTGAGTTCTTCAAAGATGGTGCTTATCATTATGAAGGTGAGGGCAAGAAGCGTTCCATTGATGAGCAGGTGAAGTATCTGGCGAAGCTTTCGGCTGATTATCCGATCATTTCCATCGAAGATGGCATGTCGGAAGATGACTGGGCGGGCTGGAAGCAGCTCACCGATGCAATCGGCAAGAAGGTGCAGCTTGTGGGTGATGATCTATTCGTTACCAATACCAAGCGGTTGCGGGATGGCATCCAGTCGGGTACGGCGAATTCTATTCTGGTGAAGGTCAACCAGATCGGCACGCTGACAGAAACACTTGCGGCTGTCGAAATGGCGCATAAGGCGGGCTATACTGCCGTCATGTCGCACCGTTCGGGTGAGACGGAAGATTCCACCATCTCTGATTTGGCGGTGGCCACCAATTGTGGGCAGATCAAGACGGGGTCGCTGGCGCGTTCGGACCGCACGGCTAAATATAATCAGCTCATTCGCATTGAACAGGAATTGGACGCGCAGGCATCCTATGCAGGTCGCAGTATTCTGAAGTGACAAACTCACCCACACCAAGACCTGTCAAAAAGGCCCGGATGCAGAATGTGCATCTGGCGATTACTGGCTTTTGCGCGCTGATGAGTGTGGCGCTGGCGGCGGTGCAGACCTTCCGTTCTGAGCCGGAAAAGGCACCCGTGGAAGTGACGGTGGTGGCCCCGGAAGCGCTCGCCCCGGTGGATTTTTCGGTAACGGTCAATTCGGAATCGAAGGGTGATAGTTCGAATGTGACGGAAGTTCCGTTTCAGTCGGCTGCTGTTCTGGCGGAAGCGCGGTTTGCGCCAGCGACGCGGCCGGATGTGGTGACCCGGTACAAGCTCGCCGATTTGTTTGACGGCAACCTCACGACATTGCTCACGCTGATGCCGCCGGATACGGATTTGGACTTCATCGTGGAATTGCCGATGGCGGAGGGTGCCAAGGTAACCGGTATCGAAATCTCTGCGCCTGAGGGTATTCCTGCGACAGCTTATGCGAGCGCGCTTGAGGTGATGGTGTTGCCCAATGGCAGCATGGAAGGTTCTGGCCGGGATGTGACCACTTTTAGCCTACAGTCCGGCCTTGCTGTGCAGAGCTTCAGCTTGCCACCCTCCATGGGCAAGGCCTTGTGGATCCGGCTGGCAGGGCAGGCAGGTGCGCCCGCGACGATTATCGGTGATATTCGGGTTCTGACCTCGGTGGCGAATTAGGGCTTTGCGAATTCGCGTAGCAGGGGCCTGTTGAAGATGAACAGGCTCTCGCCACGCGGTATGATATCCCAGTCACCCGCTGCGATGGCCCGCAGAAAATTGGACGAATTTCCTGTGAATGGCAGCATCCAGTCATGCAGCTCAATCACGAGGCAGGGGAATTTTTGGAGCCAGCTTATATCACCAGCGAACAGATCGTCCTCGCTGCCTTCTATATCGACTTTATAAATGAAAGGGAAAGCTCCCCGGGGTTCCATTTCGGCCAATATGGAGGCGGTGTCGATCACGTTGATGTGTTCATCACCACTTTCGGCGATGCGGTGCGTGCAATCTGAGCGGCGATCCAAGAAGGCTTTGCCCGTCTTGCTGCCGAT
>CAJBCQ010000175.1 GCA_903951595.1 uncultured Hyphomicrobiales bacterium | reverse complement strand
CGCGCTCATCGGGCGATAATACCCAAGAATTCGTGGTGCCTGAAAATCATTATTTCATGATGGGCGACAACCGCGACAACTCGCTCGACAGCCGTTTCGATGTGGGCTTCGTGCCTTATGAGAATCTGGTCGGGCGGGCTGAGGTGATTTTCTTCTCGTTTGATGTGAACACGCGGCTTTGGGAAATCTGGAAGATTCCCATGTCCATTCGCTGGGACCGCATTCTCAATTGGGTGGGTTGATTGGCAACGGTTCGGGTCAAGGCTGAGGCACTGGCGGAACGGATTGGCCATCGCTTTGCGGACCCGGAATTGCTGCGCCGCGCTTTGACCCATGCTTCGGCTGTCGGCAAAGACCACGACAATAATGAGCGCATGGAATTTCTCGGCGACCGGGTGCTGGGGCTCATCATTGCCGAAATGCTGTTTGAGCGTTTTCCAGGGGAGAGCGAGGGGCATCTGGCCCGCAGGCTCAATGGCCTGGTGCGGCAGGAGACTTGCGCGGATGTGGCCCGTGAGATCGGCATTCCAGATGCCATCCGCACCGCGCAGAACGAGCCTACGGGCAAGCTATCGCAGAATACGAGCGTGCTGGGTGATGCCTGCGAGGCATTGATTGCGGCCATTTACATTGATGCTGGCTTGGACGCCGCGCGCCGCTTCATTGTGGCGCATTGGGAAAGCCGCATCGGCGAGGTGACGGGCAACGCGCGCGACCCCAAGACGGCCTTGCAGGAATGGGCGATGGGGCGGGGCATTGCGGTTCCTGACTATGTGGAAATTTCACGCACTGGGCCGGATCACGATCCAGATTTCATCATCGAAGTGCGGGTGGTGGGCCATGCGCCTGCCACCGCGCAGGGCAAATCAAAGCGCGATGCATCGCGCGGGGCAGCGATTGCCTTTCTGAAACGGGAGAATATCTGGCCGTGAGTGAAACAGAAACAGCTTGCGGTTTTGCCGCCATTATCGGGGCGCCGAATGCGGGTAAATCCACGCTGATCAATCAGCTCACTGGCACCAAGGTGTCGATCGTGTCGCGCAAAGTGCAAACCACGCGGGCGCGTATTCGCGCCATTGCGATTGAGGGGGCCTGCCAGATCATTTTGGTGGACACACCCGGCATCTTCGCGCCGCGCCGCAAGCTGGATGAGGCGATGGTGAGTGCGGCATGGGGTGGGGCGGGTGATGCTGATGCGGTGATGCTCATTGTCGATGCGCGCATGGGGCTTACTGATGAAGTTGAGGGCATTATTGCCGGGATCGAGAAGGCGGGGATCAAGCCTGCTTTATTGTTGAACAAGATTGACCTTATGCCGCGTGAAAAGCTGATGGAGATTTCCGCTTCGTTTAACGCGCGCTATCCGTTTACGGCCACATTCATGATTTCGGCACTGGATGGCAGCGGGGTGAAGGATTTAGCCAAGTGGCTTTCCGGGCAGTTGCCCAAGGGGCCGTGGCTTTACCCAGAAGATCAGGTGGCCGATTTTCCCATGCGGCAGTTGGCGGCGGAGATTACGCGTGAGCAGATTTATGATCGGCTGCATGAGGAGCTGCCCTATTCCTCGACCGTGGAAACGGAACTGTGGGAAGAAAAGCGCGATGGCTCGGTGCGTATCCAGCAGATCATCTATGTGGAGCGCGACAGCCAGAAGGCCATTGTGCTGGGCAAGGGCGGCCAACAAATCAAGGAATTGGGCCGGTTGGCGCGCGAGGAAATGCAGCGGTTGATGGAGCGGCCCGTGCATCTGTTCTTATTCGTGAAGGTGCGCGAAAACTGGACGAATGATCCTGAGCGTCTGCGGGCGATGGGGCTCGATATTTGAAGGCTTGGCATGCAGTGGTCCGATGAGGGCATCATCCTTGGCGTGAAGCGGCACGGGGAAACCAGTGTCATCGCGGATGTGTTGACGCGCGATCATGGCCGCTATCTGGGTCTTGTGCGCGGGGGTAGATCGCGCGTGCAGCGGCCTGTGTTGCAGGCGGGCAATTCGGTGGCCGCGGTGTGGCGGGCGCGCATTGAGGATCATCTGGGCGGGTTTGTGTTGGAGCCGGTGAAACTGCGCGCGGCCAGCATCATGGATGATCCGTTCCGACTTGCAGGGTTGATGACGCTGACCGCACTGGCGCAGCTTTTGCCGGAGCGCGAAGCGCATCGGCGGCTGCATGAGGCGAGCCTGTTGGTACTCGATCAGCTGGAGGCAGATGGCGTGTGGCCTGCTTTGCTGGTGCGCTGGGAGATGGGGCTTCTGGAGGAATTGGGTTTCGGCCTCGACATCGCCCAATGTGCTGCCACGGGCGCGCGTGAGGGGCTTGCCTATGTATCACCCAAAACAGGGCGCGCGGTGAGTTTGGAAGCCGGTGAGCCGTGGAAAGATCGGCTGCTGGCGCTGCCCGCCTTTTTGGGTACTGAGGGCGGATCGCCGGATCGGGCGGATATTCAGGCTGGGTTTAAGCTCACGGGGTATTTTCTGGAACGGCACGTAATGGGCCCACGCGGGGTGGCGATGCCGGAGGCGCGGGATCGGGTGTTGGGGAATTTGTGAGGTTTCGAAAGCCCTGGCCCGGCTCGAGGCCGGGCTGACGTTGGTTAGCCCCTGTGACACTGGTTCAGCTTGCGGCACCCCAACCCGGCGACCTAGATTGACCTTACGAAACAGGAGACCCCCCATGCTCGGCCGCCTCAACCATGTTGCCATTGCCGTTCCCGACCTTGCTGCCGGGATCAAGGTCTACGCGCAAATGCTGGGTGCCAAGGTTTCGGCCCCGCAGGCAGAACCCGCGCATGGCGTTACGGTGGTGTTTGTGGAGCTTCCGAACACGAAAATCGAGCTTTTGGAGCCGTTGGGTGAGAATTCGCCGATCAAGGCGTTTCTGGAGAAAAGCCCGTCCGGCGGCATCCATCATGTCTGCTATGAGGTGGATGACATTCTGGCGGCGCGGGATCGGCTCAAGGCTGAGGGCGCGCGGGTTTTGGGGGATGGGAACCCGAAAACGGGTGCGCATGGAAAGCCCGTCTTGTTCCTGCATCCGAAAGACTTCTGCGGCACGTTGGTTGAATTGGAGCAGGCATGAAAATCACAAGCGCCATCGCCGTTTATTTCATCATGTGGTGGCTCACCCTGTTCATGGTGCTGCCCTGGGGATCGCGCAGCGCGCATGAGGCGGGAACGGCGGTGGGTGCCGGCCATGCGCCATCTGCCCCCATTCACGCGCGCATGCGGCTGAAAGTGCTGGTGACGACCGTGATCACCACTGTGTTTTTCGTGGCCTTTTATTGGATGATTACCGCGAGCAGTCTGACGCTCGACGATATCTGGTTCCTGCCGGACTTTACGCCGAAGCTGTAATCTGCGGGCTTGCCACAATGCCGAGCTTGGCGCGGGCGAGGTCGTTTCTGGTTTCCGAATCCGCCAGTACCCAGCCGCTTGTCAGCATGCGGGTCATATATTGGCGGTTATAGATGAAGCACAGGATGAGCTGCCACAGGCCGAAGGTGAAAATGGTGAAAAGCAGGTGCAGAGCGGCGGTGGAAAGCTCACCGCGGAACAGCGGCACCAGCCAGCCGAAGAACAAGTAAGTCCAGCTGAAGCCAGTATAGCCCTTGCGGGTAAGACCAGACTGGGTGTGGCGGATGATGACGGATGTTGCCATGTGGGAAGACCCCTTTTTATAAATCTTTGATATTAAACAAAAAAACGGAGCCTTGGCGGCTCCGTTTTTATAGTTGTGAACTTCCTTTCCTCAGCCAATTCGCCAAGACGGCAGCGGCAGGTTTGCACCTTTCGCGCACGGATAGTTTCAGCCTCCCCAGACCTGGACCCTTTTTACCTGCTTGTTAACCAAGCAACGTGCGGGGCTCGTCTTTTTGTTCTTGTGAGGAGAGATTATCACAGGAATCCGGTCTGCCAAGGGGAATGTTAAGCGGGTGTAATGTGGCGGAAATCCTTTGTTCTGGCTGGCAAATCGCCTAAACAGGGGCTTGTCTGAAATTCCAGCCCGTTCAGGAAAACCATGCGCCTTTCGCAATATTTCATGCCGATTCTCCGTGATGACCCCAAGGAAGCCGAAATCGTTTCCCATAAGCTGATGCTGCGTACCGGCATGATCCGGCAGGAGGCGGCGGGAAGCTATTCGTGGCTGCCTATGGGCTTGAAAGTATTGCGGAAAATCGAGCAGATCGTGCGGGAGGAGCAGAATCGGGCCGGTGCCATCGAAGTGCTGATGCCGACCATCCAACCGGCTGATTTATGGCGCAAATCTGGCCGTTATGACGCCTATGGCAAGGAAATGCTGCGGATCAAGGATCGGCATGATCGCGACATGCTGTTCGGGCCTACCAATGAGGAAATGATCACCGATATTTTCCGCCAAGGTGTGCAGAGCTATCGTGACTTGCCGCGCAATCTCTATCATATCCAGTGGAAATTCCGCGACGAAGTGCGCCCTCGGTTCGGCGTGATGCGCGGGCGTGAATTCCTGATGAAAGATGCCTATTCCTTCGATTTGACCGTGGAAGCGGGCAAGCATTCTTACAATAAAATGTTCGTGAGCTATCTTCGGACCTATGCGCGCATGGGGCTGAAAGCCATTCCGATGCGGGCGGAAACGGGGCCTATCGGTGGCAATGATAGTCATGAGTTTTTGATTCTGGCCGAAACCGGGGAAAGCGCGGTGTTCTTCGATGCCGATGTGGTGACGAAGGTGCCGGATGCCATTCAGTATGATGATGTGGCACAGGTGGCCGACTTTGTGGGCCAAGTGACGGCGGCCTATGCGGCTACGGAAGAAAAGCACGATGCGAATGACTTTGAAGCCCGCGTGCCGGAAGCCCGTCGTGTGAAGGGGCGCGGCATTGAGGTGGGGCATATCTTCTTCTTCGGCACCAAATATTCCGAACCGCTGGAATGTTTTGTGCAGGGGCCGGACGCGCAGAAGGTTGCCGTGCAATCGGGTTCTTATGGCATTGGTGTGTCGCGGCTTGTGGCGGCGATTATTGAGGCAAGCCATGATGATGCAGGCATTATCTGGCCGGAGGCGGTGGCACCGTTCAAGGTTGGGCTTATCAATCTGAAATCGGGTGATGCGGAGACGGATGCGGCTTGCGAGAAGATTTATGGCGAGCTTACCGCGCGTGGCGTGGAAGTGCTTTACGATGATAAGGACGACCGCGCGGGTGCCAAATTTGCTGCGATGGATTTGATCGGCTTGCCTTGGCAAGTCATTCTCGGCCCGCGCGGGTTGAAGGATGGTGTGGCTGAAGTGAAGAACCGCGCCACGGGTGAACGGCAGAATGTGCCGCTTGCTGATCTTGTGAAATTTTTGGGCTAAGGCAGCATGGCTTTTCCCTGCGATACGAGACCCTTTTCCGCATTCGAATGGATGATCGCGGCGCGCTATTTGAAGGCGCGGCGCAAGGATGGGTTTATTTCGGTGATTGCGGGGTTTTCGCTGCTGGGCATTACGCTCGGAGTGGCGACGCTCATCATCGTGATGGCGGTGATGAACGGGTTTCGCAATGAGCTGCTCAGCAAGATTTTGGGATTTAGCGGTCATTTGACGGTTTATTCTAATACGGGCGAACCCATTCCCGATTGGCAGGAACTGGCAGCGCGTTTTGCCGAGATCGAGGGTGTCAAATCTGCCATTCCCTATATTGAGGGGCAGGTGATGGCATCTTCGGCCAAGCAGGCCACGGGTACGCTGGTGCGCGGCATCCGGCTTGATGATCTACGCAAGCTCTCCAGCATCAATAATGACAAGCTGCGTGGCGATATTTCGACCTTTGACGATGGCGATGGCATTGTCGTGGGCTATCGCTTTGCGTGGAAGCATGGGCTGGTGCTGGGTGATACGGTGACGCTGATTTCGCCGCGCGGGCCTGAAACACCCTTCGGCAATGCGCCGCGCATGAGAAGCTTCCCAATCCTTGGCATTTTCGAAGTTGGCATGTCGGAATATGACGAGAATGTCGTCTATATGCCCTTTGCGTTGTCGCAGGAATATTTCCTGAATGAAGCCGGGGCTTCGGCCATTGAGCTGATGGTGGACAAGCCCGACGAGGTTGAAAATTATGCGAGCTTGGTGGCCGCTATGGCGGGAGATCGCACGCAGCTTGTGACTTGGAAGAAGGCCAATGCCACCTTCTTTGGCGCGCTGGCGGTGGAGCGGAATGTGATGTTCCTCATCCTCACCATGATCGTGCTGGTGGCGGCTTTGAATATCATTTCTGGCCTCATCATGCTGGTGAAGGACAAGGGCCACGACATTGCCATTTTACGCACGATGGGGGCCTCCCGCGGGGCCATACAGCGGGTGTTTTTGATTACCGGTTCGGCCATTGGCGTGGTGGGCACCATTGCTGGGTTTTTGCTGGGCATTGTGATTTGCCTGAACATTGAAAGCATCCGCCAGTTCATCGGATGGCTGACGAGTTCGGAAGTATTCTCGCCGGAGCTTTATTATCTGTCCAAGCTTCCCGCTGATATGGATTCCTATGAAACGGGCATGATCGTGCTGATGGCGTTGGTGCTGTCATTGCTGGCAACGCTCTATCCGTCTTGGCGGGCAGCCAAGCTCGATCCGGTTGATGCGCTGAGGTATGAGTGATGGAGCCTGAATTATTACCCGCCCTCGAACTTCGCGCCATTGCCCGTTCCTATGATGAGGGGGAAGCCAAGCTCGATATTTTCAAGGATTTGAGCCTCGTCGTGAACCCCGGTGAGATTGTGGCGCTGGTGGGGCCATCGGGGGCGGGCAAGTCATCCTTGCTGCATATTGCGGGGCTTTTGGAAGCGCCGACGGGGGGTGAGGTTTTCATCGCCGGGCAGAACTGCACAGAGCTGGATGACAAGGCCCGCACGCGGGTGCGGCGCATTGGCATTGGCTTTGTGTATCAGTTCCACCATCTGCTGCCGGAATTTACGGCGGTGGAAAATGTGATTATGCCGCAGTTGATCGCCAATATCCCCAAGCGTGAGGCCAAGGAACGGGCCGAGCATTTGCTGGTGCGCTTGGGGCTGGAGCCGCGCATGGCGCATAGGCCGGGCGAGCTTTCCGGCGGTGAGCGGCAGCGTGTTGCCATTGCGCGCGCCATCGCCAACCGGCCCTTGCTGCTGCTGGCGGATGAGCCGACCGGCAATCTGGACCCGGAAACGGCTGACCATGTGCATGGCGAATTTTTGCGGCTGATTGCCGATGAGGGTTTGGGTGCGCTGATTGCCACGCATAATCTGGATCTGGCCAAGCGGATGAGCCGGGTGGTGCAGTTGGAGAAGGGTAAGTTGCGGGAGTATCGGGGATGAAGGGCGTATTCTGTGAAGCTCAGATGGAGCATTGCCCGAAGCGGTATTTGGCGCGCGGGAATATTATCGGATACCCGGATCAGCCCGAACGCACGCGGCGTTTGAAGGCGGGGGCAGAAGCGGCGGGGCTTTCATTCATCCAGCCGGATCGTTTTAGGCGCGAGGCCATTACGGCGCTGCACCCTGAACGCTATGTCGATTTTCTCGAAGGTGGCTTTGCGGAGTGGATTGCGGTGCCGGGGGCGTTTGAGGAGATGATGCCCTCCATTCGTCCCTTGGAAAGCCCGTCTGCTTATCCGCGTGACATTCTGGGCCGTGCAGGCTGGCACCAGCAGGATTTCTCCTGTCCGCTGACTGCTGATACATGGGGATCGGTGAAAGCCTCTGCTGATACCGCGCTCACGGCGGCAAAGCTGGTTTTGGGTGGGGAGCGGGCGGCTTATGCGCTGTCGCGGCCTCCGGGGCATCATGCTTATGCCGAGCGGGCGGGCGGATTTTGCTTTCTCAATAATTCCGGCTTGGCGGCACAGGCTTTGCGTGGCCGGCATGAGCGGGTGGCGATCCTTGATATTGATGTGCATCACGGCAATGGCACGCAGGGCATTTTCTATGCGCGTTCCGATGTGCTGACGGTTTCCATCCATGCTGATCCGCGCGATTATTATCCGTTCTTCTACGGCCATGCCGAACAACGCGGCGAAGGCGCGGGGGAGGGGTTCAATCTCAATCTGCCGCTGCCGGTAAAATCGGGCGACGGGCCATGGGAAAAGGCGCTGGGGCAGGCTTTGGCACGGATTGCAGATTTCGCGCCGGGTGCGCTGGTGTTGGCTCTGGGGCTGGATGCCCATGAGGCGGACCCGTTGAAGGGTGGGGATGTTACCACGCAAGGCTTGGCGCGCATGGCGGCGGCGATTGCAGGGTTGAAGCTTCCGACCGTGATTGTGCAGGAAGGCGGATATTTGACCGACTATCTTTCCGGCAATCTTACCGCTTTCCTTGAAGGCTTCCAGCATGGCTGAGGCACCCGCCTTCATCCATCTACGCACACATTCGGCCTATTCGCTTTCCGAAGGTGCCTTGCCGGTGAAGCAATTGGCCGGCATGGCCAAGGATATGGGCATGCCCGCCCTGGCGATTACGGACACGGGCAATCTGTTCGGGGCTTTGGAATTTGCTGAAGCCTTGGCGGAGAAGGGGGTGCAACCCATTATCGGCTGCACTTTGCGGGTGGAGTTTGGCGATCAGCCTGTTGATCCGCGCGGTGGTGGGCCGCAGCGGCGGTTGCCGTCGCTGGCGCTGCTGGCCAAGGATGCGGCGGGCTATGCAAATTTGATGAAGCTTTCGAGCCGTGCTTATCTCGACAGCCCGGATCATACGGAACCCCATCTGCCTTTTGCGATGCTGGCGGAATTGTCGGCGGGGCTTATTTGCCTGAGCGGTGGACCTGCGGGGCCGATCAATGAGGCGATTGTGGCGGGGCAAAGCTCGCTGGCACGCGGGCGGCTGGAAAAGCTGCATGCGGCTTTCGGTGATCGGCTTTATGTCGAATTGCAGCGGCATGGGCTGGAGCCGGAGACACGCGCCGAGCCTGTGCTGATTGATCTGGCCTATGATATGGGCCTGCCATTGGTTGCCACCAATGAGGCCTATTTCGCGGCACAGGAAGATTTTGCCGCCCATGATGCGCTGATCTGCATTGCCGAGAGTGAAGTGGTGGCCGCTGAGGATCGCCGCCGCCTGACACCGGAGCATTATTTCAAATCTCAGCGCGAGATGCTGACGCTGTTTGCCGATTTGCCGGAGGCGTTGGAGAATAGCGTTGAGATTGCGCGTCGTACGGCTTATTGGCCGAAATCAGTCGCACCCATTCTGCCCGTATTTGCTGAGGGCAGCGACGAGGGCGAGGTGCTGAGGGCGCAGGCGCGGGCGGATTTGGGCGTGCGTATCCGTGTGAATGGATTGGTGCCCGGTTACACCGAAGAAGACTATTATCAGCGGCTGGAATTTGAGCTGGATGTCATCATCGGCATGAAATTTCCCGGCTATTTTCTCATCGTTGCCGACTTCATCAAATATGCCAAGGCCAATGGAATCCCAGTGGGGCCGGGGCGTGGTTCGGGGGCGGGGTCGCTTGTCGCTTATGCGCTCACCATCACCGATCTTGATCCCTTGCGCTTCAACCTGCTGTTCGAGCGGTTCTTGAACCCTGAGCGCGTTTCCATGCCCGACTTCGATATCGACTTTTGCCAAGATCGGCGCGACGAAGTGATTGCCTATGTGCAGCGCAAATATGGTGTGAGCCGGGTGGCGCAGATCATCACTTTCGGAAAGCTGCAAGCGCGCGCGGTGATCCGCGATGTGGGCCGCGTGCTGCAAATGCCTTATGGGCAGGTGGACCGGCTTTCCAAGATGATCCCCAACAATCCCGCCAATCCGGTGACGCTGAAACAGGCCATTGAAGGCGAGCCGAAATTGCAGGAGGAGCGCGACCGCGATGCAGTGGTACGCAACATGCTGGAAACAGGCATGAAGCTGGAAGGGCTTTACCGCCACGCTTCCACCCATGCCGCAGGTGTGGTGATCGGGGATCGTCCGCTCGAAGAATTGGTGCCGCTTTACCGCGATCCGCGCTCCACCATTCCGGCCACCCAGTTCAGCATGAAGTGGGTGGAAAAGGCCGGGCTGGTGAAGTTCGACTTCCTCGGCCTCAAGACGCTCACCGTCATTCAGAAGGCGGAGTTGATGATCCGGCGGGGCAAGCCGGATTTCGACATTACGCGCATTCCGTTTGATGATCCGCTTACCTATCAGATGCTGGCTGCCGGTGACACGGTGGGCGTGTTCCAGTTGGAAAGCTCTGGCATGCGCGATGTGCTGCGGAAAATGAAGGCAGATTGCATCGAGGACATTATTGCCATCGTGGCGCTCTATCGCCCCGGCCCCATGGACAATATTCCGAAATTCATCGCCTGCAAGAAAGGCGAGGAAAAGCCCGATTATCTGCATCCGCTGTTGGAGCCGGTGCTGAAGGAGACTTACGGCGTCACCGTCTATCAGGAACAGGTGATGCAGATTGCCCAGATTTTGTCGGGCTATTCGCTGGGTGAAGCTGATCTTTTGCGCCGTGCCATGGGCAAGAAGATCCAGTCTGAAATGGACGCGCAGAAAGAGCGGTTTGTTCAGGGTGCGGTTGCCAAGGGTGTGGAGGCCGAGCGGGCGGCGACCATTTTTGAATTGGTGGACAAGTTCGCAGGCTATGGCTTCAACAAATCGCACGCGGCGGCTTATGCGGTGGTGGCCTATCAGACGGCTTATCTGAAAGCCAATTTCCCCACCGAGTTCTTGGCCGCCTCGATGACGCTTGATCTTGGCAATACGGACAAGTTGCAGATGTTCCGGCGTGAGGCGCAGCGCATGGGGGTGAAGATTGCAGCGCCTTCGGTGAATGCGTCGGGCGTTGAGTTTGATGTGGATGATGGCGTTATTCTCTATTCGCTGGCGGGGCTGAAAAATGTGGGCCGGGGTGCCATTGAGCATCTGGCGGCTGTGCGCGAGGAAGGTGGGCGGTTCACAAGCCTTGGTGATTTTGCCCGGCGCGTGGATGGGCGCGTGATCAACAAGCGGGCGTTGGAAAGCATGGCTAAGGCCGGGGCTTTCGATGTCATCAACCCCAATCGGCATCAGGTTCTGTCGGGCGTTGAATCCATTCTGGCTATGGCCAGTCGTACCAGTGATGAAAAGGCGCAAGGGCAGAATGATCTGTTCGGCGGGGCGGGGGCTGCGGAGGAAGATGTGCCGTTGCCTTATGCCGAGGGCTGGTTGCCGATGCAGAAGCTTTCGGCGGAGTTTGAGGCGGTGGGCTTTTATCTGTCCGGCCATCCGCTCGATGATTTCGTGAAGCCATTGTCACGCATTGGTGTTGAGACTTGGGCTTCCTTCTACAACAAGGCGCAAACGCGCGGGGCGCGCGCGGCACGGTTGGCGGGCACGGTGACGGCCAAGCAGGAGCGGCGGTCGAAGAACGGCAATAAGTTTGCCTTTGTGAGCTTTTCTGATCCGACGGGCCAGTTTGAGGCGATTGTCTTTGCCGATACGCTTTCCAATGTGCGCGACTTGCTGGAGCCGGGCAGCGCCGTCATCCTCAATGTCGAAGCGGATGTGGAGGGTGAGGAAGTGAAGCTGCGCCTGCAAGGTGTGGAGCTTGTCGATAAGGCGGTGGCGAATATTCAGGAAGGCATCAAGATTTTTGTGCGCGATGCTTCCCCCATCGAATCCATCGCCAAGCGCCTTACCAATGGCGGCAAGGCACCGGTTCACATCGTGGTGATGGAGCCATCAGGGCGCGAGATCGAAATTGCGCTGGGCAATAAATTCACCGTCACCCCGCAGGTGAAGGGTGCCATCAAGGCCGTAATCGGCGTGGTGGATGTGCAGGATTATTGAGCCGCTAACGCCTGCCTGATCTTCTCCGCATGGGCTTTCAGAACCTGCTGATCCGCCATCTGGCCTGTATGGGGGCGAAGGGGTTGGCCTTCGTGGCGGGGAATGACGTGGAAATGGGTGTGGAAGACGGTTTGACCCGCCGTGGCCTCATTAAATTGCTGGATCAGCACGCCGCCGGCACCAAAAGCGGACATTACCGCGCGCGATATTTGCTGAACGGTAACCATTATTGCAGCTAGTTCGCCCGGATCGGCTGAGAGCAGATTGCGCGAGGGTGCTTTGGGGATGATGAGGCTGTGGCCGTCGGCTTGCGGCATCACATCCAGAAAAGCCAATGTTTTCAAGTCTTCATGCAGCTTGTGGCAAGGAATTTCGCCGCGCAGGATGCGGGCGAAAATGTTGTTTGTATCATATTGGTTCACTTTCTTTCCCTTTGTTCTAAGTGGTTGTGCGTAGTTGTCCTCAGTCGAAATTTCGGCGGCGTTTCGCCTAGGTTGCCTCAACAACACAGTGGAGGCGACGATGCAGGTCCGGCAAAGCAATTATGGCATGGGCTACGGTGGCTATCCGACACAGGATAGTTACGGCTGGGGAGGAGTCTATGGCCAGGCCGGGGCTGGCGGCGTTGGCAACTTGACGCAGGCCACTGGCAGCAGGCTTGGGCAGAATATTGTCAAAACGGCTTTTTCGGTAGGAAATGGCGGCTGGTCGTTCACGGGTGACGCGCTGGCCATGCTGAACGGTCCCAGCAACAGTTGGGAACAGGTGAATTCGGGCGGGCTTGCCTATCTGCAAATCAGCCGGGGTGCGCGTCCGAGCGATGCGATTACAGAGACCTTCACCAATCCGAATGGTTTTATCTTTGATTGCTCGACAGCCATCGCTTTGGTGCTGCTAAAAGCGCAGCTCGACAGCATCGGCCCGCAGGCTTTCGATAATGTTCATTCGCGCGCGCCGATGGTGCTTGCCGGATGGACGGATACGAGTGGCTCTGAATTTTTCATGGGCCATTCTGGGCGCACGGTGCGTGAGGGTGAAGTCACGCTGAATGGCCAGCGCAGCAGGCAAGGTGAGCTTGCGCCCTTTAATGCCGCCATGGGCGACCGCTTGCAGCCGGGTGGAGTTTATTACTTCGAAAGACCGGGTGACACGACAACCTATAATCAGGGTTGGAATGCCATTTATCTGGGTGGCAGTGGTAATCTTCACCAGTTCTGGCGTGTTGAGGATGGTGTGCATATGGTTGACCTGCGCCAGCAGAACAATCTGCTGATTGACGTGACTGGCAGGTATAACAACGAATATCTCAGCTCTAGCGCGATGACGCCGAGGTTCTAATCACTCTTTGCGGAACGGCGAGTGGCTTTCCAGGGCCTCTTGCTGTTGGGCCACGGCGGCCCGTTCCGCTTTCAGGTAGTGCTTCACGGCATGGCCCAAACGTGGGTCCGTGAAGTGGTGCAAGCTGCGCGTGGTACGGGGAAGGTATCCACGCGCCAGCTTGTGCCCACCTTGCGCGCCAGCCTCCACGCGGTTGAGGCCGCGTGAGATGGCAAAGTCGATGGCCTGATAGTAGCAGGCTTCGAAATGCAGGAAGGGGTGATGCTCAATGGCTCCCCAGTTGCGCCCGAATAGCGTATCCGATCCAATCATATTGAAAGCGCCCGCCACAGGCTTGCCATTGCGTGTGCACATGACGAGCAGTATGTGCTCGGCCATCGTTTCGTTGATGCGGCGGAAGAAATCGCGCGTGAGGTAAGGCGTGCCCCATTTGCGGTTGCCGGTGTCCATGTAGAATTGGAAGAAGGCATCCCAATGGGCCTCCTGCAAATCCGCCCCCGTCAGCCATTCGATCTGGATGCCATGCTCCAATGCCGCCGCGCGTTCCTTTCTCAGGTTCTTGCGGCGCGAGGAGGAGAGGGTGGCGAGGAAATCATCGAAGCTTTGGTAGCCGTTGTTTTCCCAGTGGAATTGCGTGTCGGTGCGTTGCAGCCATTGGGCCTCACCGGCACCCAGCAAATCCCAATCGGCTTGCGGCAGGAATGTGATGTGAACGGATGATGCCTCGCGTGTTTGGGCAAGTTGGATCGCGGCGTTGGCGAGTGTGTGTTTGATCGCCTGTTCATCCGGCCCCGGTGGCACCAGCAGGCGGGGGCCGGTGGCGGGGGTGAATGGTACGCTGGCTTGCAGCTTGGGGTAATAGCTGCCGCCTGCGCGTTCGAGTGCGTCAGCAAATGCGTGGTCGAACACATATTCGCCTTGGCTGTGGTCCTTCAGATAGAGCGGCAGGATGCCGAGGGCTTCACCTTGTGGGTTTTCCAGAACCAGATGCTGGCCGAGCCAGCCTGTTTCGGCGGTGGCGGAGCCGGAGGCTTCGAGCGCATCGAAAAAGGCGTGGGTTACGAAAGGGTTGAAGGGCTGGCCTGCCGGATTGGCGCAAGCATCCCAGCTTGCCGCCGCGATATCGCGGGTGGAGGTGAGGACGCGGATTGTGAGATTGTCAGGCAAGGTAGCCTTCAAAGGTGATCTGATCTGCGTGCATGTGCGAGCGTCTTTCTGTCTCAACGCTGCGAATGGTCCAGCAGATCACCGGAAGGCCGTTTTGCCGGAAATGGCGGACGGGATCAGCCGGCAGGCCGTGCCAATCGTAAGAAACGAAATGCGGGGCGGTGCGATCTAGATGCGTGAAATGGCGCATTTCCATGCGCTTGTTCAGGGGTAGCATTTTCCATTCGGCGTCTACCATGCGGTCGGCGGTGATGCCGCGGATGATGGTGGGGTCCAGCTCGCGCACGGCTTCCACTAGATCGGGGTCGAAGGACATGAGGGCGAATTGGCCCTTATAGCCTTGCAGCACCTCCACCGCGCGGGCGGCCAGGCGGTTGTCGCGGTTCCAGTGGCTTTTGAGTTCGATGAGGAGGGGAACTTGGCCCTTCACCTGCTCCAGCAGTTCGGCCAGCGTTTGCATGCGCGCATTGCCGATGCGGTAGGTGAGCTT
>CAJBCQ010000174.1 GCA_903951595.1 uncultured Hyphomicrobiales bacterium | reverse complement strand
GGGTGCGTCCGGGATGACGAGGAGGGGTATCAATGCCGCACACCCAAATTCCGCCCCTTGGACAAACTGTCCATCAGCGGATGCGCCACCGGCTCTTTCGGCACCACCAGCCAATGCCGGGCAATCTCGCGGTATCCCTTCATCAGATACGCGCAGTTTTCCGTCAAAAGCCGCTCGCGGTTGGCCTTGTAATAGGCGGGCAGTTTATACCAGGCCATCGGCGGCGCTTCATGGTGCGCCATGTGCAGGTTGTTGTTGAGATAGAGCAGCGAGATGAACGGGTTCGTCTCCACCACAATCGTCCGGCAGCCCACTTCATCATGCGCCCGGTGTTCGGCATAAGAGCGCATCATGCTGATCGAATTGCCCCAATAGGCAATAAGGAACACATAAGCCCAAAAGCTCATGCCGCAAACAACGCTCACCCACGCCCACAGCATCGCAATGCCCACCGCATGCAATGCCCACGGCCCCATCAGTTTGCGGTCCCCGCCTAGCATCCGCCCGAATTCCTCCGGCCAGAAGCGACCGACCGAAAGCCCCGGTCCCAGAATAAAGCGGCCCAGCATGGTGTTGTTCACGGTGAAAATGAACTTGGCGACGCGGGACGCACCCTCCCACGCCTGCGGGTCGAAATAATAGCTTTCCGGGTCTTCCGCCGGGTCCGTCAGGTGATCATTGCGGTGATGCGTCAGATGCAATTGCTTGTAACGCCGATAGGGAAACCACAGCGACAGTGGCACAAACACCAGTGCCTCATTCACCAATCCGTTGCGCGTGGGGTGCCCATGCAAAGCTTCATGCTGCAACGAGCCATGCAGCGTGACGAGCATTGCACCTGCCGGAATAAGTAGCCAGATCGGAATGGCGGCATGAAAGAAGGTGAGCAAGCCGAACGCCACCCACATGGCGAAAATCAGCGCCAAAGTGGGCCACTCCACCGCCCGCGTCTTGCCTTTCGCGCTGTCAAACACTGCCGCCGTCATTGAGTGCCACTCCCTCTCCACAGGTCACCCCGGCTCAATTCCAAGGTAACGCCAGATAGGCTAAATCGCCTTGAACAGAGCCGCCAGAGGGCAAACGCATGCCATCCGTTGACAATGGGCACCAAACACGGCGATTGTTGACTATCGTCACCATTTGCGGGGATCGCTGAATATGGGCAAGCGCGCCACCGTTGAAACTTTCCAAAAACGCCTCGGCGAAATGATCGCCCGCGCAGGAATCAGCCGTGCGGCTTTCGCGCGCAAATCGGGGCTCGATCGGTCCACCCTGACCCAGCTTTTGGCCGAAGACGCCGTGCGCCTGCCGCGTGCTGAAACCATCGTGGCGCTGGCTCGCCCCCACAATGTCTCGCTCGATTGGCTCTTAGGGCTAACCGACGAAGGCAGCCTCACGGCCGAATTCGTCTCGCCAGCCGCCATCGAGCCGGATGCCGCAAGCCCTTGGGATGAGCGGCTGAAAAGCTGGCACGCCGAAGCCCAAGGCTTCAAAGTCCGCTATGTGCCCGCCACCTTGCCAGACCAGATCAAGACCTCTGCCATCATCGCTTGGGAAACCCGCGCCATGACAACCGCCATGGCGCAAAGCTGGACCGAAAATGCCGAAAGCCGCATCGCACATGCCGAAACGGGCAGCGAAATCGAAGTCTGTTCATCGCGGCAAAGGCTTGAACTTTTCGCCAAGGGCGAGGGTATTTGGCACGGGCTTCCGGTCAAACTGCGCCGCCGCCAACTCGAACACGCCGCCGCCTTCGTGCGCGAAAGATACCCCGCCTATCGCTGGTTCCTGTTTGATGAACGCGAACGCTTTTCCGTGCCCTACACCGTATTCGGCCAAAAGCGGGTGGCGGTTTATGCTGGTTCCATGTATCTGGTTTTCACCTCTAGCGATCACATCCGCGCCCTCACCAGCCATTTTGAGGATTTGATCCGCCAAGCCATCATTCAGCCGCATCAAACAGCTGATTATCTAAAATCACTCGCCGGAAACTGCACATGATCGCCACTTTGCAAATGTATGACTGGCCGGAAATCCGGGATGCCACGGATGCCTTCTGGCACGGCCTTTCACACCATCTGGGTGAGGCGGTGGCCCTTTCCCGCCCCATCGACCACAAAGCCCCTTGGCGTGATCCGGCATTGCTGTTTGCCCAAACCTGCGGCTATCCCTTCACGCATGAATTTGCCGGCAAACTCACCCTTCTCGGCACCCCGCATTATGAGGCGGAAGGCTGCCAAGGCTTCACCTATTGCAGCTTCATTTTCGCGCGCAATGATGCGCCGCAAATTGCCATCATCAATGATGATGACTCCATGAGCGGCATGCTCGCCTTGAAGCTCGCCTGCAAGCAGGGCTTTGCACAAACCCTTATTTCCGGCGGTCATCTGGCTTCGCTTGAAGCACTGCAAAAGGGTAAGGCAGATATCTGCGCCATTGACGCGGTTTGCGTGGCGCTTGCCCGCCTTCACCGCCCGCATTTACTGGAAGGCTTGACCGAACTGACCCGCTCGCCCGCCGTCCCCGGCCTTCCTTTCGTGACAAGCCTTGCCAACGCGCCCCGCGCGCCACAAATGCGCCACGCCATTCAGGCCGCTTTCGCAGATCCCGCTCTGGCCTCGGCCCGTGCAGCTTTGTTGTTGAAAAATTTCTCGCTCACCACAGCCAATGATTACAAACGCATCACCGATCTGGAACAGGGGCTAACATGATTGACCTATACACATTCGGCACACCCAATGGCCGCAAGGTTTCCATCGCGCTGGAGGAGATGGGCCTGCCTTACGAAACACACACGGTGGACATCACCAAGAACGAGCAATTCGCAAGCGATTTTCTCAAAATTTCCCCGAACAACAAAATTCCGGCCATCGTGGATCGCTCCAATGGTCTCAGCCTTTTTGAATCCGGCACCATCCTCAATTATCTGGGTGAGAAAACTGGCAAATTCCTGCCACGCGAAGGCGAGGCGCGCTGGCGGGTGAATGAATGGCTGATGTGGCAAATGGCCGGCTTCGGCCCCATGCTCGGCCGCGCGCATTACTTCTTGCATTACAACAAGGGCAAATCTGAATTCGCCGAAGCCTGGTTCAAAACCGAAGTGCCGCGCCTATATGGTGTGCTCGACAAGCAGCTTGCACATACGGGCTTTGTGGCAGGCGAATATTCCATCGCAGACATGGCGATCTTTCCATGGGCAGCCTGTTTCGAAGCACATGAAGCGGATCTCAAAATGTTCCCGAATGTGCTGAAATGGTATCGCCAAGTGAGCGAACGCCCCGCCGTGGTGAAAGGCTTTGCGGTTCCCGATGGCCGCGTGATCCCGACAGCGCCGTAAGCCTATCCATCGTCATCCTCGGGCTTGACCCGAGGATCCTTTTCCACTTCGCTTTCTTTCTGAAATCAGCGCGAGTTGATGGGTTCAATTGCAAAGGACCCTCGGGCTTGACCCGAGGGTGACGGATGAGTTTTTGAAAGCGGGAACCCAGCTTAACTTAAACGCCTCAACACCTTCTCCCGCCCGATGAGCGGCAGCAAATTCGCAAGCTCCGGGCCATGATCCAAGCCCGTCAGCGCCAATCTCAGCGGCATGAACAACGCCTTGCCCTTCGCACCCGTGGCCTGCTTGATGGCGCTGGTCCACACGCTCCATGTGGTTGAATCCCAAGGGGCAGGGGGCAGCAATGCCGCAGCGGTTTTTGCAAATTCCGCATCCTCAATGACGGGCGTGATGTCGCCATTCACCACCGCATCCCAAATTTTCACATCGGCAAACCGCTCCAGATTGCCGCGCACGGCGAGCCAGAAGGGTTCACCACCTGTCACACCCGCCGCCGCCAAACGCCCCGCTATTTCTTCCCACTCCATCTGGTGCAGCAAGCGCGCATTCAGATTGTCGAGGTCTTTCTCATCGAAGCGGGCAGGCGCGCGTGAAAGCTTCTCCAGATCATAAACCTGCGCCAAAGCCTCCATGCTGCGCTCGGCATGAATGCCTTCCGGGCTTCCCATCAACGCGGTGAAACACGCCACCGCCATCGGCTCCAACCCACTCTCGCGCATGGACTGAAGCGACAGCGAACCGAGCCTTTTCGACAAGCCCTGCCCATCCGCTCCCGTCACTAAACTGTGATGCGCGAATAGCGGTGAGCTTCCCGCCAAAGCCTCAAAAATCTCAATCTGCACAGCCGTATTCGTCACATGATCCTCACCCCGGATCACATGGCTCACGCCCAACTCAATATCATCGACAACCGAGGGCAGCGTATAAAGCCAAGTACCATCCTCGCGGATCAGCACGGGGTCTGACAGCGACGAGGTGTCAATTTCTTGCCGTCCGCGAATGAGGTCATTCCACACCACGGGCTTCTGGCTCAGCAAGAACCGCCAATGCGGCACGCGGCCCGCCTTGTCGCTTTCTGAAAGCGTCAAAGATGCGCGGTCATAAACCGGCGGCAACCCCCGCGCCATCTGGCGCTTGCGGCGGCGATCCAGTTCTTCGGCCGTCTCATAGCAAGCATACAAGCGCCCGGATGCTTTGAGCTTCTCGGCGGCTGCGGCATAAATATCAAACCGATGCGACTGGTGCTCCACCACATCCGGCACCACCCCCAACCATGCCAAATCTGCCGAAATCGCTTCCTTATATTCGGCCTTGCTGCGCGCGGCATCCGTATCATCAAACCGCAATATGAACTGGCCGCCATGCTTCACGCGCAGCAGCCAATTGAGCATCAACGTGCGCGCATTGCCGATATGGATAAGCCCCGTGGGCGAAGGCGCGAAACGAACACAAACACTCATGATGCACTTTCCCGGAAACCGTTGGTGATAGGATAGCGCCGATCCCGCCCGAAATTGCGCCGCGTAATCTTAACCCCCGGCGCTGCTTGCCGCCGTTTATATTCGGCCAGCGAAAGCAGCCGCGCCACGCGCTCCACCACCGCCACCTCATGCCCGCGCGCCACAATGAGCGGCAAGGGCATTTCATGCTCGACAAGACATTCGAGAATGTCATCCAGCACTTCATAAGGCGGCAGAGAATCCTGATCCGTCTGATCTGGCCGCAATTCAGCCGAAGGCGCGCGCGTGATGATGCGCTGCGGGATCACTTCAGAAACCGTGTTACGCCATTTCGCCAGCGCGTAAACCTGGCATTTGTAAACATCCTTGATCGGGTTGAACCCACCATTCATGTCGCCATAAAGGGTCGCATATCCCACCGACATTTCGGATTTGTTGCCCGTGGTCAAAACCATGGAACCAAATTTGTTGGAAAGCGCCATCAGCAGCGTGCCGCGCACGCGCGATTGCAGATTTTCTTCCGTCACATCCGCAGGCCGTCCGGCAAACAGATCAGCAAGCGATCCTTGCAATGCCTCCACCGCCTCCGCAATCGGCACCACATCATACCGCACGCCTAAGTGTTCAGCGCAGGCTTTGGCATCCGCCAAGCTTTCGCCGGATGTGTAATGATAAGGCAGCATCACGCAATGAACCCGCTTTGCCCCCAAAGCGTCCACCGCCATGGCCGCCACTACAGCCGAGTCAATGCCGCCAGAAAGCCCCAGCACCACGCTGGCAAAGCGGTTCTTCTCCACATAATCGCGCAAGCCCAACACACACGCGGCCCAAATGGAGGACGGCCCTTCCGGCAGCGCCACAGTTTCACCCGATGCCATGCGCCAGCCATCAGCAGCCCGCGTCCATTCCGTTAGTGCCAGGCCTTCCACGAAGGCAGGCATTTGCAACGCCAGTGAGCGGTCCGCATTCAGCGCGAAAGAGGCACCATCAAACACCAGTTCATCCTGGCCCCCGATCTGGTTCAGATAAACCATCGGCAACCCAGTTTCCGTCACCCGCGCCACCACCATGTTCAGGCGCACATCATCCTTGTTCACCTCGAAAGGAGAGCCATTGGGAACGATGAGAATTTCCGCTCCCGTTTCCGAAAGGCACTCGCAAGCATCCGGCGACCAGATGTCCTCGCAAATGGGCACCCCCAGCCTTACCCCCCGAAAATTGATGGGTCCCGGCATGGGGCCTGCATCAAACACCCGCTTTTCATCAAACACGCCATAATTGGGCAAATCATGCTTGAAGCGCACCGTTTCAATGCGCCCGCCATCGAGCAGGGCCACCGCATTGTAAAGCTTGTCACCTTCCGCCCACGGCAAGCCGATCAGCACGCCGGGGCCGTTGGCCGTGTCCGCCGCCAATGATTCGAGGGCTTGCCGACAGGCCGCCACCAAGGCGGGCTTCAAAACCAGGTCTTCCGGCGGATAACCGCACAGAAAAAGCTCGGGAAACACAATCAGATCAGCACCCGCTGCCTGCGCGCGCCATTCACGCGCACGCACCAGATTGGCCGCAACCGCGCCAACCATGGGGTTGGCCTGCGCCAGAGCGATGAGAAGACGGTTTGTCATGGGCTCAGTGTTTAGCTTGCCCTTCATTATGCGGCAACCGACCCGCTTGAGATTCTCTGTCGCCTGCAACACCATGCATGTTTCTATTCCAAAGGATTGCCCCATGCGCCTCGACCGAGAAACCCCATCTGGTGACATTGAAGACCGCCGCGGCGCGCGCCGCTTCGGCGGGGGCAGGCTTCGCATTCCCATGCGTGGCAGGCGCGGGGGCATAAGTTTCACCGGGCTTGCAGCCCTGCTGGTCGTTTCCTGGCTTCTGGGTGTCAACCCGTTGGAGTTGCTGAATAATGGAGGCTTGGTGGAAAGCCCGGCCCCGCCGCAGCAACGCCAACAGCCATCCGCTGCCGACGCCGCAGGCCGTGATTTTGTCGCGCGCGTATTGGGTTCCACCAACCGCGTCTGGCAAGCCGAATTCGCCAAATCCGGCCTTAAATATGAAGCCCCCCGCTTGGTGCTTTTCACCGATGCCGTGGAATCGGCTTGCGGCACAGGCCAAGCCGCGATGGGCCCGTTTTACTGCCCCGGCGACAGCCGCATTTATATTGATCTGAGCTTTTTTGAGGAAATGAAAAACCGCCTCGGCGCGCCGGGTGATTTCGCGCAGGCCTATGTGATCGCCCATGAGGTCGGCCACCATATTCAGAACGAGCTGGGCCTTGCCCAAAAGGTGCAAGCCGCCCGCCGCAACGCATCGGAAACCGAAGCGAATCTTCTGTCGGTACGCATGGAATTGCAGGCTGATTGCTATGCCGGCGTCTGGGCAAAGCTGGCCGATTCCTCGCGTCAGATTCTGGAACCCGGCGACATCGAGGAAGGCCTCAACGCCGCATCCCAGATCGGCGATGACAAATTGCAGAAATCCGCCCGCGGCTATGCCGTGCCAGACAGCTTCACCCACGGCTCATCCGCCCAGCGCGTATCCTGGTTCAGCAAAGGCTATGACACGGGAAATGCAAATTTATGCGACACATTCGAGGCCAAAAACCTCTAAAACCCACCATCCCAGCCGTGCCGGAGATGGTGGGAGCGACAGGGATTGAACCTGTGACCCCACCGATGTGAACGGTGTGCTCTACCGCTGAGCTACGCTCCCCTTGTTCAGGGTGACGGGCTTATAGGGGCCGCTACCGGGGCAAGTCAAGCTGGCTAAATGCAGGGTTGAGTTGAATTAAATTTTAACTTAAACCCATAGGTGCAATTAACCATCCGGGGAGATTTCGCCATGCAGCGTATTTTGATGCTAATCGCCGCCATTGCCTGTGTCGGCTTTGCGGTCATGGATTCGGCCTCAGCCAACGCCCAAAAACAGCCCAAGCCCAAGGAACTCACCGCTGCCCAGATCGAAGAACAGCGGCCCAAAGTCATGGAATGGTGCAAGAAGAAACATGGCTTCGGTCGCTCGGTCCAAGTTCGCTATAAATTCGGCAAATGGTACTGCTATTATCAAATGTGAAGCTGGTTCTTGAGGATCGGCCATAGCTCATCAAAATGCCCGATCACATGGTCCGGCCCAAATTCCTGAACCGGGCGGGGGGTATAGCCGAAGCTCACCCCCACAACCGGCACGCCAGCCGCGCGCGCGGTCAGAATGTCGGTTTCGCTGTCTCCCACCATTAGCGAAGGCCCGGAAACACCAAGTTGACGTAGCGTCTCGAAATAGGGTGCAGGGTTGGGCTTGGGGCTGGAGGTCGTATCGGCGCCCACAATCGCGCCGAAATGCGCCGAAAGCCCCAATGCGGCCATCAGCTGCACCGAAAGCGCCTCCGGCTTGTTGGTGCAGATGCCCACCTTCAGCCCTGCCGCCGCACAGCGTTCCAACAGCGCCACGGCACCGGGGAAGGCCACGCTGGAAACGCAGATATTGGCCGAATAATATTCAATGAACCGCGCATAAAGCCGCTCCAGCCGCTCCGGGTCCAATTCCACCCCATGCCAAGCAAAGCCGCGCTTGAGCAGCATGCGCCCGCCAAGCCCCACCATGGAACGCACGGCGGCGGCGGTGATCGGCTCCATGCCCTCGCTTTCCAGCACATGATTGGTGGCATGCGTCAGGTCGGGTGCGGTATCCACCAGCGTCCCGTCCAGATCAAAAATCACCGCTTGCAGCATTCGGCCAGCCCCCCGTTGGTTATCGCGCGCGCACTGTGCTAAGGACTGCGCCATATTTCAACCCATGGAGCCCAAATCATGGACGCGCCCAAGCATCAGAACCTCACCGATCAGCTCAAAGACAAGTCCCTGCTGAAGCAAGCCTGCTATTTCGCGGGCAAATGGGTGACGAGCGACAAGACCATCGATGTCACAAATCCCGCTTCAGGTGCGGTCATCGGCACCATCCCGGCACTGGGCAAAAAGGAAACGGCAGAAGCCATCAAGGCCGCCGAGGAAGCCCAGAAGAAATGGGCCGCCACCCCCGCCAAGCAGCGCGGCCAGATTTTGCGTAAATGGTACGAGCTGATGATGGCGAACCAGGAAGACCTGGCCCGCATCATGACAGCCGAGCAGGGCAAGCCGCTCACCGAGTCGCGCGGCGAAGTGGCCTATGGCGCAAGCTTTGTGGAGTTCTTCGCCGAAGAAGCCCGCCGCGTTTATGGCGAGACGATTCCCTCTCCCTGGCCCAATGCCCGCATCGTGGTCATCAAGCAGCCCGTGGGTGTTGTGGCCGCGATCACACCGTGGAACTTCCCCAATGCCATGATCACCCGCAAGGCTGGCCCCGCCTTGGCCGCCGGCTGCGCCTTCGTGTGCAAGCCTGCCGCTGAAACACCCTATTCGGCGCTCGCTCTGGCTGAACTGGCCGAGCGTGCCGGAATCCCGGCAGGCGTATTCTCTGTCATCACCGGCCCCGCGCGTGAAATCGGCGGCGAGTTGACCAGCAACCCGGTCGTGCGTGCGCTTTCCTTCACCGGCTCCACCGAAATCGGCAAATTGCTCATGCAGCAATGCGCTTCCACCGTGAAAAAAGTGGGCCTCGAACTGGGCGGCAACGCGCCCTTCATCGTGTTCGATGACGCAGATCTGGATGCTGCTGTTGCCGGTGCCATGGCTTCCAAATATCGCAATGCAGGCCAAACCTGTGTCTGCGCCAACCGCCTGCTCGTGCAGGATGGCGTCTATGATGCTTTTGCTGAGAAGCTCGCGGCCGCTGTGGCGAAATTGAACGTGGGTGACGGCACGCAAGATGGTGTGACCACCGGCCCGCTCATCAACCAAGCCGCCGTGGCGAAAGTGAAAGAACATGTGGCCGATGCACTCGCCAAGGGTGCCAAAGTCCTCATCGGCGGCAAGCCCCATGCGCTCGGCGGTAATTTCTATGAGCCAACCCTGCTGCGCGATGTCACCAAAGACATGCTCATCCAACGCGAAGAAACCTTCGGCCCCGTGGCCCCGCTATTCCGCTTCAAGACGGAAGAAGAAGCGATCCAGATGGCCAATGATACGGAGTTTGGTCTGGCCTGCTATTTCTACACCCGCGACATTGGCCGCATCTGGCGCGTGGGCGAAGCCTTGGAATATGGCATTGTCGGCATCAATGAAGGCATCATCTCCACCGCTGAAGCCCCCTTCGGTGGCGTCAAGGAATCCGGCATCGGGCGTGAAGGGTCCAGCCACGGCATGGAAGAATATGTTGAGATGAAATACATGCTCATGGGTGGCCTCGGAAAATGACCCTTTCCGCTGACGACCAAAAGAAAGCCGCAGCCGCAGCCGCGATGGATCATGTGCGCGATGGCATGAAGCTGGGCCTCGGCACCGGCTCCACCGCCAAGCATTTTGTGGATTTCATTGGTGCCAAAGTGGCAGGCGGCTGGAAGCTTTTGTGCGTTCCCACCTCCGAAGCCACGCGCACACAGGCGGCCAGCCTCAACATTCCGCTCACCACGCTGGATGAAACGCCGGAACTGGATTTGACGGTGGATGGTGCCGACGAACTCGACGCCGATCTCACCTTGATCAAAGGCGGCGGTGGCGCGCTGTTGCGGGAAAAAATGGTGGCGGCTTCCTCCGCCCGCATGATCGTGATTGCCGATGGCTCCAAGAAAGTCGCCCGCCTCGGCGCGTTCCCACTACCGATTGAAGTCGTTACCTTCGGCGCGAAAGCCACCATGCGGAAAATCGAAAAGGCGGCAGCCGGGGCAGGGGCAAAAGGCCAGCTCTCCTTCCGCATGAAAAACGGCGCGCAGTTTGTGACCGATAACGGCAATTACATCATCGACGGCGCGTTTGGCATGATCCCCGATGCCAAGAAACTAGCCCTCGCGCTGGAAGCAACCCCCGGCGTGGTCGATCACGGCCTATTCATCGGCTTGGCAGACTTGGCAATCCTGGGCGCGCCGGATGGCGTGGTTATCGTCAAGGCTTAATTGTTCTTTTCATTCCCGCGTGCGCGGAAATGACAACAACCAGAAAAGGCGCGAGCGCCATCATCCGGCGGGTCCGGTTTTGGAAAAATGGGGGAGAGCGAAGCGCCTTGGGCGGTGTCGGCTCTTAGGGGTCAGGCACGTCAGGCGCATTCGCCGGGGTTTTGGCCCCACCATCCGGTCAGTTGGCTGGTCGCGAACCGCCTCCCCCTCGGATGGATGAATATTCTCCTATGCCAATATGGGAATAAAGTCAAGAGGTGTGACAAGTCATTTCGGCAATCTATGATACAGGCTCAGGCTTGAATCAATGAGAGGCTGTCATGAAAATCCGTGCCCTATCGCTCTGCCTTTTCCTCGTGCTTGCGCCGCAAGCCCATGCCGATGAACGGCTGGCCCTCGCGCAGGAATATGTGAATGCTTCGCGTGTGAGCGAGCTTCTGGCCACCAGCAGCGTCTTGATCATGCGCCCGATTATGGAACAGCTCCTAACTAAAGAGCCGAGCCTTTCGGCTGAAATACGCAATGAATTCATGACACGCTTTGAAAACAAATTTATCGCCCGTGCGCCCGTGATGGTCGAAGCTTTCGCCAAGATCATGGCGGCAGAATTCACTGCCGATGAATTGCGTGAGGCCACGGCTTTCGTAAAAAGCCCGTTGGGCCAGCATTTGCTCGATTTCCAGCCAACAATGATGCAGAAAGGCGCAGAGATCGGTCGTGTCTGGGGCGAACAGGCAGGCCGTGAGGCCATGGAGGAAGTCATCAACGAGATGCGCTCCGAAGGCAAGCTGAAGACATTGTAAGGCAGTCAAATGAATTTCGACTATGATCTCTTCGTCATTGGTGCCGGTTCCGGCGGTGTTCGGGCGGCACGTATTTCGGCCAAGCATGGCGCGAAAGTTGCCATTGCCGAGGAATACCGCGTGGGCGGCACCTGCGTCATCCGTGGCTGCGTGCCCAAAAAGCTGTTCGTCTATGCCAGCCAATATGCCGAGCATTTTGAAGATGCGCTGGGCTATGGCTGGACCGTGCAGGGCGTTGATTTCGATTGGGCAACGCTCATCGAAAACAAAGACAAAGAGATCGACCGGCTCAACAAGGCCTATATCCGCAATCTCGAAGCGTCAGGTGCTGAACTCATCCAAGCCCGCGCCACCTTGAAAGACGCGCACACGCTTGCCCTTTCGGATGGCCGCACCGTCACCGCCAAAACCATTCTGATCGCCACCGGTGCCACCCCCTTTGTGCCGCAAAATGTGCCAGGGCATGAGCTGGCGATCACTTCCAACCAAGCCTTCCATCTGGAACAGCTTCCCCGCCGCATTGCCATTGTGGGCGGTGGTTATATCGCGGTGGAATTTGCGGGCATCTTCTCCAATTTAGGCGTCGAAACGATCCTCATTTATCGCGGCGACCAAATTTTACGCGGCTTTGATCAGGATTTGCGCGCCCAGCTCACCGCGGAAATGAAGAAGAAGGGCGTTGAAATCCGCACCCGCGCCGACATTCAAACCATTGAAAAAAGCGGCGATGGCGTGCGCCTCACCCTAACAGATGGTGCCACCTTCGGCGCCGGCCATGTGATGTTTGCGACAGGCCGCATTCCCCACACCAAGGGGCTGGGGCTGGAGCAGGTGGGTGTTGAGGTGGATGCGAACGGCACCATCAAGGTCGATGCTTTCTCGCGCACCAACATCGCCAATATTTTTGCCGTCGGCGATGTTACCAACCGGCTCAACCTCACCCCCGTTGCCATCCGCGAGGGGCATGCCTTTGCCGATACGCAATTCGGCGGCAAGTCAGTGCAGGTAGATCATTCGGATGTCGCAACGGCTGTATTCTCACAGCCGGAAATCGGCACCGTGGGCCTCACCGAAGAACAGGCCCGCGCGCAATTTGGCAAGGTGGACATCTACAAAACCAGCTTCAAACCCATGCGCCACACCCTTTCAGGCCGTGATGAGCGCATGTTGATGAAACTGGTCGTGGATGCTGAAACCGACCGCGTGCTCGGTTGCCATATTATGGGGCCTGATGCTGGCGAAATGGCCCAGCTTCTGGGCATTGCCGTGAAAATGAAGGCCACCAAGGCCGATTTCGACGCGACAATGGCCGTTCACCCCACAGCCGCCGAAGAACTGGTGACTATGCGGGAAAAGTGGACGGGTTAAACGCTCGCCTGCATACCGCCCGTCACCGTGTAAATCGGCTGGGGCACGATGGGCGTTGAACTGCTGAACGGGTCTACCCGCGTATAGGCTGGCTCTTGCCTGCGCGCTTCTGACAACAGGTTGGCGAAGGTCTTGGCGGCGGAACCATCAAAAGGGCTATGCAGCTGCCAATGCATGCGACCATAGGCCGGATCAAGGTAAAAGCTCATGGTTTACAACTCCTTAGTGGTTAGCCACTTCTAATGCGTAATCGCCCCGTAGACCATCCGTTCTAAGCACTTAAGTAACCGTAAAGCCGGATCAAATTGCCAAAGTGGACGGCTCCGGGTCGGGCTGGTAGAACCACCCCAAACCATTTGTTTTGACAGGCCTTTTGCTCCATGACCGACTTGCCCGATTACCGCGATACGCTGTTCCTACCGCAGACCGATTTCCCTATGCGCGCCGGATTGCCGCAAAAAGAGCCAGAATTGCTGGCCCGCTGGGAAAAAATGGGCCTCTACAAGCGCCTGCGCGAAGATGCCAAGGGCCGCACCAAATTCGTGCTGCATGACGGCCCGCCCTATGCAAATGGCAACATCCATATCGGCCACGCGCTCAACAAGATCCTGAAAGATGTGATCGCGCGCTCGCGCCAGATGATGGGCTATGATTCCAATTACGTGCCCGGCTGGGATTGCCACGGGCTTCCGATCGAATGGAAGATCGAGGAAGAATATCGCGCCAAAGGCAAAAACAAAGACGCCGTGCCGGTCAATGAATTCCGCCTGCAATGCCGCGAATTCGCACAAAAATGGATCGGCGTGCAGCGCGAAGAATTCAAGCGTCTGGGTGTCATCGGTGATTGGGAAAACCCCTACACCACAATGGCCTTCCCCGCAGAAGCCCAAATCGCCCGCGAACTCATCAAATTCGCCCGCTCCGGCCAGCTCTATCGCGGGTCCAAGCCCGTGATGTGGTCCGTGGTGGAAAAGACCGCGCTGGCGGAAGCCGAGATCGAATATCAGGATTATCAGAGCGACACGATTTATGTGAAGTTCCCGGTGCGTGGTTCGGATGCCCATGTCGTCATCTGGACGACAACGCCTTGGACAATCCCCGGCAACCGCGCGATCAGCTTTTCCAATAAAATCGCCTATGGCCTTTACGAAGTCACCGCCGCCCCGGCCGATAATTGGACGAAGGCAGGCGACAAGCTGATCGTGGCCGACAATCTCGCCGAAGCCGTAATGAAAGCCGCGCGCGTGGAAACTTTTGAACGCCGCAGCGATGTAAACCCCGCCAATCTCGCCTGCGCTCACCCGCTCGCCGATATGGGCTACACCTTCGATGTGCCGCTGCTTGACGGCGATCACGTTACCGATGACGCAGGCACGGGCTTTGTCCACACCGCCCCCGGCCATGGTGCGGATGACTTCAACATCTGGATGGAAAAAGTCGCAGGCCCCATTCCCTTCACCGTGGATGCAGGTGGTTATCTCACCAAGGATGCGCCCGGTTTCGAAGGCCGTCAGGTCATCACCGACAAGGGCGAGAAGGGGGATGCCAATGAGGCTGTCATCAAGGCACTTGCTGAAGCCGGAAAGCTGCTTTCCCGCGGCCGCCTGAAGCATCAATATCCACATTCCTGGCGCTCCAAAAAGCCGATCATTTTCCGCAACACGCCGCAATGGTTCATCTCGATGGGCGATGGCAAAGCGGGCGGGCTTCGTGAAGTCGCCCTCAACGCCATTGAGCAAACCGCCTTCTATCCGCCGCAGGGCAAGAATCGCTTGCGTGGCATGATCGAACAGCGGCCTGATTGGGTCATCTCGCGCCAGCGCGCTTGGGGTGTGCCGATCACCGTGTTCGTGCACAAGGAAACGGGCGAGATCATCCCCGGTGCTAAATTTGCCAAATCCGACGAATTGGAAAAGCGCATCGCGGATGCCTTCACCGCCGAAGGGGCGGATGCTTGGTTTGCCGAAGGCTCACGCGAACGCTTCCTCTCAGGTCTGGTGGAGGACGCCAACGCTTGGGAAAAAGTGACCGACATTCTCGATGTCTGGTTCGACTCCGGCTCCACCCATTCCTTCGTCCTCGAACAACGCCCCGATTTGCATTGGCCTGCTGACGTTTATCTCGAAGGCTCCGACCAGCATCGCGGTTGGTTCCATTCAAGCCTGTTGGAAAGCTGCGGCACCCGTGGCCGCGCGCCCTATAAGGCACTCGTCACCCATGGCTTCACCATGGACGAGCAGGGCCGCAAAATGTCCAAATCCTTGGGCAACACAACAGTGCCGCAGGATGTGATCAAGCAATCCGGTGCTGATATTCTGCGCCTGTGGGTCGTTACCACCGATTATGCCGATGACCAGCGCATCGGCCCGGAAATCCTGAAATCCAACATCGAAACCTACCGCAAATTGCGTAATACCCTGCGCTATCTGCTTGGGGCTTTGGATGGCTTTACCGATGCCGAGCGCATTCCCTTATCCGAAATGCCGGAACTGGAACGCTACATGCTGCATAGGCTTGAAGCCTTGCACAAAACGGTCGTCAAATCCTTCGAGGAATATGATTTCCGCAAAGGCGTTGCCGCCCTTTTGAACTTCATGAATACGGACCTGTCCGCCTTCTACCTCGATATCCGCAAAGACGCGCTCTATTGCGATCCCACCAGTGCCACCCGCCGGCGCGCTTGCCGCACGGTGCTGGACCATCTGTTCCACTGCCTCACCACTTGGCTTGCACCCATGCTGTGCTTCACGGCTGAAGAAGTCTGGCTCTCGCGCTTCCCCGGTGAAAATGCATCCGTGCATCTGCGCCAGTTTGCGGATGCGCCGGTTGCATGGCGTGATGATGCACTGGCTGACAAATGGGAGAAAATCCGCGATGTCCGCCGCGTCATCACGGGTGCGCTCGAAATCGAACGCCAAGAGAAAAAGCGCATCGGTTCTTCGCTGGAAGCAGCACCGGAAGTGTTCATCACCAACGCTGATTTACTCACCGCTTTGCACGGCGTGGACTTGGCCGAAATCGCCATCACCAGCGCAGCCACCCTCAAAACCAGCGAAGGCCCGGCCGATGCTTTCCGCCTGAACGATGTGACAGGCGTTGCCGTCACCGTGCCGCTGGCGGAAGGTGAAAAGTGCCAGCGTTCGTGGAAAATCACCAAGGATGTGGGTGCTGATCCCGAATTCCCCGGCATCACCGCGCGCGACGCGCAAGCCGTGCGTGAATGGCGCGCCCGCCAGTGAAAACCAATCCGCTCAACGGGCCGTTGACAATTCTGGGCCTGGCACTCGCCAGCCTCACTTTTGGGCTCGACCAACTGTTCAAATGGTGGATGCTCGGCCCCTTCGACATTGCCACCAAGGGGCTTGTGACGATCACGCCATTTTTCGACCTCGTTCTGGCGTGGAACCGGGGTGTGAGTTACGGCTGGTTCGCCCAACATTCGGATGAAGGGCAGATCATTCTTGTCGTCGTGAGCCTTATCATCACGGCCATTCTCTGGCTGTGGCTTGCCCGAACGAACCGGCCCCTGGCCGCCGCCGCTTTGGGGCTGGTGATCGGGGGTGCCTTGGGCAATGCCCTCGATCGGGTGGTGCATGGTGCGGTTGCGGACTTCTTCCTGCTGCACGCATATGGCTATAGCTGGTATGTTTTCAACATCGCCGACATGGCCATCGTTGCCGGGGTGGGGTTGCTGCTGTATGACTCCTACCGCGAAGGCCGCGCCTCCTAGGCGCGCATCATCTCAAGGGGTTTTCCGGAATGCGAGTTTCTGCAAAGTTTTTGGCGATTGTGGCACTTCCGCTCGTTCTTTCCGCCTGCACGGAAACGAAGTTCCTCGACACGATTGGCGCGGGCAAAACTTCGCCCGATGAAGGTGCGGTGCAAGTGAACCGCCAGCTAACCATGCCGCCAGACCTGAACCTGCCCGCCCCGGCTGATGCCGACATGAACATCGCCACTGGCGATCCTGCGGCACCGGTTGCAACCAACCCTGCCGCCACCCCGCCCGCCACCGCCGCTGCCCCGCAAAGCAACTCGCCGATTGTTCCAGGCACGAACATGACTTTCGACCAGCAGCAGGATCAGCTTTATGCCCGCTATGGCGTCAACAAGCTGAAAGCCGACGGCACGCCGAAAACCTTTGACGAATTGCAGGCCGAATTGGCCGCCGCCGTGAAGGCCGAAAAGAAGGCCGCCAATCCCAATTATGGCACAATTTGGAATATCGGTGAGTGGTTGAAATAACCGCCACGCTTTCCCCATCTTCCTGACGGAAACTTAATTGGACAGGTGTCACCTGCCTGCCCACTATGCCGCCACCGTGACCTTAGGGAGATGATTTGTGATCCGATCCGCGCTGTCTGCCGCCTTGATGCTGGTTTTTGTGCTTCTGGCCCCCCGTGCCGAGGCCTTGGATGTGCAGGCCGAGACTTTCACGCTAGCCAATGGCATGCAGGTGGTTGTCATCCCAGACCATCGCGCCCCTGTTGTTACCCAAATGGTCTGGTATCGCGTGGGTGCAGCCGATGAGCCCAAGGGACAAGCGGGCATCGCGCATTTTCTTGAGCATCTGATGTTCAAGGGCACGCGGAAAATCCCCCCCGGCGAATTCTCCAAAATCATCAAGAAAAACGGCGGCGAGGACAATGCGTTCACCGCGCAGGATTACACCGCCTATTTCCAATCCATCGCCAAGGACCGTCTGGCGCTGGCTATGGAAATGGAAGCCGACCGGATGCAGAACCTCAAACTCACCGATGCGGATGTGCTGCCCGAACGCGATGTCATCGGTGAAGAACGCCGCTCTCGCATTGAAAATGATCCGGCAAGCCTGATGGCCGAGCAAATCAACGCCGCCCTCTACACCGCCCATCCTTACGGCAAGCCCATTATCGGCTGGATGTCGGAAGTGGAAAAGCTAACACGCCAGAATGCGCTGGATTTCTACCGCACTCATTACACCCCGCAGAACGCCATTCTGATCGTGGCGGGTGATGTGACAGCCGACGAAGTGCGCCCGCTCGCTGAAAAATATTACGGTGTCCTGGCCAACACCGCCAACCCGCCCCCGCGCGTGCGAACCCCAGAGCCTGCACCCTTGGCAGCCCGGCGCGTTTCGATGAGTGATCCGCGCGTTTCCGTGGCGACTTTGCAACGCACCTATATCGCGCCGAGCTATCGCATGGCCAAAGGCAAGCCCACGGCAGAAGCCTTGGATTTGCTGGCGCAAGTGCTGGGCGGCGGCAGCACCTCACGGCTTTACCGCAGCCTCGTCATCGACCAGAAAATCGCCACCGAAGCCGGGGCCTGGTACAGCGGCGACGCGCTGGATACGGGCAGTTTCGGCGTCTATGCCGTGCCCCCGCCGGGCCAAGAAATCGCACCGCTAGAGGCCGCCCTCGACAAGGCACTGGCCGAACTGGTGGAAAAGGGCGTGACGCAGGCAGAACTTACCCTCGCCAAAAATCTCCTCATCGCGCAAACGACCTATGCGCTCGACAGTTCTTCCCAACTGGCCCGCATCTTCGGCCAAACCCTTGCCATAGGTGGCACGCTGGAGGATGTGACGGGCTGGAATGAGCGCATCGAAAAGGTCACCTTGGCCGATGTGCAGGCCGCCGCTGCTGAAGTGCTGGTACTGCGCGGCTCTGTTACCTCCACCTTGCTTCCCGCCCCCGGCGCTGTCCAGAATTGAGGCGAACCCTATGATCCGCATGCTCCTCGCCGCCAGCTTTGCTTGGCTGCTTCTCGTCGCCGCCCCCGCGCAGGCCTTCACCATCAAACAGGTCACAAGCCCCGGCGGCATTTCGGCTTGGCTGGTGGAAGATCACACCGTACCGCTTATTTCCATGAACTTCTCTTTCAAGGGCGGTGCCGCGCAAGACCCGGCTAACACCCAAGGCCTTGCCAATTTCCTCACCACCATGCTCGACGAAGGGGCTGGCGACTTGCCCTCGCGCGAATTCCAGACGCGCGAGCAGGAACTGGCCATGCGCCTGTCTTTCAACGCCGATGCCGATAATTTCCGCGGCTCCTTCCAAACGCTTTCGAAAAACCGCGATGAGGCCTTCGCCATGCTGGCCTTGGCACTCAACAAGCCGCGCTTTGATGCCGACCCCTTGGAACGCATGCGCGCGCAGCTGCTGCAAGGCTTGGAAATGGACGCGCAAGACCCCGAAGCCATCACCTCACACGCCTTCATGCAACAAGCACTGGGTGACCATCCTTACGCCCGCAATTCTGACGGTACCTTGGAAGGGGTGAAGGCAGTGACGGCGGATGATTTGCGAGCCTTGCATGGCCGCCTGTTTGCCCGCGAACATCTGCTCATCTCCGCAGTGGGCGATATTGATGAAAAAACGCTCGGCGCGCTGCTGGATAAAACCTTCAGCACCTTGCCGGAAAAATCTGGCATGGGCGACGTGCCAGAAATGCCCAGCCCAAAAGCCGCCTCGCTGACCATCGTGGACCGCGACATTCCCCAATCCATCATCCAATTCGGCCTTCCCGGCATCAAGCGCGATGACCCGGATTTCATCCCCGCCTTTGTCATGAATTACGTTTTGGGCGGCGGCGGCTTCGGTTCGCGCCTGATGGAGGAAGTGCGCGAAAAGCGCGGGCTTTCCTATTCAGTGTGGTCAGACCTTTATCCGCTGGAACAAGGCGGCCTTATCATTGGCGGTGCCGCCACCCGCAATGAAAAGGCAGCCGAAACCATCGACATCATCCGCCAAGAAATCGCCCGCCTGGCAGCCGAAGGCCCAACCGAGCAGGAACTGGCCGATGTCAAAACCTTCCTCACCGGTTCCTACGCCCTGCGCTTCACTTCCGGCCGCAAAACCGCCGCGCAATTATTAGGGCTTCAAGAACAGCAACTGGGCATCGATTATGTGGACAAGCGCAACGGCCTTGTGAACGCGGTAACCTTGGCCGATGTAAAGCGCGTGGCCGAACGGTTGCTGAAGGACAAGCCCTTGCTGTTCACCGTGACGGGCAGACCCGTGGGCGTCACCGCTTCGCGCTGAAAAACGCCCGCAGCATCTCTGCCGCCCTTGCCTCACCCATGCCGGAATAAACCTCCGGCTTGTGGTGGCAGGAACTGGCGGCGAAAACCCGCGCGCCATGCTCTACCCCACCCATTTTCTCATCACT
>CAJBCQ010000173.1 GCA_903951595.1 uncultured Hyphomicrobiales bacterium | reverse complement strand
GGTGACCAAGCCCGTGATCACCCGCGCGCTTGACTCAATGGGCAAGCTCGAACTCGTCACCCGCCGCCGCGATGCAAAAGACCGCCGCAATGTGCTCATCCAACGCACCGTCAAAGGCGCACTTTATGCTGAGAAACTGGCCGATACCATCATCGCTCATGGAAAAACCCTGTAAATGGATAGCCGCCTGAATCCCAATCGCCCCGGTGTGGAAGGCAAGCCCGCCCGCCTTGTTTTGGCAGCCACCAATGTGCAAAAAGCCCCGCGCCGCGATGCGATGCGTATGACGCAAGCCCTGATGGGCGAGGTCGTTCGCGTTTTTGAAACGCAGGAAGGCTGGGCTTATGTGCAACTCGCCGCCGATGGCTATGTGGGCTATGTCGAAGAAGAAGCCCTCGGGCCAGTTGGCACCACCTCCACCCACTGGCTCAGCGTGCCATCGAGCTTCACCTATCCGGCAGCGGATTTGAAAATGAGCCCGGTTGCGGAAATTTTCTTGGGCGCGCACATTTCCATTACCACTGTGGAAGGCAGTTACGCGCGCACAAAGGAAGGCCGCTTTCTGCCGATGTCTCACGTGAAAAAAATCGGTGAATACCTGTCGGACCCGGCCAGCATCGCCGCCCAATTCCTGCACGCCCCCTATCTCTGGGGCGGCAAAACCGCGCGCGGGCTGGATTGTTCCGGTCTCATCCAACTGGCGCTCAACGCCTGCGGCATCAACGCCTTGCGGGATACAGATATGCAGGAAGCCTCCCTCGGCCGCGCGGTGGAAAAAGGCGAACCGCTTTGCCGCAATGATCTGGTGTTCTGGAAAGGCCATGTCGGTATTTTGAGCGGGCCTGAAAGCCTCATCCACGCCAATGGCACACATATGCAGGTGGTGGAAGAACCACTGGCTGAAGCCATTGGGCGCATTGCCGCAGCGGGAAGTGAAGTCACCTCCATCCGCCGCCTTCAATAGCCGCGCTTGCGATCCACCACATTTTCCAAAGGCTTGCCCGCTTGCGCCCGATGGATTTGGTGCACGATATAGCGCGTGATATGAACAGGATCACTATCAGCAGCCGAATGCGGCGACACATGCACGCGCGGATGGCCCCAAAGCTGACTCTCCTTCACCAGCGGTTCTGTCTCAAATACATCCAAGGAAACGCCATGAAGCTCACCCGCTTCGAGGCTTGCCAGAATATCGCTTTCCACCTGCAACTTGCCACGGCCGGCATTGATGAGCACGGGTGCCCCAAACGGCCCGCGGCGGGAAAGCTTGCCGAACAAGGCCCGGTTCAAAATGCCATGCGTATCCGGCGTATGCGGCAACAACACCACGAGAATATCCGTGCGCGCCAAAAAAGCATCCAACTCGCCATGCCCGGCAAAGCTCTCAATGCCGGCGACATTCTTGCGATGCTGGCTCCAACCGGCCACCTGATAGCCCATCCCTCTCAACTTCTGCCCCGCATCCTGCCCCAGCACGCCAAAACCCATAATACCGACACGCAAATCAGAAGCCGCAGGTGAAGCAAAGCTGTCCCAGTTTTTCGCACACTGGTTTTCTTCCACCCGCCATTGCTGGCGATGATGCATCAGCACCTGCATCATCACATATTCGCTCATGCGATGCGTCAGATCCGGCTCCACCACCCGCACAATGGGAATGGCCTTGGGCAAGGTGTCATCACGCAAAATTGCATCCACACCCGCACCCAGTGAGAAGATCACTTTCAGATTAGGCAAATCTTGCAGCGATCCGGGCTTGGCAAGCCATGCCACGGCAAACTCAATATCCTCGCGCGCGCCCAATTCCGGAAAGGCGCGGATTTCAATGTCTGGCGCTTGCGCCCGGAAGGTGGAAACCCATTGAGCAGGGTCCCATGTGGGTGTGAAAATGCCGATGGCCATGGCGCGAAATCCTATTGTTTGACAATGCCTTCCCCCGCCACCTTATGGCTGAGGGCAGCGGCCAGCAGTGCCTTGGTATAGGCCTGTTTGGGTTTGGTGAAAATCTGCTCCGATGGGCCTTGTTCCACAATCACGCCGTCCCGCATGACAACAACTTCGTTGGAAAGCGCGCGCACCACGCGCAGATCATGGCTGATAAACAGATAGGAAAGCCCGTGGCGGGCCTGCAAATCACGCAACAAATCCACGATCTGCGCCTGCACCGACATATCGAGCGCACTGGTAGGCTCGTCCAGCATCACGAATTTCGGCTTCAGAACCATGGCACGCGCAATGGCAATGCGCTGGCGTTGGCCGCCGGAAAATTCATGCGGATAACGCTCCATCGCGGCTGGGTCCAGCCCCACTTCCACAAGTGCCTGCGCCACCAGGCCATCCCGTTCATCGGCTGCAAGCTTCGTTCCCGTGGCAATCAAGCCTTCTTCCACAATCTGCCGGATGGAAAGACGCGGTGAGAGCGAGCCGAACGGATCTTGAAATACCACCTGCATTTCGCGCCGCAAAGGCCGCATGTCACCCGCATCAAAACCAGAAATATCGCGGCCTAAATAAACAATCGGCCCTTGCGATGCGATCAACCGCAATAGCGCCAGCCCGAGTGTCGTTTTGCCCGAACCCGACTCGCCCACAATTCCCAAAGTCTGGCCCGCCTTCACGCGCACCGAAACCCCGTCCACCGCCTTAATGTGCCCCACGGTCTTGCGGAAAAATCCACGCTTGATGGGAAACCACACTTTCAGATTGTCCGTCGCAATCACATCGGCGGCCTTGGGGTCTGGCTTGGGCGCAACCCCCTTGGGCTCAGCAGCCAGCAGCATGCGCGTATAAGCGTGCTGAGGCTTGGTGAATAAGGCTTCGCTGGCCGCCTGTTCCACAATGCGGCCATGCTGCATCACCGCCACACGGTCTGCCATGGCCCGCACAATCCCCAGATCATGCGTGATGAGAAGAAGCGCCATGCCCGTTTCACGCTGCAAATCCTTCAACAGCTTCAAAATCTGCGCCTGCACCGTTACATCCAGCGCCGTTGTCGGTTCATCCGCGATCAGCAGATCAGGCTCATTGGCAAGTGCCATCGCAATCATCACACGCTGGCGCTGCCCGCCGGAAAGCTGATGCGGATAGGCTTCCAGCCGGCTTTCAGGATCGCGGATACCCACCTTGCCCAAAAGCTCGATCACAATTTGGCGTGCCGCCTCTCCCGTCATGCCGCGGTGGACTTCAAGAATTTCGCCGATTTGCCGCTCCACACTGTGCAGCGGATTGAGCGAGGTCATCGGCTCTTGGAAGATCATGCTGATGTCATTGCCGCGCACGCGCCGCAAAGCCGCATCCGGTGCATCCAACAATTCCTGGCCCTTAAAGCGCACACTTCCTGAAGGATGATGCGCGGAAGGATAGGCCAACAGCTTCAGCACCGACAAAGCACTCACCGACTTGCCCGAACCCGACTCACCCACAAGAGCGAGCGTCTGGCCCTTGGCGATGGAAAAGCTCACACCCTCCACCGCCTTGGTGGCCCCGAAGGAAACGGCAAGGTCTTTCACCTCCAACAGCATCTGTTCACCGCTCATCGGAATGTCTTTCTGGGATCGAGCGCATCCCGCACCGCTTCACCGGTGAATACCAGCAGAGACAGCATCAGCGCCACAATGGCAAAGCCGGTAAGCCCCAACCACGGTGCCTGCAAATTCGCCTTGCCCTGCGCCAACAGCTCACCCAACGAAGCCGATCCCGGCGGCAGCCCAAAGCCCAAGAAATCAAGCGATGTCAGCGTGGTGATGGAGCCGGAGAGAATAAAAGGCATGAAGGTGATGGAAGCCACCATGGCATTGGGCAGCAAATGCTTCCACATGATGCGGGCATCGGTCAGCCCGAGTGCGCGGGCCGCGCGCACATATTCAAAATTCCGCGCCCGCAGAAACTCCGCCCGCACCACACCCACCAAAGCGGTCCATGAAAACAACAGCATGATGGTCAGCAACAGCCAGAAGCTCGGCACCAGGAAAGCTGCCAGAATGATGAGCAAATAGAGCGTTGGAATAGAGGTCCATATCTCGATGAAACGCTGGAACAGCAAATCCGTCCAGCCACCAAAATAACCCTGAACCGCCCCTGCTGCGATGCCGATGATGGAGGAAAGCATGGTCAGGATCAGCCCAAACAGAACCGAAATACGGAACCCGTAAATGAGGCGCGCTACCACATCACGGCCCTGATCATCCGTGCCAAGCCAGTTCATATTGCCTGCCAAACAATCAGCATCCGCTACGCCTTGCGTATATTTCAAGCACAGTGCATCGCGTGTCATGCTAAAGGCGGGTGGCGATGGTGCCGGTAGCGGCAATTCATTATTGACCGTGCGGTAGCTATAGCGGATCGGCGGCCACACCATCCAGCCATGAGCGTTGATCTCATCGCGGATAAAAGGATCGCGATAATCCGTCTGCGCCAGAAATCCGCCAAAGGTCGTCTCAGGATAATCCGTCAGCACGGGGCTTAAGATTTCGCCTTTGTAGGAAACCAGAATAGGCCGGTCATTGGCGATGAATTCGGCAAACAGGCTGCCCACGAAAAGAAAAAGGAAAATCCACAACGACCAGAATCCGCGCCGATGGGATTTGAAAAGCTGCCAGCGCCGCTGGTTCAGCCCGGAAAGGAAAGGGCGTTTTGTGCGTTCCATCATCACAGCTCACGCGCTTCAAAATCAATGCGCGGATCAATCCACGTATAGATGAGATCACTGATCAGCCCTGTCACGAGCCCCAGCAGCGAGAAAATGTAAAGCGTTGCAAATACCACCGGATAATCCCGGTCAATCGCCGCTTTGTAGCCAAGATAGCCCAGCCCATCGAGCGAGAAGATCGTCTCGATGAGTAGCGAGCCTGCAAAGAACGCGCCGATGAAAGCGCCCGGAAAGCCTGCGATAACCAGCAGCATCGCATTGCGGAACACATGCCCATAAAGCACCCGCCGCTCACTCAAACCCTTGGCGCGCGCGGTAATGACATATTGCTTGCGGATTTCATCCAGAAACGAGTTTTTCGTCAAAAGCGTCATGGTGGCAAAACTGCCAACCCCCAGCGCCAGCAGCGGCAAGGCCAGATGCCAAGCATAATCGGCAATCTTGCCGAAGAATGATAGCTCAGCAAAATTGTCCGACGTAAGCCCCCGCAGCGGAAACAGGCTCCAATAAGAACCACCTGCAAACAACACGACAAGCAGAATGGCAAAGATAAAGCCCGGTATCGCATAGCCAGCAATAATCACCGCACTCGTCCACACATCAAATCGCGATCCATCCCGCACCGCCTTGGCAATGCCTAACGGCACCGAAACCGCATAGGAGATCAGCGTCAGCCACAGCCCCAAGGAAACCGAAACGGGCAGCTTCTCGCCAATCAGCTGCAACACCGAAACATCGCGAAAATAGCTCTCACCGAAGTTGAAGGTGAGATAATTGCCCATCATCAGCAAGAAACGCTCATGCACGGGCTTATCGAACCCAAATTGCTTTTCCAGCTTGGCGATAAATTCAGGATCAAGCCCTTGGGCCCCACGATATTTGAAATTGCCCGCCTGTTCGGCCCCTTGGGCAACCGCACTTGCCCCGGCCTCATTGCCCTGCGCCCCGCCAATGCGCGCGGTGGCGTCCACCTCTGTTCCCTGCAACTGCGCGATCACGCGCTCCACAGGCCCACCGGGTGCAAATTGGATGATGGCAAAGCTGATGAGCATGATGCCGACCAAGGTCGGGATCATCAGCAGAATGCGCTTCAAAATGTAACTGCCCAAACAGTCCTACCCTTTTCAAAACCAAAAGCCGCGCATGGGCGATCTTTACGGCATAAATCAGCTCTTGCCGATTTTCGCGTCTTTGTCTGCGTCAAACCACCAGATCGTCGGAAAGCCCACCGAGAAGTCCGGCAATTTCTCAGGCTTGCTGAAGCGGTTCCAATAGGCAATCCGCTCATAGGGAATATGCCACATGGGCACAACATAATGATTCCACAACAGCACCCGGTCCAGCGCGCGACAGGTTGCCACCAGTTCCTGGCGTGATTTGGCGAAGATCAGCCGGTCGATGAGCTTGTCGATAGCCGGGTTTTCTATGCCCAGAATATTGCGGCTGCCCGGCCGCTTGGCCGCTTCCGATCCCCAATAATCGCGCTGCTCATTGCCAGGCGACAGCGACTGGGCAAAGGAACCTACCACAATGTCGAAATCAAAATTGCGTACGCGCTCTTGATATTGCGCGCTATCAACGGTCCGCACCGTGCTCACAATGCCAAGCTTGGTTAATTCCTGCGTATAAGGCAGCACGATGCGTTCAAATAACGGGCTGTCGAGGGTGAACTCGACATTGAAAGTCTCGCCCGACTTGGCAACCAGCACCGTCTTGCCATCCACGAGCTTT
>CAJBCQ010000172.1 GCA_903951595.1 uncultured Hyphomicrobiales bacterium | reverse complement strand
GGGCGGCAGGGGGTGAATTATGCACCCGGAACCTGGCACCATCCGCTGATCGTGTTCGCACCCGCATCGCGGTTCTTGGTGGTGGATCGCGGGGGGGATGGGGTGAATTTGGAAGAAGTAGCGTTTGAGCCAGTTACCATTGCAATAAGTCAACGTCATACTCGGGCTTGACCCGAGGGTGACGGTCAACGGGCTGGCTTATGAAACTCATGCCAATGCTTGGCGATGTCCACCCGCTTTGGAATCCACACCCGCTCGAAGCTTTTCACATAGTCCATGAAACGCTTCACCGCCAAAGCCCTGCCTGGCCTTCCAGCGAGGCGGCAATGCAGGCCGACGCTCATCATTTTCGGGGAACCGGCTTTGCCCTCGGCATAGAGCATGTCGAAGGAGTCTTTGAGATAGGTGAAAAACTGTTCGCCCGTGTTGAAGCCTTGGGCTGTTGCAAAGCGCATGTCGTTGGCGTCTAGGGTGTAGGGAATGATGAGGTGCGGCTCGCTTGGGCCTTTGACCCAATAGGGCAGATCATCAGCGTAATCATCTGAAGAATAGAGGAACCCGCCTGCTTCCATCACAAGCTGGCGCGTGTTCATGGAGCAGCGGCCGGTGTACCAACCCAAGGGTCGCTCACCCACAAGTTCTGTGTGCAGACGAATGGACTCAGCGATGCTCGCGCGTTCTTCCGCCACGGCCATGCCGCGATGTTCGACCCATTTGAGGCCGTGGCTGGCGATTTCCCAGCCTGCTTCCATCATCGCGCGGGTTTGCAAAGGTGAACGCTGAAGCGCGGTTGTGACGCCATAGACGGTGACGGGCACATCCGCCCCCGTGAACAGCCGCCACATGCGCCAGAAACCAGCGCGCGCGCCATATTCGTAGATCGACTCCATGTTCCAATGCCGCTCACCCGGCCAAGCTGCGGCACCCACGATTTCGGAGAGAAACGCTTCGGAGGCCGCATCGCCATGCAGAATGTTGTTCTCGCCACCCTCCTCGTAATTCAGCACGAATTGCACCGCGACATAAGCATCCCCCGGCCATTGCGGATCCGGTATGGCTTGGCCATAGCCTTGCATATCGCGGGGATAGGTCATTTGCTTTTCCGGTGGTGCAGGCGTTTGCCGTTAATATAGGTGGCGCGGATGGCGCGGTCGTCGCCGAGGATCATCAGCGAGAAAAGCACATCTTCCAGCGTGGTGGACAGGGCTTGGCGACGGGCCAGAACCGGCGTGGCTTGCGCGTCGAGCACCGTAATGTCGGCGCATTTTCCCACATCCAAGGTGCCGACATCTTTCAGGCCCAGCAGTTCGGCATTGCCTTGCGTGCTCATGTGGAATTCATGGGCTGCGGTGAGTTTGATGCCGTTGAGCATGGCCACCTTATAGGCCTCGCCCATCGTTGCCAGCATCGAATAGCTGGTGCCACCGCCCACATCCGTTGCCAAGCCGGCACCCACACCGGCTTGGCGCGTGCGCGACAGGTGAAACAGGCCAGAGCCTAAAAACGTGTTGGAGGTGGGGCAATGCACCACTTTCGATGCCGTTTCGCCAAGCCTTGCCAATTCGCGGGCATTCAGATGGATGCCATGCGCGAAGAAGCTTTTGGGGCCGAGAAGGCCGAATTTGTCATAAACATCCGTGTAGTCTTTCGCCTTCGGGAACAGGCGCTTGACGGTTTCGATTTCCGCGTGGCTTTCGGAAAGATGCGTTTGCAGCAAGCAATCTGGATGCGCCTTCAGCAAGGCACCGGCAACGGCAAGCTGTTCGGGGGTTGAGGTAATGGCGAAGCGGGGGGTGATGGCATATTGCAGGCGCCCCTGCCCGTGCCATTTGCCGATCAGCCGTTCACTGGCGATGCCACCTGCTTCTGCTTCATCGCGCACGGGTTCTGGCGCGTTTCGATCCATCAGGGTTTTGCCGGTGATGAACGCCATGCTGCGGGCGTGGGCGGCGGCGAATAGTGCTTCTGCGGCCACCTCATGCACAGAGGAAAAAGCAAGAGCGCAAGTGGTGCCGTGGGCGATGATGGTGTCGAGGAAAATATCCGCCGCCTTCACCGCATGGGCTTTGCTCGCATAGCGGCCTTCTTCGGGGAAGGTGAAGCGGTTCAGCCAATCGAGCAGGTCTTTGCCGGGGGCGGCGAGCAATCGATATTGCGGGAAGTGGATATGCGCGTCGATGAAGCCCGGTATGATGAGCTGGTCGCCATAATCATCGGTGGGCAGTTCGCGCCATTCGCGCTTCATTTTGGAATAGGCACCCCGCCACAGGATGCGGCCATCCTTGCCCAGCGCCAAAGCGCCTTTTTCCTCATGGCGGATTTGGCCTTCCACGGGAAAATCGACAAGCTGGCCGCGCAGGATGCGCCGGGGGGTCATTCGCTCACCTCTACTTCAAGCCGGAACCGCAAGATGCGGCAGACTTGCGCCAAAGCGGTGGCAAATTCGGCGTGTTGGCTGTTGGGCAGGCGGGCTTCGAAGGCCTCCAAAATTTGGTGCTTGGTGGCGCCCTTTACCGCGAAGATGAAGGGAAAGCCGAAGCGGGCTTTGTATTCATCATTCATGCGCGTGAAGCGGGCAAATTCATCCGCCGTCAGGCTGCCCAGGCCTGCGCCTGCCTGTTCGTTTTTGGAATGTTCCGTGAGCTTGGCCTTGCCCGCCAAATCCGGGTGCTTGCGGATGAGGTCGAGCTGGTGGGCTTCGTCAGCTTCCATCAGCGCATTGGTGAAAGCCGCAATCATGGCTTCGCGGCTGGCAAAGGGGCGGGCAGAGGCGGCGCGTTCGGCCACCCAAGGGGAATGTTCGGCAATGCCGCCGAAACGGGCGACGAAGGCCGGAAGGTCCATCGCGTTCACTTGCTTCATTGCGCGGCAATCCAGCGGCCCAGAACTTTGCGCTCCTCGTCGGTCATTCCCGTCTCATTGCCAATTGGCATGACGTTGGAATCTACCGCTTGCACTTTGATGAGGCTGGCATAGCGGCGCAGTTCTTCCGGCGTTTCCAGCCAGACGCCCTTGGGTGCTTCGGCAAAGCCTTCATGGGTGGGCTTTTTCGCGTGGCACATGATGCAATGCTTGGCGGTGATGGCCAGAACCTCGGCATCACTCACCGCCGGGCCTGCGGTGTTGTCAGACGGGTGCGGGGCTGTGAGGATCAGGGCCGCGATCAGCGTTACGGCGATGATGGGTAGGGTCCATGCGATTTTCTTGAACGCATCCCCCACCTCAATTCGCAAGAGGAAATGGCGCGCGGCGGCACCGCCCACCACGATGAGCGCGATGAGAAGCCAGCTTTGCGGGTGGTTGGTCAGCATGGGGTAATGGTTGCTCACCATCAGGATGAGCACGGGCAATGTCAGATAGCTATTATGGGTGGAACGCAGCTTGCCGACCTTGCCGAGTGACGGGTCGGGTGCCTCACCCTTCAACAGGCAAGCGGTGATCTTGCGCTGGTTGGGAATGATGACGGCAAACACATTGGCCGCCATGATGGTGCCGATAAAGGCACCCACATGGATGAGCGCACCACGGCCTGAGAAGACATGCGTGAAGCCCCAAGCGGCGGCGGTGATGAGAGCCAAGACGGCCAAGCCCATATATTCGGGCCGATTGCCCAAGGGGGATTTGCACAAGAGATCATAGATCACCCAACCCGCAAACAGGCTTGCCACCGAAATGGCAATGGCATCAAAAGACGAGAGCGCCATGACGGACGGGTCGATGAGATAGACCCGCGCGCCGAAGTAATATTGCACGATGAGCAGCGCAAAGCCTGTCATCCAAGTGAGATAGGCTTCCCATTTGAACCAGATGAGGCCGGGGGGAAGATCCGCGGGGGCGCTTGTGTATTTTTCAACGTGATAAAAGCCGCCGCCATGCACTTCCCAAGCGGTGCCGAACACGCCGGGGTTCATTTTCTCGCGCTTTTGCAAAGAAGCGTCGAGCGCCATGAAATAAAAGCTCGTGCCGATCCAGCTGATGCCGGCCACAAGATGCGCCCAGCGGATGAGAAGGTTCAGCCAGTCGGCAGCGAAAGCGAGCATTTGGTTCGGGCCCTGCAAACCAAATCGCGTCATACTCGGGCTTGACCCGAGTATGACGGAAATGGGTAAGTTGGTGACGGTGGAAGTGAATGGGGCCTCACGCAGAGGCCCCAAAGCTTTTACTGCGGCAGCTTGTCTTCGATGCCCTTGACGTACCACATCATGCCGAGGATATCGCCATCCGGCAGTGCCTTGCCGGCTTCGCCGACCGTGGTGCCGTCCTGCTTGGTGATGACACCGCCAAAGGGATGCAGTTCGCCAGACTTGAGCTTGGCGACCGTGCCTTCAGCAAGTGCCTTGGCGTCATCCGTGATGTTGGTGAAGGGTGCAAGCACAACCATGTCCT
>CAJBCQ010000171.1 GCA_903951595.1 uncultured Hyphomicrobiales bacterium | reverse complement strand
CGCCAGGCCTTCATGCAGCACGTGCATGATCGACAGGCACACATCAAGGCCGATGAAGTCCGCCAGCTGCAGCGGCCCCATGGGATGATTGGCGCCCAGCCGCATGGCCGTGTCGATCGCCTCCACCGTGCCCACACCCTCGTACAGGGTATAGACCGCCTCATTGATCATGGGCAGCAGAATGCGGTTGACGATGAAGGCGGGGAAATCTTCCGCCACCGCCACATCCTTGCCAAGGGATGCCACGAAATCCTTCATGGTTACGAAAGTGGCGTCATCGGTGGCAATGCCGCGCACCAGTTCCACGAGCTTCATCAGCGGCACAGGGTTCATGAAATGAACACCCATGAATTTCTCAGGCCGACCCGTAGCAGCCGCAAGCCGTGTGACCGAGATGGAGGAAGTATTGGTCGCCAAAATGGCTTCCGGCTTCACAATGCGGGCAACTTCGGTGAAAATCTTGCGCTTGATCTCTTCGTTCTCAACCGCACTTTCGATAATGAGATCGCAATCTTCAAGCTGGGCGTAGCTTTCAGCACTCGTGATGCGGCCCATGGCCAATCCGCGCTGTTCTTCCGAAATGCGCCCTGAGCGAGCCTGGCGGGAAAGATTGCCGTTAATGGTCGCAAGCCCCGCCTCGATGCGGTCACGCGATACGTCATTCAACAGCACATCAAAGCCCGAAAGTGCCACCACATGGGCAATCCCATTGCCCATCTGGCCAGCACCAATCACACCCACTTTACGGATCGTCATATTCTCACTGCCTACGCTGCTTGGCTCACGTCTTGAACCGGAAGACGTAGCGTAAACCGCTCCCGGCTTCCGGACAAGCTCATTTTGCACTGCAACATATGTCACAGTACCTTATTTCTTGACCAAAGCGCCTTCCAGCTCCGGCACGGCCTCGAACAGGTCCGCGACAAGGCCATAATCGGCCACCTGGAAGATCGGGGCTTCTTCATCCTTGTTGATAGCCACGATCACCTTGGAATCCTTCATGCCCGCCAAATGCTGAATGGCACCTGAAATGCCCACAGCGATGTAAAGATCAGGTGCCACCACCTTGCCGGTCTGGCCCACCTGATAATCATTGGGAACAAAACCTGCGTCCACCGCCGCGCGCGAGGCACCCACGGCAGCACCCAACTTGTCGGCAACCTTTTCCAGAAGCTTGAAATTATCGCCATTCTGCATGCCGCGGCCGCCCGAAATGACAATCTTGGCCGAGGTCAGTTCCGGCCGATCGGACTTCGACAGGTTTTCACCCTGATAGGACGAAAGAGCCGGATCGGCAGCAGCCGAGGCCTTTTCAATTGCCGCCGAACCCGTCATGGCGGCAGAGGCGAAAGCCGCGGTACGCACGGTGATGACCTTCTTGGCCTCCGGCGACTGCACGGTCTGGATCGCGTTTCCGGCATAGATCAGACGCTCAAAGGTGTCGGAGGATTTCACATCGGTGATTTCGGAAATCTGCATCACATCCAACAGAGCCGCCACACGCGGCATGTAGTTCTTGCCATTGGTGGTAGCGGCAGAAACGATATGCTCATAAGGCCCCGCCAACGCCACAATGGCAGCCGCCATCGGTTCAGCCAGCGGCCGCTCAAGGGCTGCACTTTCCACATGCAGAACCTTGGTGATCCCGGCGATCTTGGCAGCCTCAGCCGCAGCGGCCCCGGCATTGTTACCAGCCACCAGCATGTGCATCTCACCGCCAAGCTTGGCAGCAGCGGTCACGGCCTTGAAGGTCGCGTCCTTGATGGAGGCATTGTCATGTTCGGCGATGAGAAGAACGGCCATGGTCAGATCACTCCCGCTTCATTCTTGAGCTTGTCTACAAGTTCGCCAACCGACTTCACCTTCACACCCGCTTCGCGTTTGGGCGGCTCGGTCGTTTTGAGAACCTTCAAACGAGTGGCCGGATCCACGCCATAATCAGCCGGTGTCTTTTCTTCCAAAGGCTTCTTTTTGGCCTTCATGATATTGGGAAGCGAAGCGTAACGCGGCTGGTTCAGCCGCAAATCCGTCGTCATCACGAGCGGCATCTTGACCTTGATGGTCTGCAAGCCGCCGTCAATTTCTCGCGTTACCGTCGCTTCAGAACCATTGATTTCGAGCTTGGAAGCAAAGGTCGCCTGCGCCCAGCCGAGCAGGGCGGAAAGCATCTGGCCTGTTTGGTTGCAATCATCATCAATGGCCTGCTTGCCAAGGATAACCAGACCGGGCTGTTCAGCCGCAATGACCCCTTTGAGGATCTTGGCGACACTGAGCGGCTCGACATAATCATCATGCTTGATGAGGATGGCGCGATCAGCACCCATGGCCAGGGCCGTACGCAGGGTTTCTTGCGCCTGTGCCGGGCCGATGGTGACAGCGATCACTTCCGTAACGACCCCGGCTTCCTTCAGCCTGACGGCTTCCTCGACCCCGATTTCGTCAAACGGATTCATGGACATTTTGACATTGGCGAGCTCCACGCCCGACCCATCCGCGCGCACGCGAATTTTGACATTGTAGTCCACCACGCGCTTGACCGCGACGATCACTTTCATATCCGGTCTCCCGAAATAGGCGGAAAAAGGGGATGTCCTTCACGCCGCCGACCCTAAATTGTGGCCGGACCCTAGTCAGACTGCCCGCCTGCGTCAACGCTGCCCGCGACCTACAGATGACGGTTGCGACGCCACGTCACGGCAGTTTTGCGGTGATCAGCCTGCCGCGCAACAGCACGGTCAGCACAAGACCACTGGCAAAGCCGCCAATATGCGCCCACCAGGCAACCGCAACACCCTTGGGCTGCATCATGAACAGGCCTGCCACCTGCACCCCGATCCAGCCCGCCAGAAGCACCCAAGCCGGAAGCCTGACGGGCAGTCGCAAGAACAGCAAAACCCACACCCGCGCGCGCGGAAAAAGCACGAGATAAGCCGCCAAAATGCCCGCCACCGCCCCTGAAGCCCCCACAAGCGGCGCATCCGAACCCGGCACCATCAGCGCATGGGCCAAGGCAGCACCAATCGCGCACAGCAGGTAGAAAATGCCAAAACTGGCATGCCCAAAGGCATCCTCCACATTGTCGGCAAATACCCAGATAAACAGCAAATTGGTCAGAAGATGGCCCCAGCCCCCATGCAGGAAACTATAGGTGACGAGAGTAAGCGGGGCCGGGATGGCACTCAATCCCGCCGGAATAGAGCCCGATTGTGTCAGCAACAAAGGCACAAGCCCATAATCATTCATCGCCGCAAGCTCGCCCGGTTCCCCGCCCAAGCCATAGCGCGTGAGCATGAACAGCCCAAGATTGACGAGCATGATGAAGCCCGAAACCCACTGGAAGCGGATCACATGGTGAGGCGTGTCATCATGGATGGGGATGAACAAGCCTATCCCTCAACGATTTTTGCCCGGAACCCAGAGAATATCGCCTGAGCCTTGCGCGTTCACATAGCGGCTGGCGACGAAGAAAAAGTCCGAAAGCCGGTTCATATAGAGCAAGGCAGGCTCGCCCACTTGGCCCCCGGCATCCTTGAGCGCCACCATTTCACGCTCGGCGCGCCGCGAAACCGTGCGGCAGACATGCAAATGCGCGGCCGCCGCATGCCCGCCGGGAAGCACGAAGGAACGCAAAGGGGCTAAATCTGCGTTGAGCGTATCAATCTCAGCTTCAATGCGGTCCACTTGACTGGAAATCACCCGCAAAGGCTCATAGCCCAAGGGCTCGCCCGTGTCGGGCACACATAAATCGGCACCCACATCGAAAAGATCATTCTGGATGCGCCCCAGCATGGCATCGAGCTTGGCCAAAGACGCCTCGCCTGTATGCAGGCGTGTGACGCCCAAAACGGCATTGGTCTCATCCACCGTGCCATAGGCGCGGATACGCTGGTCTGCCTTGGAGACCCGTTCGCCGGTGCCAAGGGCCGTCTCACCCTTGTCGCCAGTCTTTGTGTAGATGCGATTCAAAACAACCATCAGGCTTTCCTAAAGCAAAAGGGGATAAAGCTCAAACCCCGCGCAAAATGGCCGCCGGGGGCAGGCTGAGAGCACGCCAAGTCGCAATGAGCCCTGCCAACGTGCTGACCGTCAGCGCAAGGGCTGCGGTGATGGCGGCAGCGCCGGGGGCGAATAAGAACGGCACCTCGAAAATCTGGGTCAGCAGCAACCATCCAGCCGCACTTCCAGCCAGCACCGCAAAGCCCGCCGCGATCAGGCCGACAAGCGCATATTCCACCGCAAAAGCCGTCACCAGCTCGCGCCGTGTCGCCCCACAGGTTTTCAACACCACCGCATCATGGCTGCGGGCTGCTAGACTTCCCGAAAGCGCGCCCATCAGAACCAGAGTTCCCGTGACCAGCGTCAACAGACTTCCCGCCCGAAGCCCGCGCAAGAAAGCGGTTGCCACTTGTTCAGCCGCATCCAGCGCATCACGCACGCGAACCGCTGTCACCGCCGGGAAAGAGGCGGTGAGCTTTTTCAAAAGTGGGCCTTCCTGATCGCCCGGCACATCCGCCGTCATGAGCCAATTCTTCGGCGCTGCCGCAAGCGTATTGGGCGAAAACACCATCACGAAATTGATGCCCAACGAGCGCCAATTCACATCACGCAAAGAGGTGATTTCAGCCGTGATGTCGCGGCCAAGAATATTCACACTGATTTTGTCGCCAATTTTGAGCCCCAACCCCTCAGCCACATCGCGCGTAAGCGATACCAAGGGCGGGCCGGAATAACCCGCTTGCCACCATTGTCCGGCAACCAAGGTGGAATTGGGTGGCAGCACATCGGAGTAAGTAATGCCGCGATCCCCGCGCAAGGCCCACACACCATCCCCGGTCGGTTTGATGCTGTCCGGAGACACGCCATTAAGCGCGGTGATGCGCCCGCGCAATATCGGTGCCTTGACGAGACTTGTGACCCCCGGTGTTGCCAAAATGAGCCCGCTCAATTCAGGCTCGATCGCATCCTCGACATCGACAAAATAAAAGCTCGGTGCGGCTTGCGGCAAAGCGGTACGCAATTCGCGCCCCAAGCCCGCTTCCACCTGTGCCAAGGCGACAAAAAGGGTCAGGCCCAAGCCCAGTGCCAGCATCATGGCAGGCGTTGCCGCGCCCGGTCGGTGCAGATTGGCAACCGCCAACCGCAAGGTGACATGGCGCGAATGCGGACATTTACGGGCCACCGCCATGACGAGAACCCCAAGACCTGCCAGCAGCACAAAGGCGGCTGCCAATCCGGCCAGATAATAAACCGTCACCATGCGCCCATCAAAACGCGCAAAAGCCAAAAGCCCGAGCGCCAGAAAGCTCACGCCAATCGCCGCCATCACGGTCTTGGAAGGAAGCTGATAAACAAGCCCCACGCCACCACGCAGCAAAATGGCAGGCTCACCCAACACAGCCCGTCCCAAGGGCCATAGCGTGAAAGCAATAACCGCAATGAATCCGAACAATACGGCCACCCCAATGGCACTCCAGGCCACACCCGTGGCAATCGGAATGGGCAGCACACTGGCGGCAAGTGATGCCACGATCGCGGGCACAACCGCGCCAATAAAAGCACCAATACTGATGCCAATGGCCGCAACGATCAGCACTTCGGCCAGATAGACCTGAAGGACTTGACCCGATGTCGCCCCCAATGATTTCAGGATCGCAATGCTGCGGCGGCGACCATCCAGAAAGGCTTTGACAGCATTGGCAATGCCAATGCCGCCTGTGATGAGCGCGGTCAAACCAGCCAGCGTCAAAAACAGCGTCAACTGCTCAAGCCCACGCACGAGCTGCGGAGCAGCCTCACCACGCGCACGCACCCGCCAAGGTTCACTGGGGAAGGTTTGTTTCGACAAGGCTTCGATGCTGGGACCGCGATCCGGATCAGCTAGCTTCACGCGCACGCGCAAGGAAGCAAGGCTTCCCGGCTTGAGGATCGCAGCCTTGTCCAATGTCTGCCGACTGATGAGCAAGCGCGGGCCGAGCGCAAAGCCGGATGAAATCTTGTCCGGCTCGCGCAGGATTTTGGCCGCGAGCCGAATTTCTGCATCCCCAAGCTTGATCCGATCGCCCGGCTCAAGGCCAAAGCGGGTAAAAAGAAGCGGATCGGCCACCGCTTCGCCGCGGCTTAAGATGGGCTGAAGCTCGGCATCCCCTTCCAGCGCAAGCTTGCCATAAAGCGGGTAGAACCCATCGACCGCTTTGACTTCAACAAGTGCCGATTGCTCGCCTGCCGCGGCCATCGCGCGCAAGGTGAGCGCTTCACTTATCTGGCCCAGATCTTTCATGAACTTGTCTTCTTGCGGCGTAAGCACCCGGTGCGGCAGCGAGAATTCAACGTCACCACCCAAGAGCGGCTGACCTTCGCGCACGAGGCCTTCTTCCAACCGATCCGACAACGAACCCACACCCGCAATCGCAGCCACACCGATGATGAGACAGGCCAAAAAGATGCGAAAGCCCTGAAGGCCTGAACGCAATTCGAGGGCCGCAAGCCGGAAGGGATAGGACAGGCTCATGCCTTCACATCCACAATCAACCCATCACGCACGCCTGCCCGCCGATGACAGCGTTTGGCGAGGCTTTCATCATGGGTAACGAAAATCAGCGTCTTGTTCTTTTCGGCTGCAAGCTCGAACAGCAGATCAATAATGGCATGGCCGGTTTCCTGATCGAGATTGCCCGTGGGCTCATCAGCCAGCAAAATTGGCACATCCGCCGCAATGGCGCGCGCAATGGCAACACGCTGCTGCTCGCCACCGGAAAGCTGGCCAGGATAATGCGAAAGCCGATGCGAAAGCCCCACACGTTCCAACGCATAACGCGCCAGTTCCGTCGCATCGCGCCGCTTTTTGAATTCGAGCGGCACGGCCACATTTTCCAGCGCCGTCAGCGTGGGGATGAGATGGAAGGACTGGAACACAATGGCCAGATGCTCACGCCGGAACAGCGCGCGCCCATCCTCATTCATCGCCCGCAAATCCTGGCCTGCGATTTCCACCCGCCCAGAGCTTGCAGCTTCAAGCCCAGAGATGACCAAGAGCAAACTGGTTTTGCCCGAACCGGAGGGTCCGGTGATACCGAGCGTTTCACCAGCCGCCACTTGCAAATTCATGCCACGCAAAATCGGCACTGGCCCGGCCAGGCTCGGTAGCGTCAAATGCACATCTTGAAGGTCAATGAGAGGGGATTTGTTCAACATCATGCCGTCCTATATGGCGATCCTGGCCGCAAAGCGGAAGGGTGCTTGCACAATGCCATCGGCAAGCTTAGTTCACAAAGCATGCAAATCCTCCTTGCCCTCGTTCTTTTAATGACCACGGCCATCCTGCCCGCCCGCGCAGCACCGCTGGAATTGGTGGTCTTGGGCGACAGTCTGAGTTCTGGATACGGACTTGACCCGGCGGAAGGTTTTACCATCGTGCTGGAACAGGCCTTGCGGGATGAAGGCTTGGACATTCGCATTGTGAATGCCGGTGTGGCCGGTGATACGAGCTTGCAAGGCCTTGCCCGGCTCGACTGGTCGGTGCCGGAAGGCACCAAGGCCGTTTTGGTGGAATTGGGAGCCAATGACGCGCTGCGCGGCAAAGACCCTGCCGAGACTGAAAAGGCCATCGACGAGATTCTCACCCGCCTCAAGGCTCGCGGCATCCACGTGCTGCTGGCCGGCATGCTGGCACCCCCCAATATGGGAACCGATTATGAGACGCGCTTCAACCCGATTTTCCCTCGGCTTGCCCAAAAGCACGGCGTCTTGTTCTATCCCTTCTTCCTCGAAAATGTGGCCGGCAACCGCGAGCTGAACCAAGCTGACGGCATGCACCCCAACGCCCAAGGCGTTCAAAAAATCGTGAAGGGCATCCTGCCTTCCGTCAAAGCCTTGGCCGAACAACTGCGCTGAAACCACCATTGCGGCGCAAGCCAAAGGGTGCGAATTTTGCGGTCTGAAGCAGAAGGGAGGATCCACCATGCCGCGTCTTTTCACCGGTCTGGAAATTCCCGAAGATGTGGCCATGAGCCTCAATCTGATGCGCGGTGGCATTTTCGGTGCCCGCTGGATCGACCCGGAAAACTACCACATTACCCTGCGCTTCATGGGCGACATTCCCGACATGGTGGCTTCAGAACTGGCCGAGCGGCTAACAACCGTCAAACTGCGCCCCTTTGATATCCGTTTGAAAGGCTTAGGTTTTTTCGGTGGCAACCAACCCCACACGCTTTATGCCAGCGTCGAGGACAGCCCGGAATTGCGACGGCTTCATTCGGCTCATGAGCGTGTCTGCCAGTCGATTGGCTTGGCCCCCGATGGCCGTCGTTTCACCCCCCATGTAACGCTGGCGCGCCTGCGGGAAACCAATCCAGCCGATGTGTTCAAATATCTGGGCGACCATAATCTGTTCTACAGCCGCCAATTTACGATTGCGGAATTTGTTCTATTTTCGTCGCGCCCCTCGCGCGGGGGTGGGCCCTATGCCATTGAAGAATCATATAATTTCAGCATGATGGTGCAATGACACAAACCCAGAAGCTCGACCCGCAAACCCGCGCGCAAGCCCTTTCCAACCTGCCCGGTTGGACCGACACGCAAGGCCGCGATGCCATCACAAAAACCTTTTATTTCAAGAACTTCAACTCAGCCTTCGGCTTCATGACCCGCGTGGCCATGGTGGCCGAAAAGCTCGACCATCATCCCGAATGGTCGAATGTCTATGCCAAGGTGGAGGTCGTTTTGACCACCCACACGGCCAATGGCGTGACCGATCTCGACATCAAACTTGCCCAATCCATGGAACAGCTGGCGCTCAACGCGGGCTTGAAGCTTTGACAAACCTCCCCCATATTCGAGGCACGCACCGAAGAGCTGGTGTAAGGGAGTAAAAAAATGGCTGACTTCAAAAATCGGGCAATTGCACAGCAAGCGGATCGCGCTGTCATTGACCAGGGACTGCGCGCCCATATGCTGCGCGTCTATAACTACATGGCAATCGGCCTCGGCATTACCGGCGTTGTTGCCTTCTTCGTCTATCAAGCCGCGTTTGACGCAGCAGGCATGCCCACAGCACTCGGCATGTTTATGTTCGCCAGCCCCTTCAAATGGGTTGTGATCTTGGCACCCTTGGCGGCGGTCATGTTCCTGTCTTTCCGGATCAACAGCATGTCCGTGGCAACCGCCCAGCTTTCCTTCTGGGTCTATGCCGCTCTTGTTGGTGCCAGTCTGGCATCACTGGGTGCCGTTTATGCCCATGAAAGCATCGCGCGCGTGTTCTTCATCACGGCAGTGTCCTTCGGCGGCCTAAGCCTGTGGGGCTACACCACCAAGCGCGATCTCACCGGCATGGGCTCGTTCCTGATGATGGGCCTGATCGGTCTGATCGTTGCCTCCATCGTCAATATCTTCTTGGCCTCCTCGGCCATGCAGTTCGTCATCTCGGTGGTCGGCGTTCTCGTCTTCGCGGGCCTGACGGCTTACGACACGCAGAAGATCAAGGAAATGTATCTAGAAGCCGATGACCACGCCACCGCCGGCCGCAAGGCTGTCATGGGTGCGCTGGCCCTCTATCTCGACTTCATCAACCTGTTCTTGATGCTGCTGCAGCTTTTCGGCCGCCGCGAATAGTCCGAACAGATAACCAACGTCTGGGAACCCCGGGAGCAAGCTTCCGGGGTTTCTTTTTGGCCCCTCACACGGCTGAAAGCTTTGGTGCCAAGGCCAGAACCTTCAAAACCTGGCCCAAATCCTGCCCACGCTTGAGAATAAGCCCACCTTGGGCCACAACCGAATAGGCCCCCTGCTTGCGCGCCAATTTCGGATCTTTGATGATGCGGTAAAGCGGCATTTCGCTGGTCCGCCGGAACACCGAGAAAACCGCCCTTTCGCGCCCAAAATCAATGGCATAATCGCGCCATTCACCGGCCGCGACATGGTGGCCATAAACGGTGAGGATGGCCGCTAGCTCGTGGCGGTCGAAAACGACTTGGGAAGACTCGCCCTGCTGGATGTCAACGAACATGGAACCCAGTCTGTCGGATCAGGTGGCAGCTGGCAAGCCAAGGGGCTTTCAACACAATCTTGCCGAATTGTTTCCCTCTTTCGAACGTAAAGCCAGGGCACATTGTTGATGTTGCCTAAAGGCCCGGTTGGGAATGGTGATGGCGGAAATCTCAGCCCCCCAGCCCCCTGCCGTAAGCTGTTCACCAGCCGGGCCGTTGCAATATCCATCTAGAAGCGGCCGCCCTTGGGGTGGCCGCTTTCTTTTTGGGCACGCCTCAGGCGGCGGCAAGATTGCGCATGACGTAAGGCAGAATGCCGCCATGCTTGAAATACTCAATCTCATCCAGCGTATCGATGCGGCAGAGCACTTCGACATGGCGCGTCTTGGCCCCCGAAGTAATTTCCAGCACCAGCTTCTGGCGCGGCTTCAGGCCCTTCTCAAGGCCGAGAATGGTGATGGTTTCCACGCCATTGAGCCCCAAACTCTGCCAGCTTTCACCTTCCTTGAATTGCAAGGGCACCACACCCATGCCGATGAGGTTGGAACGATGGATGCGCTCAAAGCTTTGGGCCACAACCGCGCGAACGCCCAAAAGCTTGGTGCCTTTGGCTGCCCAGTCACGCGATGAGCCCGTGCCATATTCGCGGCCGGCAAAAATGATGAGCGGGGTCTTTTCTTTCTCATACTGCATGGCCGCATCATAGATCGGCATTTGCTTGCCCGAAGGCTGATGGATCGTAACGCCACCTTCCACACCCGGCACCATCTGGTTCTTGATGCGGATATTGGCAAAGGTGCCGCGCATCATCACTTCGTGGTTGCCGCGCCGCGCGCCATAAGAATTGAAGTCGAGCTTATCCACGCCATGCGCGGTGAGATATTTACCCGCCGGAGAGTCAAGCTTGATGGAGCCAGCAGGCGAGATATGATCAGTCGTGATCGAGTCAAGGAACATGCCCAGCACGCGGGCATTGTGGATGTCTTTCACAGGTGCAGGGGTGAGCGACATGCCTTCGAAATAGGGCGGGTTCTGCACATAGGTTGACTTGTTGTCCCACGCATAGGTGAGGCCCTTCGTCACCTTGATGCCGCGCCAATCCTTGTCGCCCTTGAACACATCCTTGTAACGCTTGAGGAAAGCCGCGCGCGTGACATTCTTGCGCACAACAGCCGCCACTTCCTTGGCACTCGGCCAGATATCTTTCAGATAAACAGGCTTGCCGCCCTTGCCCAAGCCCAAAGGCTCGCTCGCCAGATTGATATTCAGGCTGCCTGCCAGCGCATAGGCCACGACAAGCGGCGGGGAGGCCAAGTAATTGGCCCGCACATCCGGGTTCACGCGGCCTTCGAAATTGCGATTGCCGGAAAGAACAGCGGCCGCAACAAGATCATGCTTCTTCACCGTCTCCGAAATCGCATCCGGCAGCGGCCCGGAATTACCAATGCAGGTGGTGCAGCCATAGCCGACAAGATCAAAGCCGAGCTTGTCCAAATCCTTCTGCAGGCCGGAGGATTTCAGATATTCGGTAACAACCTGGCTTCCCGGTGCCAGCGAGGTTTTCACCCACGGCTTGACCGCAAGCCCGGCCTTGACCGCATTGCGCGCCAAAAGCCCCGCGCCCACCATGACCGAAGGGTTGGAAGTGTTGGTGCAAGAGGTAATGGCCGCGATCACAACATCGCCATGTCCCAAATCAAAATTGGCACCATCCACTTTGTAACGCTTGGCCAAATCGGTTTTCTTGAATTCTTCCGTCATCACCTTGGCAAAGCCGGATGCGGCATCCGGCAGGGTAACGCGATCTTGCGGACGCTTGGGGCCAGCGATCGAGGGCTGAACCGAGCCCAGATCAAGGCTGAGACTATCGGTGAAAACCGGATCCGGCGTCTTGGTATTCCAGAACATGCCTTGCGTCTTGGCATATTTTTCAACCAAACCAACCAGACCAGCTGGACGACCCGTGCCCTTCATATAGCTGATGGTTTCGCCATTCGTGGGAAAGAAGCCGCAGGTGGCACCATATTCAGGCGCCATATTGGCAATAGTCGCCATATCTTCCAGCGATAGTTCCGCCAATCCGGGCCCATAGAATTCCACAAACTTGCCAACCACACCCTTTTTGCGCAGCATTTGCGTGACGGTGAGAACAAGGTCCGTCGCGGTCGTGCCCTGTGCACGCTTGCCGGTAAGTTTGAAGCCGATGACTTCCGGAATGAGCATGGAGATGGGCTGGCCCAGCATGGCCGCTTCGGCCTCAATGCCGCCAACACCCCAACCCAACACCGCCAAGCCGTTGACCATGGTCGTATGGCTGTCCGTGCCAACCAGCGTATCCGGGAAAGCAACCTCCACGGTCTTGGCCTTCACCTTTTCCTTTTTCGACCAGACATTCTTGGCCAGATATTCAAGATTCACCTGATGGCAGATGCCTGTTCCCGGTGGCACCACGCGGAAATTGTCAAACGCCCCCTGACCCCATTTCAGGAAGGTGTAACGCTCGCCATTGCGGTCATATTCAAGATCGACATTTTTGGCGAAGGCTTTGGAATTGGCAAAGAAATCCACCATGACCGAATGATCGATGACGAGATCCACAGGAGCCAGCGGATTGATCACATCCGGGTTCTTGCCCAATTTCTTCATGGCATCGCGCATGGCGGCTAAATCGACCACGGCGGGCACACCTGTAAAATCCTGCATCAGCACGCGCGCCGGCCGGAAAGCGATTTCGCGCTCATCCTTGCCACGCTTTTTCAACCAATCCGCCATCGCCTTGATGTCAGCTTTGGTAACCGTGCGGCCATCCTCATGGCGCAACAGGTTTTCCAGCAGCACTTTGAGCGAAACTGGCAATTTCGAAATGCCCGCAAGCCCGTTCTTTTCCGCCGCCTTCAGGCTGAAATAGCTATAGGTTTTGCTGCCGACCTTGAGGCTCTTGCGGCACTTGAAACTGTCAAGGGATGTCATGGGAAAGCTCCTGATTCCGGGCGAAGGTTTGACGCGCTCTATAGTGGCTTTTGAACCATGGCACCAGTGCAACGATGGGTGAAGATGGCACCATGCTTTGCGCTCAAACCCCGCTTCCTGTAGGAAGGCAGGCATCATGCGGCTTTGTGCACAAAATCTGACCCTTGAACGCGGTGGCAAACGCCTGTTTACGGCCCTGCATTTTGAATTGCAGGCCGGCACCCTCACCCGTCTAACAGGCCCCAATGGCTCAGGAAAAACCAGCCTTTTGCGCAGCCTTGCGGGGCTGGGTGACTGGCAGGATGGATCGCTTCGGCTTGCAGGTGGGCACGCCGAATTCAGCATTGGCGCGCAAAGCCATTTCATCGCCCATCAAGAAGCCGTGAAACTGGCGCTGACGGCACGCGAAAATCTCGAATTTTGGCAAGGTTTTCTGGGCGGTGGCGATGTGCAAGAGGCCCTTGCCGCCTTCGCGCTGGAACCTCTGGCCGATCTTCCCGCCGCTTGGGCCTCCTCAGGCCAAAAGCGACGCTTGGCACTTGCGCGCTTGGCGCTGGCCTTCCGGCCCATTTGGCTTCTGGATGAGCCAAGCGTGGGGCTGGATACCGCCTCGCAAAGCCGCTTGGCCGCGCTCATGAAAGCCCACCTGGCCAAGGGTGGCATCATTCTGGCCGCCACCCATGTACCACTCGGACTGGAAACGACGCATGAAATCAATTTGGGGGCCGCATGAGCGCTGCTTTCGCCCTGCTAAAGCGCGATCTGCGGCTGGCCTTCCGGCAGGCCGGCGGCACGGGAACGGCCTTGGGCTTTTTCCTCACCTTCGTGGTGCTGCTGCCCTTGGGGTTGGGGCCAGATCAGGCGCTTTTGCAACGCATTGCACCAGGTGCCTTGTGGATTGCGCTTTTGCTGTCCGTGCTGCTGTCCGCCGACCGCATTTTCCAGTCTGACTATGATGATGGCTCGCTCGAAATCATGGCCATGGGGCCGCAAGATCTGGGCCTAATGGCTCTCACCAAGGCTTTCAGCCATTGGCTCACGGCCGGATTACCGCTGGCCATTGCTGCACCCATCCTTGGCTTGCTCATCAATCTGGAGCCTGAACGCATGTTGCCGCAGGCGATCGCCATGCTGATAGGCTCGATGGCCTTGTCGCTTCTGGCCTCGCTGGGCGCTGCCGTCACACTGGGCATCCGGCGGGGTGGCCCGCTTGTCTCGCTGCTCATTCTGCCGCTTTATGTGCCGGTACTGATTTTTGGCGTGGCCGCATCCGGCGGCATGACGCAAAAGCCAGCCTTACTCATTCTGGCCGCGATTTCACTGGCAAGCCTTGTGCTGTGTCCATGGGGGGCGGCTGCGGCAATCAGGGCGCATTTGCGCTGACCCGCTCTTGGTCTAAGATGAGCATCATGCAAGCCTATGCCAATCCAACCCGTTTCCTGAACCTCACCCAGCCCTTGGTGCCTTGGCTCTGGGCCGTCACCATCGGCCTGTTTGCCACTGGCCTCATCATGGGCTGGAACGCGCCACCTGATTACCAGCAGGGCGAGACCGTTCGCATCATGTATGTGCATGTCCCGGCAGCTTGGTCAGCCATGATGGTCTATACGATCATGGCGATAGCCTCAGCCACAGGCTTCATCTTTCGCCATCCACTGGCCGATGCCGCCGCCAAAACGGCGGCCCCCTTCGGGGCCGTATTCACCTTTCTGGCCCTGGTGACAGGCTCGATCTGGGGAGAGCCCATGTGGGGAACTTGGTGGGTGTGGGATGCGCGCCTCACCTCCATGTTCGTGCTGTTCTTGCTTTATCTGGGTTATATGGCGATCTGGCAGGCGATTGAGGAGCCACAGCGGGCCGCGCGCATTGCCGGCATCATCGCCATTGCGGGCTTCATCAATATTCCCATCATCAAATTCTCGGTGGATTGGTGGAATTCCCTGCACCAGCCGGCGAGCGTCTTTCGCATGGATAGGCCAACCATCGCGCCCGAACTTTTATGGCCGCTACTCATCATGGGGCTTGGCTATACGTTTCTGTTCCTTGTTCTTCACCTCACCGCCATCAAAACCGAAATCACATCGCGCCGCATCCGCCAAATGCGGATTGCCAATATCCGGGAGCTTTGAAACATGGACATGAACGCGCCCCATGTGGGCTTTGTTATCGCCGCTTATGCCATTACGGCTGTCATGATTGGGCTTGTCATCTGGTCTACCTTACGCAATGCCAAGCGCCGTCAGGCGGAATTGAAAAAGCTTGAGGCCGAAGCCGAGCGCCGCCAGAAATCATGACCGCGCGCCATCTCTGGGCGCTGCTGCCCATCCTGCTATTTGTCGCACTAGCCGCGCTGTTCGGGCGCGGGCTTCAGGGCGATCCGGCCAAACTCCCCTCCGCCCTTCTGAACAAGCCCGTGCCGCAATTCACCCTTCCCGCATTGGAAGGCATCGACAGGCCGGGAATTTCATCGGCCGATTTTGCCCAAGGCGAAGTGAGCCTTGTCAATATTTTCGCTTCCTGGTGCCTGCCCTGCCGCGACGAGCATCCGCTGCTCATTCAATTGCAGCAACAAACCAATGCCCGTATCCTCGGCATCAATTACAAGGATGACCCGGAAAACGCCCGCCGTTTCTTGGCCCAACTGGGCCTGCCCTATGATGCCGTGGGGGCCGATATCAAAGGCCGCACTGCCATTGACTGGGGGGTTTATGGCGTGCCGGAAACCTTCGTGGTGGATGGCCAAGGCATCATCCGGCTTAAATTTGTAGGCCCGTTGACACAAAAAGCGATCGTCGAAGTGATCCTTCCGGCCATCGCGGCTGCCGCGAAAAACTAATCCAAAATCAGGAAGCCCGGCGCATCCGTTTGACGGCGCGAGGAGGCTCAGGCTCAGCCACGCCGGCCGCCACGTTTTCCAAAGCGTCGAGCTTGGCGGCAAGGCTGGCCAATGCTTCGACAAAGCTCTTGCGATGGGCAGGCGCGATGACGGCGAGAATCTGCTTATCCACTTCTTCCGCACCCGGTTGCGCGGTCTTCAGCGCCTTCTTGCCCGCCGCCGTGATGCGAACCGTATTGGCGCGCCCATCTTGCCGATCACGCCGACGCTGCACATAGCCTTGCGCGGCAAGCCGTGCCACAAGATCCGCAAGCGTGGATCGGTCAATACCGGTGAGCTTCACAAGCGAGGTCTGGCTCACCCCATCATTCTGATCGACAGCCACAAGCACGGTGAACTGGCGCTGGGTAAGGCCGGAGGAACCCACTTCACCCATATAGATGTCGGCGGCATATTGTGCCGCCCGTTTCAGCAAATGATAGGGCGAGCGCACCAGCTGCCGCACATCTTTCACCGCACTCATGAGCCTCAACCCCTTCAGCTTGTCGGGCTGTTTGAAGCACACCCCGGCAGGCGCGGCAAGGGCGTTGGCATCAGCCTTCGCTACCGGGCGCTTCCACCCCATGCCGCTGCATGAGCGGCAATTGCGCGATGGCAAAGGCAAAGGTCAGCGGCAACAGGCCGAACACCTTGAAGTTCACCCAGACGTCAGTCGAGAAATTCCGCCAGATGATTTCGTTGAGACTGCCCACCGCGAAAAAGAAAATGGCCCAGCGCAAGGTAAGCTTGCGCCAACCTTCGGCATCCATCTGCAAGGTTTCGCCCAGAACCATTTTGAGGAAGGGCCGGTCCATCAGATAGCCCACCACAAGAAGGCTGCCGAACAGGCCATTGATGAGGGTGACTTTCACCTTGATGAACGTATCATCCTGCAGCCATAGGGTGAGCGCGCCAAACAACGCCACAAAGCCAGCACCAATAAGCGGCATCATGGCGATCTTACCCGTTTTGAGCCAGGAAAGGCTCAAAGATACCAGCGTTGCGGCCATGAACAGGCCTGTTCCCCAGAAGATGCCTGCCTGCCAATTGGCAATGAAAAACACCACAAGCGGGCCTGCCTCAATGGCAAGCTTCAAGCCGGGGCTTAAGGTGCGATTGTCTTGCATGGGGTTCCTTTTCAAAGCCCGGCAATGGCGCGCGCGAAGGCATCCGCGTCAAAGGGCTGCAAATCATCAACACTTTCACCCACACCAATGGCATGGACGGGAAGCCCGAAACGTTCCGATAGACTGACCAGAATGCCGCCGCGTGCGGTGCCATCCAATTTCGTCATGATGATGCCTGTAACCCCGGCCACCTTGGAGAACACTTCGGCCTGCAAAATGGCGTTCTGCCCGGTCGTGGCATCCAGCACCAGCAGAACAGCATGCGGGGCCGTCGCATCCTGTTTGCGCAGCACACGGATGATTTTATCAAGCTCGGCCATCAAATCGGCCTTGTTCTGCAAGCGGCCTGCCGTATCAATGAGCAGGATATCGGTGGCGGTTTCCTTGGCCTGTTTTAGCGCATCAAAAGCAAGCCCCGCCGAATCCGCCCCTTGCGGGCGCGACATGACTTCAGCACCAATGCGCCCACCCCAAACGGTAAGCTGCTCAATGGCCGCGGCACGGAACGTGTCACATGCCGCCAGCATCACCGACAGGCCTTCACGGCGCGCAATGGCACCCAGCTTGCCGATCGTCGTGGTCTTGCCTGCCCCATTCACACCGACAACCAGCACCACGAAAGGCTTTTGCCCACCAAAGGCAAAGGGCACTTCGACGGGCTTCAGCACCTTGGCGATTTCAGAGGCCAAAATGGCTTTTACCTCTTCCGGGTCAATCTCGCGATCATACCGGCCCTGCCCCACCGCCTTGGTGATGCGATCCGCCATGTCGAGGCCAAGATCGGCTTTCAGCAAAAGCTCTTCCAATTCCTCAAGGGTCGCCTTGTCGAGCTTGCGCTTGCTGAAAATCCCCGTGATGCCGGAAGACAAAACGCTGGAGGATTTCGAAAGCCCTTGGCGCAAGCGCCCAATCCAGCCGGTCTTGGCTTGCGGTGCAGCGGCGGGCGCAGGGTCAGGGTCGGATTCGGGTTCGGGTTCGGGCAGAATAACTTCAGCCGCTTTCGCCATAATGGCGATTTCGGGTTCCGGTTCCACAGCCACAACAATTTCGGCTTCGGCTTCCACTGCAACCGGCACTTCGATGGCGGGCTGTTCTTCGGCAGGCTTGAAGCCAAAGAGTTTTTTGAAAAATCCACTCACGGCTGCAATTCTCCGATCAGATGATCCGCGCCCGCACCCGTGATGCGGGCGGCAATAATGCTTCCCGGCTGGTGCTTTTGGTTGAAGCGCACGGGGGCATAATGTTCGCTGCGGCCATTGCCGTCCATCTCGATCAGCACCTTGCGCGTGGCCCCCGTCTCGCGCGAAAGGAAAGCGGCCAACTGGGCTTGGCCCAATTCCCGCAAAGCCTTGGCACGCGCGCGGATGACACGACCATCAAGCTGCGGCATGCGCTCAGCCGGTGTGCCGGGACGCGCTGAAAAGGGGAACACATGCAAATGCGTAAGCCCCAGATCGCGCACCGCCTGCATCGTATTGGCAAACATCGCGTCCGTTTCGGTTGGAAATCCGGCGATGAAATCAGCCCCCAGCACAATGTCAGGACGCGCCGCGCGCAAGGCTTCACAAAATGCCACCGCTTGGGCCTGCGAATGTCGCCGCTTCATGCGCTTCAAAATCATGTCATCGCCCGATTGCAGCGACAAATGCACATGCGGCATGAGGCGGGGTTCTTGGGCAAAAGCGGCAAACAAATCCTCATCCGCTTCAGCACTGTCGATGGAAGAAAGCCGCAAGCGTTCCAATTCCGGCACAAGCTTCAAAATCCGCCGCACCAGATTGCCAAGCTTAGGGCGGCCCGGCAGATCTTCGCCATAGGCTGTGATATCAACCCCGGTAAGCACCGCCTCGCGATAACCCTTGGCCACCAGCTCACGGATTTGCTCCACGATCACACCAGCAGGCACCGAGCGCGATGGCCCGCGCCCAAAGGGAATGATGCAGAAGGTGCAGCGATGATCGCAGCCATTCTGGATTTGCAAGAAAGCGCGGGTATTGCCCGAAAAGCCTTGCACCAAATGGCCTGCGGTTTCACGCACGGCCATGATGTCATTGACGCGCAGCTTCTCGCCCGAAAATTGATAATGCTGGGCATCAAGCTTCTCGGCATTGCCGAGAACCAAATCCACTTCCGCCATGGCCGCGAAATGCGCGCCCTCGGTTTGCGCCGCACAGCCTGTCACGATAATGCGCGCCTCAGGCTTTTCGCGCTTCATCCGCCGAATGGCTTGGCGCGCTTGGCGCACGGCTTCGTTGGTAACAGCGCAAGTGTTGAACACCACCGCATGCTCAAGCTGCGCTTCACCCAGCCTTTCACGGATCAATTCTGATTCATGAATATTCAGGCGGCAGCCGAAGCTGATGACTTGCGGGTCACTCATGCTGGTATCAGACGCGCCAGATGCTCGGGCAAATGCCCGTCAAACTCGTAAGCAATGGCACCGGTCATGCGGATCTGATCTTGCGCGTCCCACAGAATTTGCAAATCCCCACCCGGAAGGGTCACGCGCACATCGCGCCCCGTATGCCCAATACGCGCCGCCGCCACCGCCGTGGCACAGGCGGCCGTGCCACAAGCGCGCGTAATGCCGGCCCCGCGCTCCCACACATGCAAAAGAATGTGATCGCGTGTCTCGACTTGTGCCAGCGAAATATTGGCACGCTCAGGAAACATCGGATGATGCTCCAGCTGCGGGCCGATCTTGGCCAGGTTGAAGGACGCGGCATCCTTGACCCAGAAAATCGCATGCGGATTGCCCACATTGACGACCGAGGGTTCCGAAAGCCCCGCATGGCTGAGCGGCACGCGGTTCGTATCCGCGACCGCTTGGGAAAGCGGAATGTCGCGCCAGCCGAAACGCGGGCTGCCCATATCCACACTCACCAAACCATGCTCAGCCTTCTGGCAAGCCAAAAACCCGCCCTTGGTGTCGATGCTGGCCGTCGTGCTGCCCTTTTCGTGAAACAAAATATCGGCAATGCAGCGCGAGGCATTGCCGCAGGATTCCACTTCAGAACCCTCACTGTTCCAAATCCGCATGGTCACATCCGCCCGCTCGGAAGGCTCCAAAACGATGATTTGGTCGCACCCAATGCCCGTGGCCCGGTTGCCAATCGCGCGCGCGGCCTCAGGGCTGATCACGAGCTTATGGGCACGCGCATCCATCACGACAAAATCATTGCCGAGGCCGTTCATCTTGCGAAAGGGGATCATCTGCGCGCGCATGCCCGCTTATATGGGATTTTGGGCGGATAAGACCAGAGGCTTGGGGCTGGCCGATATTTGACTCGATCCCCCCAAACCTATAAGAAAGCCGCAGTTTCATCCGCAGACGCTCCAAACGTCGCACGGCTGAACCGCACATGGTGCCTTTCAATAAGGCTCCGGGAGGCGGGATAGGCCAACGCCCGCCAGCGAAATTCGCCCGCGGGCGCGCAATGCGTTTGGGCCAACGGTTGAGGAAAAAGGGCTTATGTTCGAAACACTTAGCGATCGCCTCTCGGGCATCCTCGACAAGCTGACCGGCCGCGGCAGCCTGTCCGAGGCTGACGTGGACGCGGCTTTGCGGGAAGTGCGCCGGGCCTTGATCGAGGCCGACGCCGCCCTCGATGTCGTCAAGTCTTTCACCGATAAAGTGCGCGCCCGTGCGGTCGGGGCTGAGGTGATCCGTTCGGTCACCCCCGGCCAGATGGTCGTGAAAATCGTCCATGACGCGCTGGTCGAAACGCTGGGTGCGGATGAAGGCGGCCTTGACCTGCGCGCCGCAGCCCCCGTCCCAATCCTGATGGTCGGCCTTCAGGGTTCAGGCAAAACCACCACCACGGCCAAAATCGCCAAGCGCTTGAAAGAACGCGAGAAAAAGCGGATTTTGATGGCGTCTCTCGACGTGCGCCGCCCGGCAGCACAAGAACAGCTTGCCATTCTCGGCACCCAGATTGGTGTCGATACGCTGGAAATCATCGCCGGCCAGAACCCCGTCACCATCACCCAACGCGCGATGGATCAGGCCCGGCGCGGCGGTTATGATGTGGTGATGCTCGATACCGCAGGCCGCCTGCATATTGATGCCGAATTGATGGCCGAAAACGCCGCCGTGCGTGACGCATGCCGCCCCCATGAAACGCTTCTTGTGGCCGATGCGCTGACCGGCCAGGACGCGGTGAACCTCGCCAAAAGCTTCAACGAGCAGATCGGCATTACCGGCATTGTGCTCACCCGCATTGACGGCGATGGCCGTGGCGGTGCCGCCCTTTCCATGCGCGCGGTGACGGGCAAGCCCATCAAGCTCATGGGCACGGGCGAAAAGCTTGATGGTTTGGAAGATTTCCACCCCGGCCGCATTGCCTCGCGCATTCTGGGCATGGGCGACGTCGTCAGCCTTGTCGAAAAGGCCGCCGAAACCATCGACCACGACAAGGCTCGCAAGATCGCCGCCCGCATGAAAAAGGGCACTTTCGATCTGGAAGACATGGCCGAGCAGCTCCAACAGGTCGTCAAAATGGGCGGCCTTGGCGGCATCATGGGAATGATGCCGGGTGTGGCGAAGATGAAAAAGCAAATCTCTGAAGCCAATCTCGACAACAAGATCGTTGCCCGCCAAATCGCGATTATCTCGTCCATGACGAAATTCGAAAAAGCCAACCCGAAGGTCATGAATGCCAGCCGCAAAAAGCGCGTCGCGGCCGGTTCCGGCACCAAGGTAGAGGAGATCAACAAGCTCCTCAAAATGCACCTGCAAATGGCCGACATGATGAAGAAGCTCGGCCGCAATCCAGGCCTCATGGGCAAGATGTTCGGTGGCGGCGGTGGCCCTTCGGCTGCCGAGATGGAACGCATGCAGGCAGAACTTGCCAGCATGGACCCATCCAAGCTGCCGCCAGAGATGCGCGCGATGATGGAGCAATCCGGCGGCAAGGCTGCGGCACTGCCCGATTTATCCAAACTCTCCCAAGGCCTTCCGGGCCTGGGTGCCAGCCGCGGCCTTCCCGGTCTTGGCGGCAATATCTTCAAAGGTTTCCCGGGGCTTCCCGGAAAAAAGAAATAACCAAACAGCACAAGATCAAAACCAAGGAGACTATCTGAATGTCACTGAAAATCAGACTTGCCCGCGGCGGCTCCAAGAAGCGTCCTTATTACCGCATCGTGGTGGCGGATGCCGCTGCTCCGCGCGATGGCAAGTTCATCGAAAAGATCGGCACCTTCAATCCGGTATTGCCGAAAGACCGCGCTGCCGAGCGCCTGACGCTGGATCTGGAACGTGCGGCCCATTGGCTGAAGGTTGGCGCCCAGCCCACCGACCGCGTGGCGCGCATGCTCGATTCAGCCGGCCTCATGAAGCGTGCCGCGCGCAACAACCCGGAAAAGGCCCTGCCCGGCAAGAAGCGCCAAGAGCGTGACAAGGCTGCTGCCGACGCCGCCGCCAAGGCTGCCGAAGCCGCAGAAGCTGCCAAGGCGGCTGCGGCTGCCGCTGCTGCCGCTGCCGCTGCCGCTCCGGCTGAAGCGCCCGCAGAGGCTTGAGCTTGTCCGGCCGGCTCATCCTTGTCGGCCAGATCGGGCAGGCGCATGGGCTGAAAGGGGAGGTGAAGCTCACAAGCTTCACGCAAGACCCCGAAAGCCTCATCGCCTACTCGCCGCTCCTCACGCAATCGGGCCGGGAAATCTCGGTGGCGAAGCTGAAACCGGTGAAGGGCGCGTTCTACGCGGTGCTGCAAGGCATCACGGATCGCAACCAGTCTGAGGCACTGCAGGGCGAGAAGCTCTATGTGCCCAGACACAAGCTGCCGGAGCCGGAAGAAGGGGTGTTTTACCAGGCCGATCTCATCGGTCTGCCATTACAGACCCCCGAAGGCGTGGACATCGGCAAAGTCGAAGCCATGGTCAATTATGGCGGCGGCGACCTGATGGATGTGCGGCTACCGGGCCGGACCCAAACCGTCCTCATTCCTTTCAAAGGGGCCGAGGTAGATTTGGCGGCCGGCATCATCAGGCTCAGCTTGGCCGAAGGATTGTTGGAGGACTGAAAACCATGGGCTTTGCCGCCACCGTGCTCACGCTCTACCCGGAAATGTTTCCAGGTTCACTGGGCGTGTCATTGGCGGGGAAGGCTTTGGAGGCCGGAACTTGGTCGCTGGAAGCCCGCAATATCAGGGATTTCGCAACCGACAAGCATCGCATGGTGGATGATACGCCGGCAGGTGGTGGTCCCGGCATGGTCATGAAACCGGATGTGCTGGCCTCAGCGATCGATGCAGCAAGCCCAGAAGGTGACCTGCGCCCAAGGCTCCTCATGAGCCCCAGAGGCAAGCCCCTCACCCAAGAGCGGGTGCGTGAACTGGCAGCAGGCCCGGGTGCGGTCATCCTGTGCGGTCGGTTTGAAGGGGTGGATGAGCGCGTGATCACCAGACGGGGCCTTCAGGAGGTTTCCATCGGCGATTATGTGCTCTCGGGTGGCGAATTGGGCGCTTTGGTGCTGCTGGATGCCGTGGTGCGGCTTTTGCCGGGTGTCATGGGGCATGCCGAAAGCGGGTCTTCGGAAAGCTTTGAGCAAGGGCTTCTCGAATATCCGCAATATACAAGGCCCCGCGAATTTGAGGGCGAGGAGATCCCGGCGGTGCTTTTGTCGGGCGACCATCAGGCGATTGCGCGCTGGAAACAGGCACAATCAGAGAGGATTACCGCCGAACGGCGGCCCGATCTTCTGGCTAAAGGTGCGAAAAAGCCCTGAAAAGCCGGAATCGGTTTGATTTTTGGTTGAAGGGCGGGTAAGCAACCCGCAACGTAAAGAGGACAATACACGATGAACCTGATCCAGCAATTCGAAAAAGAGCAGGCCGAAGCCATTGCCGCCAAGCGCGCAGTGCCGGATTTTGCCCCCGGTGACACGGTCATCGTGAATGTGAAAGTGGTCGAAGGCGACCGCAGCCGCGTGCAGGCCTATGAAGGCGTTGTGCTGGCCCGCTCCGGCGGCGGCATCAACGAGAATTTCACGGTCCGCAAGATGTCCTATGGCGAAGGCGTGGAGCGTGTGTTCCCGGTCTACTCGCCGCTCATCGACTCCATCAAGGTCGTGCGCCGCGGCAAGGTGCGTCGCGCCAAGCTCTATTACTTGCGCGAACTGACCGGCAAATCCGCCCGCATCACCGAAAAGAAGCGGGTTGCCAGCAAGGAAACTGCTGAAGAATCCAACTGAGTATCACTCACGGCCTGAATCAAAACGGGGCTCCCTTACGGGGCCCCGTTTTTTGTTGCCACCACCACACTGTCATTCCCGCGAACTTAGGGAATGACAGTGAAGGAACGAAAATCAAAGCTTCGGCATCGCGATCCCATTGAGCGCGCAGGCCGCATGCAGCGTGTTACGCAACAGGCACGCGATCGTCATGGGGCCAACGCCACCGGGAACCGGTGTGATGGAACCGGCAACTTGCGCGCAGGAAGCATAGTCGCAATCACCAACGAGCTTGCCTTTGCCATCCACTTCCACACGGTTGATGCCCACATCAATCACACAGGCCCCGGGCTTGATCCAACTGCCCTTGACCATTTCAGGCCGGCCCACAGCCGCAATCACCAGATCCGCCCGGCGCACCACATCGGCCAAGTTCTTTGTCTTGGAATGGGCAATCGTCACCGTGCAGCTTTCAGCGATCAGCAACTGCGCCACGGGCTTGCCCACAATATTGGAACGCCCGATCACCACCGCTTCAAGCCCCGTGAGATCCCCCAGCTTGTCCTTGGCCAGCATGACGCAGCCCTTGGGCGTGCAGGGAACCAAACTATCTTGGCCTGTTGCAAGCCTGCCCGCATTCACGACATGGAACCCGTCCACATCCTTATCTGGGTTGATGGAATTGATGACCTTATTGGCATCGATCTGGGCTGGCAGCGGCAATTGCACCAGAATGCCATGCACGGATGGATCCTGGTTGAGCTTGTCTACCAGCGCCAGCAATTCAGCCTCCGGTGTCGAGGCCGGCAGGCGATGCTCAAAGCTTTCCATGCCCGCTTCAATCGTCTGCTTGTGCTTGTTGCGCACATAGACCTGACTGGCCGGATCTTCCCCCACCAGCACCACGGCCAAGCCGGGGGTGAGCTTGTGGGTGGCCTTTAATTGCCCAACCGCAACGGCCACGCGCTGGCGCAGGCCCTCGGCATAGGCCTTCCCGTCAATCACTTGTGCGCTCATGGGTTTTACGTCTCTCCCTTATCTTTCGTTGTTAATAACGCCCGAAGGCCCATACGAGGCTATAACGGACAAACCACAGGCCCACGAGCAGCACGATGGGCGACAGGTCAATGCCACCCAGATTCGGCATGGCATTGCGGATGGGCCGCAGCAATGGCTCGGTAAGTTGCGCCAGCACATAGGTGGCCTGGCGCATGAATTGGTTCGACATGTTCACGACATTGAAGGCGACAAGCCAGGACACGATAACCGTGGCAATGACGATCCATTCATAAATATTGATTACCTGCAGCACGAGCGCGAGGACCGGGTTCATCATCAAGAAGCACCTTCAGCTGAAGCGTTGTCGGATGGGCCCAAGATGTATCGGCTGAAAGGCTTTAGAGCAAGCAGGCTGGCCAAGCAGCCCGCCTTGACACGGCCCTAAGCCCCACTCTACATGATCGCACCTGAAACGGACTGGGGCAGTAGCTCAGTTGGGAGAGCGCGGCGTTCGCAATGCCGAGGTCAGGGGTTCGATCCCCCTCTGCTCCACCAGTTCCAAAAGCCGCCCGCAGTGCAAATGACCGCCAGCCTTTCCAAAGAAAGAGGCGGGAGAACAGTTTCCTGCCACCCCCGCCCAAAATTCCAAAGCCGGATACGCAATACAAGATTCCAGCTTTCCGGCACCATGAAGCAAAGGTCTTGCCAAAGCCTTGCACGCAACATGTGGTGTGCGGAGGGCCAACCCTGCCATATCTGGTAGGCCTCTGATGGCATTACGGAAAACCCTGTTGCAGTTGGCAAAAGTTTCAGGCCGTTTTGGGCCAAAGCCAGTGGTCGAGAAAGCGCGACAGCCAATCTTTCACCGGCCCATCATGCAAAAGCTGGCCTTCGAGATGTTCATGCTGGTCTTGGGCATTGGGCAGGCTGAAACGCGCCCGCCCGACGGTGGTCCAGCGATGCATGGTGGCCCGCGTGACTTCCGGATGAAACTGGATGCCATAGGCGTGATCATTAAACACCATGGCTTGGTTCTCATAAACCTCACCCGCCGCCAGCCGCACCGCACCCGCGGGCAGGCCGAAGCCTTCCCGGTGCCAGTGATAAACATAAGGCGGCCACGGCCCTAAGGCGTTACCGGCCGCAAGGGCGCGCAAGCGATAATAGCCGATCTCCACCTCGCCTTGCGGGTGTGGGCCAACTTCAGCCCCCAGATGCTTGGCCAGCATCTGCGCGCCAAGGCACACGCCCAGAAAGGGCGTTTTGGCATGCAGCACCTTGCCGATGAAATCGGTTTCACGCCCGATATATTCATCCGGGTCATTCACACTCATCGGCCCACCGAAAATGACAACCCCGGCATGGTCATCAAGATGTTCGGGCAAAGCCTCGCCATAGCGTGGGCGGCAGATATCGATGGCAAACCCGCGCGCGGCCAACATCTGGCCGATGCGGCCAGTGGTTGAAACATCTGAATGCAGGATGCAAAGAATGCGGCGGCTCATAGGGCCATAATCTGCAACGTGCATGGCCCATCTGTCAAAGCATCGTCTCAGCCCAAATCGCGCCGATGCAAAAGCACCAGCACATCACCTTCCAGCTCACATTCACCACAGGCATATTTGCGCCGGGCCGCGTCATGGATAGCAACCTGATGGCGGTCAAAAGCTTCCAAAAATAACTCAGCCGGCAACAGCCCGTGGCGCGGCAGATGAGGGTCATGCTCTTTCAAGGCAGCAAGGGTAATGCCGCAGGCCACGCGCTGCTCACCATCATGGCCATAAAAGCGCACGCAACCGCCATCGAAATGACGGGAATCTTCCAGAAAAGCCAGCGCCCGCATTCTGTGTGCCTCAATCAGATCCGCACCCTCCGGCCGAGGGCTTGAGCCTAGCACGGCTTAGACAGGCAGGGAACGGGCACTATATTTTCAAACGGACTGGGAAAATGGTGCCGCTTAGGTGACTCGAACACCTGACCCCCTCATTACGAATGAGGTGCTCTACCAACTGAGCTAAAGCGGCCCGCCAAGAGCGGATGGGGGTCTGATAGCCGGAACTGGAGGGGATTTCAACTGCCCCCGGCAAGCTTCTCGGCCCGGATGAGGCCGGTTGCCGCCATTTCCTCATCATTGCGTTCGGTTCCCGGATCGTCCGGCAGATGCGACAAAGCAGGCTCCACCGCCATGGGGCCGGTTTGCGGGCGCGGCGCGGTGGCCGCGGCAGGTTCAGCCCCAATGCGCTCCACGGGCACTTTCCACTGGAAAACGCCAAGTTCGCCTGAAACGGGGGAAGCCGGAAGCCAGCTTTCAGACACATAACCATCCGCCGTCCATTGCGGATCACGCCGGCCCGTCAGTGCCCGCGACAGCCATTCGCGCGCAAGGCCCTGATCCCCTTCACCCTCGGCAATG
>CAJBCQ010000170.1 GCA_903951595.1 uncultured Hyphomicrobiales bacterium | reverse complement strand
GACGATATTTCGCTTTACTCTACCACTACTGGTAGATTGGGGGCTGTGCATGTCAACCGATAATGATTATGTGGCCAAGGCAGCCGATATCGTGGCTGCCTATGTGGCCAATAACTCCATAGCACCGCAGGATATTCCAGCTCTGATCGAGCGCGTTCACGGCACTTTGGTGCGTGCCCGGGTGAGCGACAATACCCCGCGCCAGCCAGCGGTTGATCCGGGCCACTCGGTGAATGCGACCGAAGTGGTGTGCCTTGAATGTGGCCGCTCCATGCGTTTTCTGCGCCGCCATCTGAATGCGGCTCATGGATTGACGCCGGACAATTATCGCAGCCGCTGGAACTTGCCTGCCTCGCATGCGTTGACGGCGCCAAGCTATTCCACACGGCGTTCAGACATTGCCAAGCAAATCGGCCTTGGCACCCGCGCGATGAAGGGCAAATCCAGCAAAGAGGTTCGCTAAGATGAGCGCCGACGACGCCACCAAGGAACAAATCGAAAAGCACATGGACGACATCCTGTCCGGGTCTGAGGATATGAGCGATAGCTTGATCGTTAATGCGGCTGAAAGCTCCGCATCACGCGCACGCATGCGCTATCTGGGCGACCAGCTGCAATCGGCAAGTGCGGAGGCTGGTGCCTATAGTGCGGTGTTGGGCGACATGCGCGATCAGGTGCAGGAGCTGCAACGCTCGTCTGAACTGCGTTTCCATCTGGCTGATCGCATTCAGGAACTGGAAGCCCTGCTTGAGGCGCGCGAACTCGCCCTGACCGAAGCCAATGGGACGGTGCTGGAGGTCGAAACCGCTTATCGTGATCTGCAAATCCAAGCATCTGGCCTGCGCCAGCAGGTTGAAGATGGCAATTTGAAACTCGACAGCGCGCGCGACCGCATCGCGTTTCTGGAGCGCACGCTGGAGCGGTTGGATCAGGATTATGAGAGCCAGCGCGAGGCCAATGCGGGCTTGCGTTCTGAAAGCATGGCCGCCCGCATGGAAGCCAGTGCGATCAGCGTACGCATGGAGAGCTTGCAGCGTCGCCATGATGAGCTGCGCGCTGAGCATTCACGCCAGCAGGTGGAACTGGATACGGGCAGGCGGGAATTTGAACGCCAAGTCGGCACCTTACGCAGCCTATATGAGGCGGTGCAGATCAAGCTTGCTACACTTGAATCGGTTCGCAATCATCTGGCCGGGCAGGCTGATACGCTGCGGCGCGAGAATATGCGCTTGAAGCAGATGGTTGAAGGCCAGCAAAAATCTGGCGAGCAGGAAGCCGAGAAATGGCGGCTTTACGCGCAATCGCTGGAGCGCATCATGGCTGATAATGGCCTGAATGTGAGGGTGCAGCCGGTCGATGAGTTGGATGCCAACCTTTCACAGATCAGCCGCCTGCCGATCAAGCCGCGGGCCTAGTTCAGCTTGGAAAGGGATGCCGCGCACAGGCAGTCGAGGTCCGTGCCGGTCAAGGATGTGGCTTTGGCCAAGGCTGACCGCACGCGCCTTTCAGCCAGGCTTTCTTGAGCATAAAGCTGTTCAAGCTCTTTAGCGGCTTGGCTGATTTTCACCGCATCGCTGGACTTGTCATCATCGAAGCGTTTCCAAGCTGTCAGCAGCAGGCGGTTGGCACGGGCTATTTCAGCGCGAAGCCTTACGATCTCATCGCGCATTTCCTGCGTGATGGGCTGTTCGATGGTGTGAAGGCGCCGCGGCATGAATGTTCCTTGCAAGCTTGATGCTTCGCAAGCCTTGGCAGGCCAGCCCTAAAAATCCGTAACCATGTTCAAAGAATTCGTTGATTTGGCCCAATTCGGGCAATAGCTGCACAGGGTTAACTGCTATAAAATGTTACTATCTGACTATTCCATCATTATGGATTGCCAAGGCGCGCATGGAACTTGAGGCGAAATCGGATCGGCTTGAAACCGCTTTGCTCGGCAAAGACGGCGAAGACTGGTTTATGGACCTCTTGGACGCGGCCAAGCGCGAATTGACCTTGCGCGAATACCGCATTGGGCAACTCGAACGCCAGGTTGAACTGGCGCAGATCGAGCTTGAGCGGGCGCGTGAGCATTCAAGTCAGCTGGAAATTCAGGTCGGCGCGCAGGAAGAACGTATCGCTTCGCTCAGCATTCGCATTGAGGAGATGGGCGAGCAGACGCAGCAGTTGGAGCATGACCTCACCCAGGCCGATCAGCGCATGCGGGCGGATAAAAAGATGGACCAGTTCCATGAAGGTGAAATCCGGCGTCTTGAGGCGGAGAATGCATCGCTTGCCCTGAGCAATGAAGAGCAGGCGCGGCGCATTCGTGCGCTGGATCAGATCATTGATGGCTATGTAGACTCCAATGCGCGCATCCGCAGTGACTTCGACAAGCTGCGTTCCATCATGCGGCGGCCTTCGGGGATGACAGGATGATTTACATTCTGGCACTCGTGGCTGGTGTTCTTCTGGGCGTTGCATGGTGGATGTGGCGGCTGAAACCCAGCGCCTTGCTGATTGTTGAGCCTGAGGCTCAGGAGTTAGTTGAGAAAATAGCGCCCCAGCCCGTAGATTGGCAGGAAACTTTCAATCTGGCTCACTTTACCGATACGCGCCGCAAATATGCCGACGATATGGATACAGAGGCGCAACGGGTTGTTGCCAAGCTTGCCAGCGTGCGCCAAGCCATGGACGATGACATGGGGGCGCTCAAGCGCATGCGGGCGCAGGCCGATGTTGCCAAGGCAGAAGCCGCCGAGATGCGGCAAGCCAAGACTGAAGCGGAGGCGATGCTGGAGGCACAACGGGCCGAACTGCGCGCGGTGATCCAAGCGCGACAGCTTGCCACCGAACGCATTGACCAGCTTGATGAAAAGCTGAGTGCGCGTGATGGAGAGATCGCCCGTAGCCGTGAGGAAATTACCAAGCTGGAGATGGATCACAAGGCCGCTGTTGAAGCCTGTGCCTTGAGTGATGAAGCTCTCGCGCGCAATGGGTTGCTGCTACATGAAGCGCAAATCAACGTGTTGCGTTTGGAGCAGGCGGTTCAGCAGCGTGATGAGCAGATGGCTGCACAGGCGGGGCAGATCGAAACCCTTGGTGCTGAAGTGGCTGCGCGGGGTGAGAAGATTGCCGCGCTTGAGCTTCAGCTCGCCAAGCTTGTCGAACGGTTTGAAGATGCGCGTTTGGAAAGCCTGATGATCATGGACAAGCTCAGGCAAAGCCAAGAGCAGGCCAATGGCCGGGCGGAAAAGCTCGAAGCGGATGGTGAGACGATGCGCAGACACATCGTGGAAACTGAGCGGGCGCGGGATCGGTTGCTGGGCCAGGTTGGACAGTTGCGCGCGGAAAATGCCGGTCTTCGCGCTGAATCCCAGGTAAAGTTGCGCGATCTTGAAACGCTGAACGCTGAGCTTACTACCAATATTGCCGTTCTGGAGCGCATGCTGGCGAATGCTCGAACTGTGCGTGCCCAGCCGGCCCCCGCGCGTGCCCATCTGCGGCTTATCGCGCAGGCCAAGAAAACACCCGGCAGGGCTTCGGGTGGTTGAAGATACAATCTTAAAGTTTATTCAGAACCACAGTCTATTTTAAGTAGTAAATTCTTAATCTTTTTCCCCAAAATGAGCCGCCCAATGCGGGCGAAGTCTTTTCAGAATGTGATCGGGGCGTAGTGTGACTGCGGTTTTTAGGGGGCCACAGCAGCTATGATCGAATTGAACCAGCCATATACGCCGAGCGTGCAGCAGCTCGAAGGATTGTCCTTTGAAGCTACACTCGGTTCGTTCCTCAGCGGCATGCGTGAGCATTGCGGTGACATTGAGAACTATCTCATTTGCATCGCCGTGGCGGCGCGCAATTACGGCAGTGCAGACCGTGATCTGTCCGCGCGTTTGCCGATGGGCAGTACCAAGCTCAGGGCTTCCAATATTCTATCGGTGAGTGCCGCCACTGGCATCCCGCGTGAAACCGTTCGGCGCAAGACATTGAAGCTTTGTGATCTTGGACTGCTGGAGCGGGCCGGAAGAAAGCTTTTTGTCACGGGCAAGTTCTTCGGCATGGCGCAGGCAGAGCGCCAGCGTGTGCAGGCCAAGATCAAGGCTGGCCCGCGCCTTGGTGGGATGGAAAGTCTCAAGACAGCCTGAGGATCGTCCATCATCTGGCGTGGAATTTACTTCGCGCTAGATATTTGACGGGACGGGCGAGAATAGATGGAACTTGTTGCCCCGTGACAAAATCAGAATTGATCGCTGCCGCCTTCCTCAAGGCTTGTGAAGATCACATGCTGGCTCAGAAAGATGGGCGCGCTGAGCATAAGCATTATCTTCATGCCGCGATGGCTTTGGAAACCGCTTATCCCGAAGTCGTGGCGAAGGTGCGCCAAGCTTCCATGAAAAGCCCTAAGCTGTCCTAGTTCTTTCGAGCCCTAGCGGAATTTTTGCGGTCCCTTGTTGGTTTGGGCATCACCCAAACAAACAACAGCCCCGTGTGGTTGCATGTTGCGGGGTAGTTTACTTATCAGCCGCAATCCGGCTATAGCTCGCGCTATGAAAATCGCACTTATCGCTGTGGATTGGGGCACCAGCAACCGTCGCGCCTTTGCGCTGGATGGTGCTGGATGCGTCGTGGCTGAAAAGTCAGATGGGCAAGGCATGCTTGCGCTCAAGCCTTCCGAGTATGACGCCAGTTTTCGCAAATTTGCGGGCGATTGGCTGGACACGGGTCCAGCCGTTCTGGTCTGCGGCATGGCGGGAAGCCGCGTGGGCTGGATCGAAGCGCCTTATCTGGCTTGTCCGGCTGATCCTAAAGGGCTTGCTCGTGCGTTGGCGCGCGCGCCGTCTGAATTGGCTGTCCATATCGTTCCCGGCGTTTCTTTTGATGGGCCAGGCGAGCCGGATGTGATGCGGGGGGAGGAGACAAAGGTTCTGGGGCTGGGGCTTGATCGTGGCGTTGTCTTGTCACCCGGCACGCATCCCAAATGGATTTTTATCGAAGGTGGGTGCATCGCACATTTCCGCACCTATATGACGGGCGAATTGTTCAACACGCTGCAAGGCGGTGGCACGCTGGCGCAGTTGATGGCCGAGGGGCCATTGGAGGCTGAGGCTTTCGCGCAAGGGGTGGAACGGGCCAAGGCGGGGACAGATTTGCTGCATAGCCTTTTTGGCGTTCGCACTTTGGGGCTGTTTGGACGCTTGAAAGGCGCGCAGCTTCGCAGCTATCTGTCCGGGCTATTGATTGGCACCGAGATTGCCGATGCTCTTCAGCATGCGCCGGGTCTTTCGCGCGTCACCGCCATTGGATCGCGCGAACTTGTGCATCATTATATGATGGCTTCTTCGCATTTCGGGCTGGAGATTGAGCCTGTTGCGGCGGAAGCCTTGGTTCCGGCAGCCTTGTGGCGCATTGCGCTCGATGCTGGGCTGGTTACGCAACGGAAGGTTTGAGACATGGACAGTTTGCGCGCCGCGCTCAAAGAAATGCCCATCATCGCCATCCTTCGTGGCATCAAACCGGAAGAAGTGAAGGATGTGGCGGAAGTTCTGATCGCTGCGGGAATCCGCATCCTTGAAATTCCGCTCAACAGCCCCAAGCCTTACAAAAGCTTGGCGAATTTGGCGCAGGTTGCGGGTGCTGGAATTTTGAGCGGGGCGGGAACTGTGCTGACCGTTGAGGAAGTGAAAGCGGTGGCGGAAACGGGCGTCAATATGTGCATTTCGCCCAACACCAATGGGGCTGTCATTGCCGCTGCCAAGCGTGAAAGGCTGATTTGCCTTCCCGGTGCTGCCACCCCGTCGGAAGCCTTTGTGGCGCTGCATGCTGGGGCGGATGGGTTGAAGATGTTTCCCGGTGAAAGCCTGCCGCCGGTGGTGGTGAAGGCGTGGCGAGCGGTGGTGCCGCCACAGACTTTGCTCATTCCCGTGGGTGGCATTACGCCGGAAGGCATGGCGGCTTACCGCGCGGCCAGTGCGGATGGTTTCGGCATTGGCTCGGCACTTTATAAGCCTGGCATGGATCTGGAAGAACTGAAGCTGCGTGCACAGACATTTGTTACCGCTGCGCGCGCTGTAGTGGCCTAATTTTCCACGGTTGGCGCGCGCGGTGTGCCCAGCACGCTGATCATCACGGCGGCGCAAATCACCAACCCGCCGATGATGGCGGCACTCGTGGGCATTTCGCGCATCACGGCCCAAGACCAGAACGGGTTGAGCACCACATCCATCAATGCAATGAGGCTTAGCGTGATGGCGGGCACGGATTTGGCGCCGCGCGCATAAAGCACCAGCGGAATGGCAAGCTGGATAAGGCCCATGAGGCACAGCACGGCCAGCGTCTCGGCTGGAACGAAAAATCCGCCTGCCAACCCGGCGAGGGCAAAGGTCGCAAAGCCACCGACTGCGATAGCCGGGATCATGTCGAATGAGCGATAGCGGCGCAGCGTCACGGTTTGGCCGGCAAAGGCAAAGGCGGTGGCAAGCGCGATGAGGTTTCCTAGCCAGTCATCCGGGCTCAAGCCTTCGCGGACGATAAAGGTGACACCGGCAAGCGCGATCATGGCGGCGATCCAAGCGGCAAGGCTGGCGCGCTCTTTCATGATCAGACCGGCCATGATGCCGGTGAAAACTGGGGCCGTGGCACCAAGGGCTGAGACATTGGCGGTGCTGGTGAAGGTGAGGGCTGTCACATACATGGTTGAGCCGAGGGCGAAAAACCCCGCGCTCGAAATCATCGCGCCCAGCGGAATTTCGCGGAAGCGGGCGGGCGTGTTGCGGCCATAGATCAGCAACAGCCAGAGCATGAGGACAACCCCCATGCTGAACCCGCGCCAGCAATTGATCTGCCAGCCATTGAGCCCCGGAACCAGGCGCACGAACATGCCAGCCAAGCTCCAGCACACGGTGGCCAACAGCACCATGATGATTCCGGCCCTGAAGGATTGCTGTTTCATGGCGTAGGGATTTGCCCGAATTCGCGCATGATTGCCAGCCCCGGCCGCAAGTCGGCAATGGCGTGCGGAAGGTCGGTAAAGACGGGCTTCCCGATTGTGTCGGCTGTGCTAAGTGTTGCCTTCGGATTCAAGGGGTTAGGCATGGCGGGCGGGCGTTATTTAATCGGCGTGGATACGGGCGGCACCTATACGGATGCCGCGGTGATTGAAGCGGCGGGTCACAAGGTCATCGCGTCGGCCAAGGCGCTCACCACCAAGGGTGATTTGTCGGTGGGGGTGACGGAGGCAATCCGGGCGGCACTCGCCAAGCTGCCGCAGGATATTGCGCCGGAGGAAATATCGCTCGTTTCGGTTTCCACCACCCTTGCCACCAATGCGGTCGTGGAAGGCCATGGTGATCCCGTCTGCGTCATCCTTGCAGGCTTTGACGCCAAGATGGTGGAGCGGGCTGGCATTGCCGCGGCGTTCCCCGGCATGCCGGTTGAGATTATTGGCGGTGGGCATGACCATAATGGCGACCAGAAAACCCCGCTCGATATGGCAGCCCTCGATGAAGTCATCGCGCGCCATCAGGGCAAGGTGGATGCTTTCGCTATCGCTTCCACCTTCGCGGTACGCAACCCCGCGCATGAGCGGCGCGCGCGCGAGCGCATTGTGGAGCTAACGGGAAAGCCCGTCACGGTATCGAGCGAATTGTCATCGGCACTGGATGCCCCGCGCCGCGCGCTCACCTCCACTTTGAATGCGCGCCTCATTTCGCGCATCACGTGGCTTATCACCGCTGTTCGCAAGGCGATGGCCACTTTTGGCATTGATTGCCCTTTGATGATCGTGAAGGGCGATGGTACTTTGGCCTTGGCGGAAACGGTGGCAACACGGCCCATCGAAACAGTGCTTTCCGGGCCTGCCGCCAGTTTGGTGGGGGCGGCTTGGCTTTCGGGTCTGCGTGATTTTCTGTTGTCCGACATGGGTGGCACCACGACGGATTTGGGGATTTTGCAAAACGGCCGGCCCAAGGTGAATGACGAAGGTGCTGAAGTGGGCGGATGGCGCACCATGGTGAAGGCCATTGATGTGCGTACTATCGGGCTTGGTGGGGATAGTGAAGTTTCCATCGGCATGAATGGCGCGTTGACCGTGGGGCCTTCCCGCATTGTGCCTGTGTCGCTCATCGGCCAGCGTTTCCCCGAAGTGCTGGACATGCTGGATTCTATGCTGTCGGACCCGGATGTCTCATCGCTTGCCGCCCGCTTTGTCATGCGGCCTTTGGGTTGGAAGGAAGGCATGGCGGATGTGGCTGAGCTTACGCCGCGCGAAGCGCAGTTCATGGCGATGGTGGGGGAGCGGCCGCGCAGCCTTTTGCAAGTGGCTTCCAGTGCGGGCGCGCAACGTGTGCTGAATGGCTTACGCAAGCGTGGGCTTGTTCAGGTGGCGGGCTTCTCGCCTTCGGATGCGGCGCATGTGTTGGGCTTGCAGAATAATTGGTCAGCCGAGGCCGCGCATAAGGCGGCGGCGTTGAATGTGCGTTTTCGTGAAATGCGGATGCCGACGGAAGATCGTATTCAGGCTTTCGCCCATGAAGTGTGGAGTGAAGTGGTGCGGCTGACGGGTCGCGTCATTCTGGATATGGCACTTGGCAATGTGACGGGTGGGCAAGCCATTTTGGATGCCGTATGCCGGGGTGAAGATGGCATTGGCTTGGCTCGCATATCCGTAGCACCCAAGGTGCCGGTGGTGGCGGTGGGTGGGCCGGTTACGGTTTACTATGATGAAGTTGGCAAACGGCTGAAGGCGCAGATTGTCTATCCGCCCTTCTGCGATGTGGCCAATGCGGTGGGGGCGGCCACGGGTGTTATTGCCCGCTCTGTCACGATTTCAGTTTCGGGTGATGGTGGGGCTTTCCGCGTGCATGCGCCAGAGGGAACGCTGCTTGCCACATCGGGTTCAGCAGCCCTTGCCAAGGCTGAGGAAGTGGCGCGCAGGCTTGCCCGTGCGGAGGTTCTGGGCATGGGCTCGGATGAACCGGAAATCCGGGTGGACATTGCTAAAGATATGCTGCCCGATGCGATGAATGATGATGGGCTTTTTGCGGCCAGGATCACGGCGGAGGCCATTGGCCGACCGCAAATGGGAGGGTGAGATGACCGATTTCAACCAGCCGCTCGGTGGCAATCAGATGCCGCGCTTTGCCGGGCCTGCCACCATGATGCGCCTGCCCACGCAGGCGAGTGCGGAGGGACTTGATGTGTGCTTTGTGGGTGTGCCCATGGATATCGGCACCTCCAACCGTTCCGGCACGCGCCACGGACCCCGCCAGATCCGGGCCGAAAGCTGCATGCTGCGGCCCTATAATATGGCAACGGGGGCGGCCCCGTTCGACAGTTTGCAGGTGGCTGATATTGGCGATATCGCCATCAATACATTTGATCTGAAAAAGTCGGTCGGCATTATCGAGGCCGCCTATGATGAGATATTGAAACACAAGGTCATTCCGCTGACGCTGGGTGGTGACCACACGCTCACCCTGCCCATCCTGCGCGCGATGAAGAAAAAATATGGCCCCGTCGCCATGGTGCATATCGATGCCCATGCCGATATCAACGAACACATGTTCGGTGAGGCCATTGCCCATGGCACCCCCTTCCGCCGCGCGGTGGAGGAAGGGTGTTTGCAGGGCGATAAGGTTTTCCAGATCGGGCTTCGCGGTACGGGCTATTCGGCAGAAGATTTCGACTGGCCGCGCAATCAGGGTTTCACCGTCGTGACGGCGGAAGAATGCTGGCACAAATCACTCACGCCGCTGATGGAGCAAGTTCGCCAGAAGATCGGCAATCATCCTTGCTATATCACCTATGACATTGATAGCCTTGACCCGGCTTTCGCGCCCGGCACCGGCACGGCGGAAATTGGTGGGCTTTCCACCTGGCAGGCTTTGGAGATTGTGCGCGGGTGCCGTGGCTTGAACATTGTGGGTGGTGATTTGGTGGAAGTGTCGCCACCCTATGATCCTTCTGGCAATACCGCGCTCATTGGTGCCAATTTGCTCTATGAGATGCTTTGCGTGCTGCCGGGGGTGAAATACGCTCGTTAATCCAAGGTCCGCCTGAAGCGCGCCAGTGCCAGCCCGGCGAAAACCAAAGCCAGAATGACCAGCGCCAAGATTTCGTGGGCAAGATCGCCAAGGCTTGCCCCTTTCAGCATGATGGCCCGGATGGCGCGCAGGAAGTGGGTTAAGGGGAATATCTCGCCCAGCCTTTGCGCCCAATCCGGCATGCCGCGATAGGGGAACATGAAGCCTGATAGAAGCATGGATGGCAGGAAGAAAAAGAAGGTGAGCTGCATGGCCTGCATCTGCGTGCGGGCAAGTGTTGAGATGGTATAGCCCAGCAGCACCATGCCGATGATGAACAATGCCATCACAAAGCACAAAAGCGCGAAAGAGCCGACAAAGGGCACATCGAATAATAGGCTCGCCGTGATGAGGATCACGCCCACCTGAACCGCCCCCACGCCGAAATAGGGCGTGATCTTGCCAATCATAATCTCACCGGCGGAGGCGGGCATGGCGAGCAGGTTTTCCATGGTGCCACGCTCAATCTCGCGTGTCAGGGCCATGGCTGTCATCATGCTCATGGTCATCTGTAAAATCACACCCAAAAGCCCTGGTACGATATTGTAGGCGGTGATGCCTTCCGGGTTATAGCGGCGGTGAACGACGATCTGGAGGCGCGATTTGGTTTCGTCCGCGATGAACTTCTCCTGCCCCAGTTCGCGCGCCAGTGCCTTGTTGGCAATCGAGCCCAGTGTGGAAAGCGCCCCGCCTGCCGTGGAAGGGTCGGAGGCATCGGCTTCGATGAGGATTTGCGGCTCCTCATTGCGTAGGGCGCGGCGGCCCAGATCAGCCGGAATGGTCACCACGAAATTTACCTCACCCGATGCCATCAGGCGCTCTGCCTCAGCCGCATCGCTCACCACATGGGTGAACTGGAAATAGCCGGAGTTTTCGAGTGAGACAGATATCGCGCGTGAAAAGCGGTCGGGGCTGAAGCTCACAAGGGCGGCGGGCAGGCCTTTGGGGTCCATGTTGATGGCGTAGCCGAACAGCAACAGTTCCACTATCGGCACCATCAGCATCATGGCGAAGGTGATCCGGTCGCGCCGCATCTGGATGAATTCCTTGGCCAGAACGGCCCCAATGCGCGCCAGTGAACTCATATGTCGCGGCCCTTGGCCATGAACTGGATGAACACATCCTCAAGGCTTGTTTCACCGGGCTTTAAGCGCATATCGCGCGCGCCAGCATAGGTGATGAGGCTTTGTTCCAGAAGCTTGGCATCACGGCCCACCACATGCAGGCTGGCACCAAAAGGGGCCACTTGATCTACGCCGGGAAGCTTGAGAATTTCCGGCTCCAAGGCGGTAAGGCCAGTTCCTTCCAGAATGAAGGTGGTAAGGCCTGCCGCTTCCACCACTTCATTCACGGTGCCGGTGGCGAGCAGGCGGCCATTGGAGATATAGGTGATGCGGTGGCAGCGTTCGGCTTCGTCCATATAGTGCGTGGAGACGAGAACGGTTAGGCCCTGTCCTGCCAGCTTGTGGATTTCATCCCAGAATTCGCGGCGGGCTTTTGGGTCTACACCAGCGGTGGGTTCATCGAGCAGCAGAAGCTTTGGTTTGTGAAGGATGCAGGCGGCCAATGCGAGCCGTTGTTTCCAGCCGCCAGACAAGGTGCCCGCCAATTGATCCGCGCGTTCGGTAAGCCCCAAATGTTCCAACGCCGCGCGCACGGGTTCAGCGGGTTTGAGGCCATAAAGCCTTGCGACGAAGGTGAGGTTTTCCGCGATGGTCAGGTCATCATAAAAAGAAAAACGCTGCGTCATGTAGCCCGCCTCACGCTTGATGGCGGTGCTTTCGGTCAACACATTGTGGCCCAGCACTGTGCCGGCACCTTCATCGGGGGTGAGCAGCCCGCAGATCATGCGGATGGTGGTTGTCTTGCCTGAGCCATTGGGGCCGAGAAAGCCCATGATCTCACCCGGCTCTACATTCAGCGTCAGATTATCGACCGCAATGCGCTTGCCATAACGCTTGGTGAGATTGCGAACAGCGATGACGCTCATGGTGTTATCCGTGCATCCACGATCACGCCGGGGCGCAAATAGGGGCCGGCCTCGGCTGGGCGGGCTTCGATGAGATAGACGAGCTTTTGGCGTCGTTCGACGGAATAGATGACGGGAGGGGTGAATTCGGGTTCCTTGGCGACATAGCTCACAATGGCCTTCAAGCCATCCGGGCAGCCATCACAATTGATGCTGAGTTCTTCGCGCTCGTTCAGGTGCTGCAACAGGGCTTGCGGGGCATAGAGCCTGATTTTCACGGCCCCATCGGGCAGCAGCGATAGGATGGGCGAGCCGGGGCTTGCCATATCGCCGGGGTGGCGCAGCACATCATCCACCACGCCCCCGCTTGCCGCGATGAGCGTGCGCTCGGACAAAAGCCAGCGGGCATTGGCGAGTGCCGCATCGGCCTCACGCATCCGCGCTTCGGCCACATCCAGCGTTGCCTTTGCGGTATCAAGGCTTGCCTGGGCTACCACATTGCGCTGCGTAAGCTCGCGCGTGCGGGAAAGATCAAGCCGGGCGCGTTCCGCTTCCGCGCGGGCTTGTGCCAAGCGGGCTTCGGCTTGGCCCAGTGCCAGGCGGGCGTCGGCATCCTCCAGCCTTGCCATAACCTGCCCCTGCGTCACCCGTTCGCCACGGCGCACGGTCACTTCCAGAATGCGGGCAGAGCTTATGGGGGCGATGGAGACATATTCCCCCTCCACATAGCCTGAAATCAACGCATCCGGGCTTGGGCAGCCGCTGAGAAGGCTGGCGATGAAGGGCAGGGCGCAAAGCAGGCTCACGGGGAGATGCCTTTCTGGCCGTTTCAGACAATGTGATTGTAGCAGGCTTCTGCGCTGGCAAGTTGCCCTTATTGCCGCAGTCGGTTAAAAGCGGGCCATCCCCTTCAACCCCCGGAAACTTTGGGCGGAAAACACGATATGGCACGGCAATTTATCTATCACATGCACCAGACTTCCAAGGTCTATCCGTCGGGCAAAAAGGTGCTCGATGGGGTGAACCTTTCCTTCTACCCGGATGCCAAGATTGGGGTTCTGGGCCCCAACGGGTCGGGCAAATCCACCCTGTTGCGTATCTTGGCGGGCATCGACAAGGAATTCACGGGTGAAGCGTGGCTGGCTGATGGTGCCACCGTCGGTTACCTACAGCAGGAGCCGGAACTGGACCCCGCGCTCAATGTCATGGGCAATGTGATGGAAGGTGTCGCCGACAAGCGCGCCATTTTGGAAGAATATAATGCCCTGATGATGGATTATTCGGATGAAAACGCCGAAAAAGCCGCCAAGCTTCAGGATGTCATCGACAGCCAGAATCTGTGGGATCTAGAATCACAGGTCGAACAGGCGATGGACGCGCTGCGCTGCCCGCCGGGTGAGGCTTCGATCGACAATCTATCGGGGGGTGAAAAGCGCCGCGTGGCATTGACCCAGCTTCTGCTGCGCAAGCCCGACCTCTTGCTTCTCGACGAACCGACCAACCATCTCGACGCGGAATCGGTGAACTGGCTTGAGCATCATTTGCGTGATTATCCCGGTGCCATTCTGATCGTCACCCATGACCGCTACTTCCTGGACAATGTGACGGGCTGGATTCTGGAATTGGATCGCGGGCGCGGCATTCCCTATGAGGGCAATTATTCGGCCTATCTGGGTGCCAAGGCCAAGCGTTACGCGCAGGAACAGCGCGAGGATGTGGCCCGCCAAAAAACACTGGAACGCGAACAGGCCTGGATGGGTTCCAGCCCTAAGGCGCGGCAGGCCAAAAGCAAGGCGCGTATCCGTGCCTATGATGAGCTTTTGCAGATCAATGAACAGCGTTTGCAATCTTCCTCCGCACAAATTGTCATTCCGCCGGGCGAGCGGTTGGGCAATACGGTCATCAATGTCGAAGGGCTATCGAAAGCCTATGGCGACCGGCTGCTCATCGACAATCTGGAATTCAAGCTGCCGCCGGGTGGCATTGTCGGCATTATCGGGCCGAACGGGGCGGGTAAGTCCACCTTGTTCCGCATGATTACCGGCCAGGAACAGCCCGATAGCGGCACCATCACCATCGGGGAATCCGTGCATCTGGGCTATGTGGACCAGAGCCGTGATTCACTCGATCCCAACAAGAATGTGTGGGAAGAAATCTCTGGTGGGGATGACATTATCTATCTCGGCAAGCGCGAAATCGTTTCGCGTGCCTATGTGTCGTCCTTCAATTTCAAGGGTGCGGACCAGCAGCAGAAGGTGGGCAATCTTTCGGGCGGTCAGCGCAATCGCGTGCATCTGGCCAAGATGCTGAAATCAGGGGCCAATGTGCTGCTGCTCGACGAACCGACCAATGATTTGGACACCGAAACGCTGGCGGCCTTGGAAGAAGCCTTGGAAGATTTCGCCGGTTGCGCGGTGGTCATCAGCCATGACCGCATGTTCCTTGACCGCCTTGCCACGCATATTCTGGCCTTTGAAGGTGAAAGCCATGTGGAATGGTTTGAAGGCAATTTTGCCGAATATGAGGAAGACAAGAAGCGGCGTCTGGGTGAGGATTCGGTGATGCCGAAGCGGATCAAGTATAAAAAGTTTGAGCGATAAGTCGCCGCTTCGACGCAGAAAACAGAACCGGAACAAAAAGCTCTTATTGCTAAATCGCGTTTCACTTTCCATCTTTTGCCAATCGCAATAGACGGGAGGTGAAACATGGCGCGCAAGAAGACGGCACTCGACCACATGAATAGCGGGCGCGAGCCGCATATCATCACCAATATTCCACCCGGTGCGCCCGGTTATAAGCAGGCCAATGGTGGTGCCATGGTCGTGTCGAGTCCGCGCGAGGTGGATGCCATGGTGCGCCAGATCAAGCCGGGCGAGGTGGCAACGCTCGATGACATCCGCGATGCGTTGGCGCTGAAGCACAAGGTGGCGGTGGCCTGCCCCATGTCTACGGCCATCTTTCTCAACATGTCCGCGCGCGCGGCCGAAGAACAGCGGCTGATGGGCATGGACGCCGATCAGATCACGCCCTGGTGGCGGGTGATCAAGAAGGGCGGGTTCTTGAACCCAAAGCTGCCGGGCGGAGTTGAAAAGCAGGCCATGTTGCTGAGTGCCGAAGGGGTGAAGTCCTCGCCCTTGCGCCGTCAGCTTGCCGTTTATGATTATGAAGCGAGAAAGCCGCGGCGGCTGAAATAGCTCACTTCCGGTTCAGCACCGTCACGAGCTTTTCCACATCCCCATCATGCTTTTGCAGGTAGGACACGAACAGGCCGCGCTGGGCGAAGGTGAGGGAGAAGATCATCACCTGCGCGTCGATGAATTTGAAACCCTTGCCGCGCGGAGCAACTGTCCATGAAACGTCATAGGCTGTGCCGGTGAGCAGGGTGACGCGGCTGTTGATGATGAAATTACCATTCTCGCCTTCAACGCCCTGGCCCACATCCCATTTGGCAACGCGATAGGTGCGCGTCTGGTCGGCGAAATAGCGGGCCATGAACAAGGCCACGCCATCATAATAGCTGTCGCGCAGGTTCTTGGGCAGTTTGGGCTCATATTGGCCCAGTGAATAATCGCCGATATAGGCAATATCCGCATTGCCCTTGATGGCGGGCAGGAAGGCTTGCACGGTGCCTTGCTTGTGGGCGTTGAATAATTCTTCGGTGGCCTTGCGAACAAAGGCCATGGCGGGGTGCTTTTCGGGAAGTGTGGCGGCATGGGCCGCGTTGGCGGTGATGCCCAAGGCAGCGAGACTCAGCAGAAGATTCCGGCGCGTGATCAGCATATTCATGGGGCCCATCATGTTGTCTCGGGGATGGGTCCGCTGACCCGCATTGATCTGACCTAAAGGAGCTCGCCCATAACGTCAACCTAGGCGGGTTCAGGCGCTGTTGGAGCGCAGGAACTCCATGAGTTCGGCAATGTCACCGTTATTGCGATCCAATAGGCCTGAAAAACGCTCCCGCAACTGGAGCGATAGCCAGATGCCCCGCACATTCACATCCTTCACGCGGGGGTTCCCGGCATCGGCAAAACGGAAGCGGATCTGGCTTGCATCGCCGCCGGCATAGGTAAGCTTGGCATCCACCGTGGTGAAGCCGCCTTGGCTGGAACTGCGCTCGATGGCGACATCGGCCCCTTCGAACTGGCTCACATAGCTGATGAAGCTATTGGCGGTGTAGTTGACGACCAGATCGATGTAATCGCCGCTTAGGTTTTTTGGCAATTTCTTGCGCCATGTGCCCAGCGCAAAAAGGGAAATAGCGCGCACATCCGCGCGCCTGTGCAAAACCTTTTTCAGCCGATTTCGTTGCTCGGCTTCATCATATTTGGCCAGAGCGATGAGTTCTTCGAGCAGGCTTTTGACATAGGATTCATGCGGTAAAGCTGACCGGGCGGCGACGGGAGTTAGCCAAAAAGCTACCCCTAGTCCAAGCACTGCACGTCGGGTCAAATTCAGAATCACGACAAGTCGAGCCCCCTGAAGAAGCTACAGGAGAATGTAAATTTGAAAGAACCGCAAGGGGGATTTTGAAGTTGTTTTGGGTATTATTGCTTGAGATAGGTCAGTAAAGCACCAATATCGCCGTTGTTCTGCTTTAGAACAGAGACGAAATTGGTCTTCTGGGTCGTGGCAAGCCAGATGCCATCCACGTTCACGTCGAAAATCTTAAAAGCCCCACCGCGCTTCACCAGCCGCCAAGTTACGGCCACGGAGCGGCCGTCAGCATATTTCAGAAGGCTCTTGACGATCACGCTATCGGCGGCTTCTTGGCTGCCGGTTACTTCTAGGCTTTCGCCTGCAAGGCGGGCGGCGTTTTCGGAGAAAACCCGGGAGATGTAGGTTTCCACCAAACCCACATATTCACTCTTACGGCCGGCATCCAAGCTCTTGCGATAGCTGCCGAGTGAGAAAACGGCGATGGTTTCCACATCGGCGCTGGCGCGCAGGACATTGCGGAAGGTTTCTTGCGAGCCATTGCGGGCCGCTTCGATGACGCTGTTGCCCACCGAGTTCACAAAGCTTTCTGCCGCAGTGGCCGCATGGGCGGGCACGGCAAATGAAAGCGTGCCGAGCAGAATGGTGCCGAGCAATGCACGGCGGCTCAAAGATGAATTTTGCATGTTTCAGTCCCCGGAAATGGGCGGCAAGGGCTCAAGAAGCATCAGATTGCCATTGGCGATTTCGGATTGGCGGCGCTGGGCGTAGACATCGCGCACCGATGCGTAGAAGTCTGCTGAAGAACGGCGCATATTTTGGGCAACATCCAGATATTCGTCATGATAGACGATGATCTGCGTTGCGGTGGGGATCATGCGTACGGCCGTCTTTTCGTGCATCAAGGCCCAAGTCATGGGGTCGATGGTGCCATCCACTGCCATCGCGGCTGTGTCGCGTAATGTTGACGGGCCGATCAGCGGCAGCACGATATAGGGGCCGGAACCGATGCCCCAAACCGCCAGCGTCTGGCCGAAATCTTCTGAATGGCGCGGGATGCCCTGCTTGGCAGCCACATCCACAAGGCCGCCGACGCCAACCGTTGTGTTGATGATGAAGCGCGAGGCGGTGTTGCCGGCGCGCTTGCCTTCACCCTGCAACAGGTCATTGGCGAAGATCACGGGGCTTGCGAGATTATAGACCACATTCGCCACGCCCTTACGCAAGGGCTGCGGCACGATTGTGCGGTAGACCGTATTCACGGGGCGCAGGATCAGAAAATCAACGCCTTCATTCAGGCCAAAGATGAGACGGTTGACCGGCTCCAGCGGGTCTGACGGTGCGTCCGCCATGCTGATGTCGCTGGGTATATTGCCATCGGCCTCCGGTGGCGGCGGGGTAATGGTGGCCATGCTCGGAATTTCAGCGGGCAGGGAAGGCAGCAAGGGCGATGCGACAGCCGCTGAGGAGACAAGCGACAGCAGCAAGGCTGCGCCCAAGGCGCGGCTTGCGAATGGCTGTGCGTGGTTCTTCATCGCGGGTTCTTTCATCTTTCTTGGGCTTTCGGCGTCGTTCTCAGGCTTTACATGATCACTAGGCATAATAGTACACGAAATGGGCCGACTCCAGTGGTTGCTATGAAGTTTGGCACTTTTTTGCTGCAACTGCAAAAGGAGACTTGGATAGGACATAAAGATATGTTTATGTGATTTCAGACTTCAGTGTCGGGAGGCTTGGCGGATGGAAGAATTGCTCTGCCTATTGCGTGCGGCGGCTGAAAGCACCCGGCTGCGTCTTTTATGGCTTTTAGCGCAAGGCGAGCTGAATGTCAGCGAGTTGACGCTCATTCTGGGTCAAAGCCAACCGCGCGTCAGCCGGCATCTCAAAGTCATGTGCGAGGCGGGGCTTTTGGAGCGCCACAAGGAGGGAAGCTGGGTTCTTTTCCGCCTTTCCACCGAAGGCCGCTCGGCGCATTGGGCGGCGGCACTGGCGAATCTCATTCCCGAAGATGACGCGGTTCTAGCGCAGGATCGCAAGCAGCTTGCCGCAGTGCGGGCGGCGCGGGCTGAGCGTGCGAGCGAATATTTCCGTGCCAATGCGCGTGATTGGGACAAGCTGCGCCAGCTTCATGTGCGCGAGGAGGAAGTCGAATCAGCACTGCGGCGGCTGGCCGGTTCCGGCCATTTCGATCTTTTGGTGGACCTTGGCACCGGTACGGGCCGGATGCTCGAACTTCTGGCCCCACAGGCCACCCGCGCGGTGGGTATTGATTCCAGCCATGACATGCTCGCCATCGCGCGCAGTCGGCTGGAGGGCATGGGTCAAGTGCAGGTGCGGCATGGCGATATTCTGTCTCTGCCGCTTCATTCTGGTAGTGCCGATCTGATCATCCTGCATCAGGTGCTGCATTTCCTCGATGATCCGGCGGCCGCGTTGGCGGAAGCGGCGCGCGTGTTGAAACCCGGTGGGCGTTTGCTCATCGCTGATTTCGCACCGCATGAACGCGAGGAATTGCGCGATGACCATGCCCATCGGCGCCTGGGCATTTCGAATGAACATATGGTGGGCTATCTCGACCGCGCGGGGCTTGCGGCCATGACGCGCGAGGATCTGCCGCCGCCTGCTGATGGTGGGCTTACTGTTTCTGTCTGGCTGGCGCAGCACCGCGCCTAGCGTCGCTTGCGGGCGGCTTAATAGTCCATCATCTTGTTGCGCGCCCAGGCGCGGGCTGTGGCGGGGCGGGCTTTTACGCGGGCATAGTGTTGGGCGATATTGGGGTGGCGGGTGAACAGCACCGGCACGCTTTCAGCCCAGCTTGCCACCATGGCGGCGTAAAGATCGAGCGCGGAGAATTCTTCGCCGAGCAAAAACGGCTTGTCGCCGAGCATATTGGCTAAATGGTCGAACAGCCGGTCCATTTCCGCACTGGCCGCCTTTTTCACACCTGAGGCGCCATCTGGGTCGGTGGTGTAGCGGTCGGAATAGAAAAGCCGCAGATCAGCGGGATAGATTTCGGCGGCCAGAAATAGCATGACGCGCAGATATTGCCCGCGCGCGGGGTGGGTTGGCAGGGGGGCGAGATTGGCACCGGGAACCAGATCCGCCAGATAAATCATCATGGCGGCGGATTCGGTCATCACAGAGCCGTCCGGCAGCTTCAGCGCGGGCACCGGGCCCAAGGGGTTGATATTGGCCAGATAATGCGCCGAAGGGCGGCCATCCGGCCCCTTTGCTACGTTTTCCAGCCGATAGGGCAGGCCCAATTCTTCCAAAAGTGCTTCCACGGCGGCAGAGCCGGTGGCGGGGCGGCCATAGAGGGTGTACATGTTCGGTCGGTTCCTGCTGACTTGCCATCTTCTGGGGTGTATCTGTAGAGGGCTTGGCGACTGTGATAAAGAGCGGTTGTTGGGGCAGGCTTCATGAAACCGTCGCAAATGTCGGCGTAACTCGGATCATCTAATGGTCAAGGCAAAAGGCCGGGAAACCGGTTCGGAGAAAAAGCTTATGACGAGAGCATCCGGCGAAGTAGCCGAAATGGCTGAAAACGTTCGTTTTTCCTATTCCACCGAGGATCAGCCACTGGTGCAGCGCGCCTTGATCCAGGCCATTGAGAAGATGGGCGGGCAGCGCAAGCTCAAGAAGCTTTATGACGAACATCAGAAGGACCGCCGTCAGGGCGAGACTTTCTTCGATTCGGCCATCCGCTTGTTGAAAATGGATGTGCAGTTTGATGCCGAGCGACTGGCGGCAACACCGGCGGAAGGGCCGGTGGTTTTCATCGCCAATCACCCCTATGGCGTGCTGGATGGTGTCACGCTCACCTGGCTTGCCATGAAGGTGAGGCCGGATACGAAGGTGCTGGCGAATAGCGTTTTGTGTCAGGCACCGGATGCGCGCGACAATCTGCTTCCTGTGGATTTTGCGGCCTCCAAAGAAGCCCGCGCCACCAATGTGCGCTCGCGCATTGACGCGCAGAAATGGCTGAAAGACGGCCATGCCATCGGCATTTTCCCCGGCGGTGGGGTTTCCACCAGCGAAAAGCCGCTCAAAGGTCCAGCCATTGATCTGCCTTGGGCGCCGTTCACCGCGAAATTGATCCGGGCTTCCAAGGCCACGGCGGTGCCCATTTATTTCACCGGACAAAATAGCCGCCTGTTCCAATTGGCCAGCCATTTGAGCCTCACCTTGCGGCTTTCGCTGGTGTTCCGGGAAACGGCGCGGCGCATGGGCAGCAATTTGGAAGTGCGGGTGGGGAAGCCCATTCCGTTTGCCGAATATGAGCATTTGGAAGACCGTGTGGCCTTTGTGGAAATGCTGCGCCAGCGCACATTTGCGCTGGCCGTATCGCCCGAAGGTGACAAGCCTACGCCTGCCCGGTTTATGAAGCCCTTTCTCCTGCGTTCGGCCCGTAAGGCGGCGCAGCGCGAGGAAGATTAGTCGCAGCCTGATTTTGCATTTGGGCGCTCCAGTGCTAAGCAGCGCCCATGATGCCGCGCGCGCCATTCATCTGCCTTGAAGACAGCCTTGCCGGGCAGAGCCTGCTTTTTGCCGCCCCTTCCGAAATCATCACCGCTGCCAGTGCCGCTGATGTGCCGCAAGCCTTTGCGCGCCTTCAGGCTGCACATGAGGCGGGGCGTTGGATTGCGGGCTTTGCGGCCTATGAATTGGGGCTGGTGCTGGAGCCGAAGCTTGCCGGGTTATGGAGCGCAGGGACCGGGCCGCTCATGCAGTTCGGCGTGTTTGATGCGCCTTCATCAGACAGCTTACTTGCCGGGGGTGCCTCGCGCGTGACGGGGCTTTCGCCTGATTGGAGCGAGGCAGATTATGCCAGCCGTTTTGACAAGGTGATTGCCTATATCACGGCGGGGGATGTTTATCAGATCAACCTTACCTTCCCCATGCGCGGCCAGTTGGAAGGCGATGTGCTGGGGCTTTATGCGGCGCTGAAAAAGCGCCAGCCTGTGGCGCATGGTGCGGTGGTGGCGCTGGGTGAGGAGACGATTGTTTCCCTTTCGCCGGAATTGTTTTTTGAAACGAAGGGTTCCCGTATCACCGCACGGCCGATGAAGGGCACGGCACCGCGCGGGGGCGACGCGGCGGCGGATGAGGCGATCAAGCTGTGGCTGGCGCGCGATGAAAAGCAGCGGGCTGAGAATTTGATGATTGTGGATTTGCTGCGGAATGATCTGTCGCGCATTTCACAAGTGGGCAGCGTGAAGGTGCCGGCATTATTCGCGGTGGAAACCTACAACACGCTGCATCAGATGACATCGACGGTGACGGCAGAACTGCGTCCCGGTTTGACGTTGCAGGATTTGTTCACAGGGTTGTTTCCGTGTGGCTCTGTCACGGGTGCGCCAAAAATCCGCGCGATGGAGATTATCGCGGAATTGGAAACGGTCCCGCGCGGGGTTTATTGCGGCTCCATCGGGCACATCGCGCCTTCGGGTGATATGGCCTTTAACGTCGCCATTCGCACGCTGTCGATTGCCGGCGATGGTGGCGTCGTTGTGAATGTTGGCTCCGGCACGGTGGCGGATTCGACGGCGAATGAGGAATATGCCGAATGCCTGCTCAAATCCCGCTTTCTCAACATCATTTGATCGAAACGCTTGGCTTTTCGCGCGCGGGCGGTTTTGCGCGGCTGGAATTGCATTTGGCAAGGCTTGCGGCATCGTCTCGCGCATTGGGGCATGAGCATGATGGCGCTCGCGTGGTGGCGGCGCTGGAGCGCGTGACGCGCGACACGGCGGGCGATCATTTGCGCGTGCGGGTGGAGCAATCGGCGGATGGCTCGGTGGCGGTGACGGCGGCGGCGTTCACGCCATTGGGTGCGGATGCGGTGTGGAAAGTGGCGGTGGCTTCGCACAGGCTTGATCCTTCCGATCGGCTTCTGGCGCACAAGACCACCCGGCGCTCTTTCTATGATGAAGGCCGCAGCGAAGTTGCGGCACGCGCGGATGAGGCGCTGTTTTTGAACACGCGCGGGGAAGTTTGCGAGGGCGGGATCACGAGTGTGTTCGTGGAACGCGGGGGGAAGTTGCTGACGCCGCCCTTGTCGAGCGGATTGCTGGCGGGGGTGCTTCGCGCGGAATTGCTGAATGCGGGGCGCGCGGTGGAGGTTGTGTTGGGGCTGGATGATTTGGCGGCGGGATTTTTCGTGGGCAACTCACTGCGCGGGCTGATCGCGGCCAAGTTGATCTAGCGGGAAACCAGCTACCAAAAAACAAATTGTCAGTCGGCCTGTAAGCCGGGTTCTGTCTGCAGGGGTTGCCCCCCGTGGATGACCATTCATCTGGGATGCCTGTTGCCAAGCACCTCTCGCGACCAACCCGGGTGACGGCCTGGAAACAGGCTGGGGCTTTCGCCCCTGTCACCCCTATTCGATCTTGCTCCCGGTGGGGTTTGCCGTGCCGCTGTTGTTACCAACAAGCGCGGTGCGCTTTTACCGCACCGTTTCACCCTTACCCCGGGCATGCCGGGGCGGTTTATTTTCTGTGGCACTTTCCCTGGGGTCGCCCCCGCCGGCCATTAACCGGCACCGTATTTCCATGGAGCCCGGACTTTCCTCCCGCGGAGGCTTTTGGCGCATCCGCAGGCGGCCATCCAGCCGACTGACGCGGATTGAGGTAGGCTTCGCGCCGCGTGGCGTCAAGCGGCCTCGAAAGTCACTCGGCCATCGCACACGGTGACGAGCGCAGACAGATCGGCAATGGCGGCAGGGCTTGCGGCTTCCATGTCGCCCGAAACCAGCACACAATCGGCCAGAAGTCCTGCTTTCAACACGCCCTTTTTGCCCTCCATGAACTCAGCGAAAGCCGCATCGCGCGTATAGGCGGCGATGGCGTTTTCAAGGCTCTGGCGCTGGTCGGGCAAGTCGCTGCGCCATTTCTGGCGGGTCATGGCAGCACTGATAGACGCCAAGGGTGCGATGGGGCTGACCGGCCAATCTGAAGCGAACACCAGCACGGCACCTGCATCGCGCAGGGTTTGCCAGGCGTAAGAATATTGCCAGCGATGTTCACCGATGCGCGTGAGCGTGGGTTCGAGCGGCAGGCCCATCTGGCCCGGCGGGTGCGGGGGTTGCATGGAGGCGATGACGCCTAATTTGGCAAAGCGGGGAATGTCATCCGGATGCACCACTTCGATATGCTCAATGCGGTGGCGGGCATCGCGCTTGCCGTTGGCTTTGGCTGCCGCCTCATAGCCGTTCAGCACTGCGCGCACAGCACCATCACCAATCGCATGCACCGCGATTTGCAGGCCGCGCTTATCGGCTGCGATGGCGGCGGCGTTGAAGCTTTCGGGTGAGAATAGTGGGTCGCCCTTCCAGCCCGGTTGGTCGGCGTAATCATCGATCATCACGGCGGTGGAGCTGTCGATCACGCCATCCATGAAAAACTTTACAAAGCCGGATTTGAGCTTTTCGCCCGTGAAGCGGCGATGCATTTGGCTGGCTTTGTCCAAATCAGCAAGGGCCATGAAATTCTTGAAATGGAACGGCACGCCAACGCGCGCGGCCAATCCCCGGCGGCGTTCGATTTCGGCCAGCAGTTCCAGCGTGTAAGAATTGCCATCCATGTTCTGAATGGAGGTGATGCCGTGGGCGGCGCAATAATCGAGCCCGATCTGCATGGTAGCAAGATCGGCTTCCCATTCTTCTGCCGTGGGTGCGGGGTTGGGTTCGCCCCCTGTATCCAGCCCCAGCCTTGCGCGTGAGGGTCCGGCCAGTGCTGCCACCGGCTGCAAGGCTTCACCCTCGCGAAGTTCACCTTCCGCCAAGCCATCCGCCCCCATCACAATCTCATTGCCGGCACCCAGCACGCGGCCTGTGAGCAGGCCTGCTTTTTCCAAGGCGATGGTGTTGGCCCAGCCCGTGTGATGGTCGGGCGCATACATGATGAAGGGGCGGTTGGGGATGATCGCATCTAGATCGTGGCGCGTCACACGGCGGTTGCCGAGAATGGTGTAATCGGCCCCTTGCGCCATGATGAGCGTATTGTCGGGGTTTGCAGCGGCATAGGCGCGCACAGCTTTGGTGAGTGCTTCCATGCCTTTGGTGCCGGAAAGCTGAAGTTGCGATAATTCAGCGGCACCAGAGAAAAGGTGCATATGCGCTTCGTTGAAACCGGGAAGCAATGTGCAACCTTGCGCGTCGATGATGCGGGTGGAAGGGCCAGCCAGTGCCATGATCTGTGCATCGCTTCCCACGGCCTGAATGTGGTTGCCGCTGATGGCAATGGCTTCTGCCTTGGGGTTGGCCTTGTCCATCGTGATGATGCGGGCATTTTTGAAGATGAGATCAGCGGCCATTTTTGTTCTCGCTTTTCTAAAGGGATGTCAGCAGGCGGTGCAGGGTTTCGATGGTGGAGGCATCCGCCACGCCATCCACTTTCGCGGGCCGGAAATGGCGTTGGAAGGCGCGAGTTACATGGGCGGTTGCGGCATCAAACACGCCGGTGATGTCGATTTCATAACCGTAAGCGGCATAGAGGCTTTGCAGCGCCTGCACGGGTTGGCCCTCATCACCTTCGCAGAAGAAGCGGCCATCGCGTATTTCAGAAGGCTCGACCCAATGGCCGATGCCTTCCTGATGCAGGCGGAACCAGTTGAAACGCTCGCCGGGGTCCATTTTGCGGGCTGGGGCCACATCGGAATGGGCCAGCACACGTTCGGGCGCAATGGCGTGGCGGGCGATGATATCGCGTGAGAGTGCAATCACCGCATCCATCTGCGCGGGTGGGAAATCAACATAGCCAAGCTCATGGCCGGGATTGTGGATTTCAATGCCAACGGAAACTGAGTTGATATCCCGCTCGCCCTTCCAGAAGGAAACACCCGCATGCCAAGCGCGTTCGACTTCGCTCACCATCTGGGTGATGCGGCCTTGCTCGTCGATGACATAATGGCAGGAGACTTGCGATTCAGCACTTGCGAGCCAATCCAAAGCCGCTTCGGCGGTTTTCATGCCGGTGTAGTGCAGCAACAACATGTCGGGTAGCTTGCCGCCTTTACGCGGTTCGTGATTGGCGGCGGCGCGCCAGTCATGGGGCAAGCGGGTACGCACTAGAGGCCGCGCTCCTTGGCGATGGTTTCATAGGCGGCGTTGATGGCGGCGATTTTGGCGGTGGCAATGTCGATGAGTTCGGGGGGCATGCCGGCGGCGATGTGCATGTCTGGGTGGTTTTCACGCACCAGCATGCGGTAGCGGGTACGGATTTCATCATCCCCGGCGGTGGGGTTTAGGCCCAGCACTTCAAAGGCATCGAAACTGCCTGCTGCATGGCGGGCCTTGATGCGGCGGAAGGTGGGTTCATCGAAACCGAAAATGTCGGATACGCGGTTGAGATAGGCGATTTCGGCATCATGCAGCAGATCATCAGCCTTGGCGATGTGGAACAGGCCATCCAGAATATCTTCCAGCATGGTGGGGCGTTCGCGGAACAGCTTGCTGATCTGGCGGGCGTAAGACTCAAAGCCCGCCACATCCTGCTTGGCCAGATCAAACACGCGGGCCACATGGAGCAGTTCGTGCGGTGGCACGTGGAAGATTTGGCGGAAGGCTTTTACTTCTGAACCTGTCACCACGCCATCGGCTTTCGCCATTTTGGCACCCAGCGCGATCATGCCGATGGTGAAAGCGAGCGAGTTTTCCGGCGCGGTGTTGCTCGCACCCACAAGCTTATGCAAGGCGGCGGCGATGCTGTCGCCGACGTCACTGAGTATTTCGGCAATGCGCGTCCAAACTGACATGCCTTCAGGATCGGCTTCAGCGTTTGGAGAAATAGTGCAGCATTTTGAAAACGGGGGTGTCTACATCCAGCCCTTGTTCCAGGCGTCGCTCCACATGCCAGGCGCGACCGGCCGTCCAGATGGTGACCCAGAGTGTCGGAAGGATGCCGATGACGAGCAGGACATAAAGCACCATGTCGGGCAGGCCAAGCAACTTTACCGCCGCCCATATGACCGCCGCAACCGTTGTGGCGGCCATGGTGAGGGCCAAAAGTGTTGCGCCGGATGCCGCCAGCATGAGGCCCAAGGGGCCAATGGCGTTGGCGGAAGCGGGGGATTTTTCGGTTGAATTCAGCATGGGCTCACCTGTCGGTTTTTCGCGAGCGCAGTCAACGCGATATGGGCGTGATTTGCAAGCCGCTATAGCGACGCGGCAGCGCGCGCTGCCTGGTCATAATGGCCCGAAAGGGCGCGCAATTCAGCTGCTACTTCGGAAAGGTTGGCTTTGGCTAGGCCTAAGGCTGCCAGCGGGTTTACCAGCAATTCATTGCGGATTTCCCCATAGCGGGCGCAAAGCTCGGCCCCCTTGGGCGTGATGGCGACCACGCGCTCCTTGCCCTCACGGCCGGATTTGACGAGCTTCAGGCCTTCCAGTTTTTTCAGGCCATAGGTGACCAGATGCGTGTCCTCGATATTCAGAACGAGGCACAGGTCGGCAAGCCTTTTGGGGCGCGCCCGGTGGTTGACCGAGTGCAGCACCATGATGTCGAGCGCGTTCAGCCCCGGTGCGCCTGCTGCGGTCATGCAGCGCACCATCCAGCGTGCAAAGGCGTTGTGGGCGAGGATCAGGCCGAATTCCAGTTCCGAAAGGGAAGGAAGCTGGCCTTGCGCCAGATGGGCTGAGGAGACGATGGGGCCTAAGGGTTTTTTCATGCTAACAATTTATCGACATTTTATTGACGTTGGCAAGGGGGCGTGATTAGCTCGTTGGCAAATTCAAACAAGGGAAAGCGCGGCGCATGGCACAGGGCAAATGGGACTTCTGGATCGACCGTGGCGGCACCTTCACCGACATCGTGTCGCGCAACCCCAAGGGCGTCATCAAGGCGCATAAGCTGTTGTCGGAAAACCCGGAGGCTTATCGGGATGCCGCCATTCAGGGCATCCGCGAGTTGATGGGGGTGGCCAAAGGCCAGCGCGTTCCGGCCGAACTCATCGACACCGTGAAAATGGGCACCACGGTTGCCACCAATGCGCTGCTGGAGCGCAAGGGTGACCGCACGCTGCTGGTTACATCCCAAGGTTTCCGCGATGCGCTGGAGATTGGCTATCAGGCACGGCCCCGATTATTCGACCGCAACCTCATCAAGCCGGAGTTGCTTTATGAGCGCGTGATTGAGGCTGAGGAGCGAGTGACGGCGGAAGGGGAAGTGCTGGTGCCGTTCGCCCCGGCATCCACGCGCAAAGCCATGCAGGCGGCGTTCAAGGATGGTATTCGGGCCATCGCCATCGTGTTCATGCATGGCTATCGCTATCCGGCGCATGAAGCGGCTGCGGCAGAAATGGCGCGTGTGATTGGCTTCACCCAGATTTCGGTGAGCCACCTTGTTTCGCCGCTGATGAAGCTCGTGGGGCGTGGCGACACGACGGTTGTGGATGCTTATCTTTCACCCATCCTGCGCCGTTATGTCGATCAGGTGGCGAGCGAACTTGGCACGCAAGGCACGGGCTGCAAGCTCATGTTCATGCAGTCTTCCGGCGGGTTGACGGCAGCGGATATGTTTCAAGGCAAGGATGCGATTTTGTCTGGCCCTGCCGGTGGCGTTGTCGGCATGGTGGAGACGGGCCGTATGGCGGGTTTCAACCGTGTCATCGGTTTTGATATGGGTGGCACCTCGACAGACGTTGCCCATTTTGATGGTGAGTTTGAGCGCGCGTTTGAGACTGAAGTGGCGGGGGTTCGCATGCGCGCGCCCATGATGCGGATTCACACCGTGGCGGCGGGTGGCGGCTCCATTCTGCACTATGACGGGGCGCGTTTTCGTGTGGGGCCGGATTCAGCCGGTGCCAATCCCGGGCCTGCTTGTTATCGGCGCGGCGGGCCTTTGGCTGTTACGGATGCCAATGTGATGCTGGGCAAGATCAACCCGGAATACTTCCCGAAGATTTTCGGGCCGAAGGGCGATGCGGCGCTGGATGGGCAAGCGGTTGCCAAGAAGTTTGCCGACTTGGCCAAGAAAACGGGCCGCACGGCGGAAGCGGTGGCCGAAGGCTTTATCCAGATTGCCGTTGAGAATATGGCGAACGCCATCAAGAAGATCTCCGTGCAGCGCGGTTATGACATCACAGCCTATGCGCTGAATTGCTTTGGCGGGGCAGGCGCGCAGCATGCGTGTTTGATTGCAGATAATCTCGGCATGAAAACCGTGCTTATTCATCCGCTGGCGGGCGTGCTTTCGGCCTATGGCATGGGCCTTGCCGATATTCGCGCCAATCGCCAGCATGCGATTGAGGAAAAGCTTTCCTCCAAGTCGCTTGT
>CAJBCQ010000169.1 GCA_903951595.1 uncultured Hyphomicrobiales bacterium | reverse complement strand
AGGCCTTGGCGATCATGCGGAATCCAATCAGCGTTCGGCACGCGCACGCCCGACGTGGTGCCGTTCCAGGTGAACACGACATCGCGGGTGAAATCGACGGATGTGAGATCGGGCAATTCGCCATAGGGGGCGGTGATCTTGGCGATGTCGGGCAGTTTCAGCTGCTTCACCACATCCGTGATCCAGCCTTCGCCGAAGCTTTCCCAAGCGAGCATGTCCACCCCGCGCGGGCCGAGTAATGACCACATGGCCAGTTCCACCGCACCTGTATCCGAGGCGGGAACGATGCCGATGAGGTGGGTGTCGGGCACCTCCAACACTTCGCGGGTCAGTTCAATGGCGAGTTTGAGGCGCGCTTTGCCTTGCGCGGAACGGTGCGAGCGGCCGGTGAGCGCGGTGCTGAGGAGATTGGGGCTCCAGCCGGGAATCTTGGCGCAGGGGCCGGATGAAAAATGGGGGGATTGCGGGCGGCTACCCGGCTTTGCGAGGTCTGGCATTGGCCATCCTTCCAGATGGTGAGCCCCTCAGTGGGGAGGGGTGGCCCACGGGAAGGATTATGCGGGGTGCAACTGCGGGTCAAGGGGTAACTTCGTGGATGGGGCATGAAGTGCCGTTTTTTGGCTTCGACATGGAAAAAACGACGATGCGCAAGCTCATTGCCTTATTTTTAGGCAGGTAAAGGGCTGGAAACCACCTCTGCCTCATGATAGGCAAAACCCATGAAAAACTTCCGTACCCTGCTTGTCGCCAATCGCGGTGAGATTGCCATTCGTGTGTTCCGGGCCGCTACCGAGCTTGGGATTCGCACTGTCGCCATTTATTCCAACGAGGACCGCTTCTCGCTGCACCGCTTCAAGGCGGATGAGAGCTATCTTGTGGGCGAGGGCAAAGGGCCGGTGCAGGCCTATCTGGATATCCCCGACATCATCCGCATTGCGCTGGAAGCGGGGGCTGATGCCATCCATCCCGGCTATGGTTTCCTGTCCGAAAACCCGGAATTTGCTGAAAGCTGTGCGGCGGCGGGAATCACCTTTGTTGGACCCAGCCCGGACACGATGCGGCTGCTCGGTAACAAGGTGGCAGCACGCGAATTGGCGGTGAAGGCGGGGGTTCCCGTCATGCCCGCCACGGGGCCGCTGCCAGATGATGCGGCCGAGATTGCCAGATTAGCGCGCGGCATTGGCTATCCCATCATGCTGAAAGCCAGCTGGGGCGGTGGCGGGCGCGGCATGCGGGTGATCCGCGAGGAAGGCCAGCTCATTGAAAGTGTGGAGGCGGCCCGTTCCGAAGCGCGCGCGGCTTTCGGCAAGGATGAGGTCTATCTCGAAAAGCTTGTTGAGCGTGCGCGGCATGTGGAAGTGCAGCTCATCGGCGATTCACACGGCCAAATTTTCCATCTGTTTGAACGCGATTGCACCATGCAGCGGCGCAATCAGAAAGTGGTGGAACGCGCACCCGCCCCCTATCTGGATATGCCAACGCGGTTGGGCTTGTGCGAAAGCGCATTGAGTTTGGCGCGTGCGGCGAATTATGTGAATGCGGGCACGGCCGAATATTTGATGGATACCGATACGGGCAAGTTCTACTTCATCGAAGTGAACCCGCGCATTCAGGTGGAACACACCGTCACCGAAACCGTCACTGGCATCGACATTGTGAAGGCGCAAATTCGCATTGCTATGGGCGGGCATTTGGGCAGCGATGAAACGGGCGTGCCGCTGCAAGCGGATATTCGTTTGAACGGTCACGCTATGCAGTGCCGCATAACGACAGAAGACCCGCTCAATAATTTCATTCCCGATTACGGGCGCATCAAGGCCTATCGCGGGGCGACGGGCTTTGGCATTCGGCTTGATGGTGGCACGGCTTATTCAGGCGCTGTCGTTACGCGCTATTATGACTCGCTTCTGGAAAAGCTCACCGCGTGGGGCTCATCGCCCACCGAAGCGGTGGCGCGCATGGACCGGGCTTTGCGCGAGTTTCGTATTCGTGGCGTGCAGACCAATTTACAATTCCTCGAAGGCCTTATCGCGCATCCGAAATTTCTGGCCGGTGATTACACCACGCGCTTCATTGATGATACGCCGGAACTGTTCGAGCTGCCGCGGCGGCGTGATCGGGCGACGAAGCTTTTGAATTACATCGGCCATGTGATTGTGAACGGCAATGCGGAAGTGAAGGGCAAGGCTGTGCCTGCCCGCATGCGCTCGCCCAAGGCACCGAATGTGCGCGGCATTGAAACCAGCACCGGCTTGAAGCAGATGCTGGATGACAAAGGCCCGCAGGCTGTGGCGCAGTGGATCAAGAAGCAGAAGCGGCTTCTCATCACCGACACCACCATGCGTGACGCCCATCAGTCGCTGCTCGCCACCCGCATGCGTAGTGATGACATTTTGCGCGTTGCACCGGCTTATTCAGCACTTCTGCCAGAATTATTCTCGGTGGAATGTTGGGGTGGTGCCACCTTTGATGTTGCCATGCGCTTTCTGAAGGAAGATCCGTGGGACCGTTTGGAACGCCTGCGCGCGGCCATGCCGAACCATCTGTTGCAGATGCTTTTGCGCTCGGCCAATGCGGTGGGCTACACCAATTATCCTGATAATACCGTGCGCTATTTCGTAGATCGCGCGGCTGCGTCGGGGGTCGATATTTTCCGCGTCTTCGATAGTCTCAACTGGGTTGAGAACATGAAGATGGCGATGGAGGCCGTGCTAAAGACGGGCAAAATCCTCGAAGCGGCCATTTGCTACACGGGCGACATTCTGGATCCTGAACGCCCGAAATATGATCTGGAATATTACGTCAAGCTGGCACGCGAGCTGGAGGCTGAGGGTGCCCATATTCTGTGCATCAAGGATATGGCGGGACTGGTGAAGCCCGCAGCCGCGAAGCTTTTGTTCTCCACGCTCAAGAAGGAGATCAAAATTCCCATCCATTTCCACACGCATGACACATCGGGCATTTCGGCAGCTTCCGTTCTGGCGGCATCTGATGCTGGGGTGGACATTGTGGATGCTGCGATGGATGCGATGAGTGGGCTTACCTCGCAGGCAGCCTTGGGTTCCATCGCGGCGGCCTTGCGGCATGGTGATCGTGACACGGGATTGAAGGCGGAAGCACTCGAAGCGATATCTGAATATTGGCTGAAAACGCGCGAGCTTTATTCTGGCTTTGAAAGCGAAATCCGCTCAGGCACGGCAGATGTCTATGGGCATGAAATGCCCGGTGGCCAATATACCAATCTGCGCCAGCAGGCAGCATCACTGGGCATTGAAGAACGCTGGCCGGAAGTCTCGCGCGCCTATGCGAAGGTCAATCAGCTTTTCGGCGATATTGTGAAAGTTACACCATCTTCCAAGGTGGTGGGCGATATGGCCTTGATGATGGTGACGAGCCATCTTACCGCTGCCGATGTGCTGGACCGTGAGAAGGAAATCGCTTTCCCGGAATCGGTTGTCTCGTTCTTCAAGGGTGAGATTGGCTTGCCCACAGGAGGCTTCCCGCAAGCCCTCCAGAAGAAGGTGCTGAAAGGCCAGCAAGCGTTGACCGTGCGGCCGGGTGCGGCCTTGCCACCGGCGGACCTGTCTGCCTTGCGGCGGACAGCGGAGGCCAAGGTTGGCCGGTCGCTGACCGCCAATGAATTTGCCAGCTACCTCATGTATCCGCAGGTGTTTTTGGAATTTGCGGCGGCACAAGATACCTATTCGGATCTTTCGATCCTGCCTACGCGCGTATTCTTTTATGGCATGGAAGCGGGTGAGGAATTTGCCATTGAGATCGACAAGGGCAAAACACTGCTGGTGAGCTACACCGCCATTTCCGAGCCCGATGAGGAGGGCAAGGTCACGGTATTCTTTGAATTGAACGGCCAGCCGCGCCCGGTGCGCATCTCAGACCTGTCGCGCACGCCGCTGAAGGCCGCGCGCGCCAAGGCGGATGTGACCAATCCGGCCCAAGTGGCTGCGCCTATGCCGGGGCTGGTGGTTATGGTTTCGGTCAAGCCGGGGGATAAGGTGCGAAAGGGCGATGTTATCCTCAGCCTCGAAGCCATGAAGATGCAAACTTCGGTGACAGCCGAGCGCGATGGCGTGGTCAAACAGGTAACCGTTACAGCCGGAACCCAGGTGGATGCCAAGGATTTGGTCGCTATCATCGAGTGATCATCTTTTCGTTTGGAATCAGTCCAGATTGCGCTAGAAACTGCAAAACGGCCCCCGGCTTTGCCAGCGGGGCCGTTTGTGTGTCCAATGACGAGGTGCCGGAATGGCCAATGTGGCGGTGGTCGGAGCCCAATGGGGTGACGAGGGCAAGGGCAAGATTGTGGATTGGCTTTCGGAGCGCGCCGATGTGGTGGTGCGCTTTCAGGGCGGGCACAATGCCGGGCACACTTTGGTTATTGACGGGGTCACCTATAAGCTCTCGCTTCTGCCATCGGGCATTGTGCGTAAAGCCAAGCTGTCGGTTATCGGCAATGGCGTGGTGATTGATCCGTGGGCGCTGGCAGCCGAGATCGACAAGCTGACCGCGCAGGGTGTGGTAATCAATCGTGATAATCTGCGTATTGCTGAGAATGCGACGCTCATTCTGCCGCTGCATCGCGATCTGGACCAGATCCGCGAAGCTGCCGCTGGTGATGGTAAAATCGGCACCACGGGGCGCGGCATTGGCCCGGCTTATGAAGACAAGGTGGGCCGCCGGGCCATCCGTGTGAATGATCTGGCTGATCCTTCCACAGTGGGGGCTAAGATTGAGCGCCTGCTCAGCCATCACAATCCGCTGCGGCGTGGTTTGGGGCAGCCGGAAGTTTCGGCGGCGTCCATCATGGATGAACTCATGTCCATCGCACCGCGCGTGCTGGAATATTCGGATGCCGTATGGTCGCTGCTCGACGGCATGAAGCGCGAAGGCAAGCGGATTTTGTTTGAAGGCGCGCAAGGCGTGCTTCTGGATATTGATCACGGCACTTATCCCTTCGTCACCTCGTCCAACACTGTGTCCGGCCAAGCCGCCACAGGTTCGGGCATGGGGCCGGGGTCTGTCGGTTTCGTGCTAGGCATCGCCAAGGCTTACACCACGCGCGTGGGTTCAGGGCCGTTCCCCACCGAGCAGGATAATGAGATCGGCGAATATATCGGCACACGCGGGCGCGAATTTGGAACGGTGACGGGGCGTAAGCGTCGCTGTGGTTGGTTTGATGCCGTGCTGGTGCGGCAAGCCATCAAGGTGTCGGGGGTTACCGGCATTGCACTGACGAAGCTCGACATTCTCGATGGGCTGAAAGAAATCAAGGTTTGTGTGGGCTATATGCTGGACGGCGCGCGGATTGACCGCCTGCCCGCAGGCCAAGGCGACCAAACGCGGGTGGAACCCATCTACGAAACCATCCCCGGCTGGGAAGGCTCAACGGCAGGTGCCAGAAGCTGGGCGGCCTTGCCCGCGCAGGCGGTGAAATATGTCCGCTATCTCGAAGAACTCATCGAATGCCCGATCACGCTGCTTTCTACCAGCCCGGAGCGGGAAGATACGATTTTGATGATCGATCCGTTTGCGGATTGATGGGGCGACAAAAATAGTTTAATTAGTGAGTTTAGTGGGGTATCCACTAATATCACTAATTTGACTATGGATGGGCATGGACCGCTTACGAAACCCATTTGCGCCCGGAGCGGGCATTCAGCCGCCCGCCTTGGTGGGGCGTGAAAAGCTGCTAGAGGACGCCAATATCGACATGCGGCGCGTCTTGAGCCGCCGTCCGGTCAAAAGCCTTGTCATTCTAGGTCTGCGTGGTGTCGGTAAAACCGTCCTGCTCAACCGGATGAAGGAGGATGCAGACAGGCTGGGTTTCCAAATCGCGAAGATCGAAGCACCCGAGCAGGGGGCCTTGCCGCAATTGCTGGTGCCTGAACTGCGGCGCATTCTGTTCAGCCTTGATCTGATGGCACATGCCGGAAACAAGGTTCGGCAAGCCATGGCGGCTTTACGCAATTTTGGCAGCGCCTTTAAGATCGCGGTAGGTGAGATTGAAATCGGCATGACGCCAGGGCCAGGTGTTGCGGACACGGGTAATCTGGAACAAGACATGCCGCAATTATTGATCGCGGTGGCGGAAGCGGCAGCTGACAGCCAGTCGGCAATCGGGTTGTTCATTGATGAATTGCAATATCTTTCCAAGAAGGAATTGGCGGCATTGGTGGCGGCCTGCCATGAGATCGCGCAGCGCAATCTTCCCCTGTTTTTTGTCGGGGCAGGCCTGCCGCAAATCGCAGCCCTTGCGGGCAATGCCAAATCCTATGCCGAGCGATTATTCAATTATCCAGAAGTAGACAAGCTGCCCTATGAGGCCGCGCGCGAAGCACTGGTCGTTCCAGCCCAAAGAGAGGGTGTGGCGTTTGAGCCTGCGGCTATTGATGAAATCCTTCGCGTTACGGAACGCTATCCATATTTCATTCAGGAGTGGGGATCACATGTGTGGAACGCCGCTCCCAAAAGCCCCATAACCCAAGCGGATGTGGTGGCCACCGAGCCTGCTGTTATCCGACATCTGGATGCTAATTTTTTTAGAGTGCGGTTTGATCGGCTCACCGTTTTGCAGCAGCGTTATCTTCGGGCCATGGCAGAGCTTGGGCCGGGGCCTCACAAGACCGGGGATATATCCGCCACCTTGGGGGTTGAGGCCAATGCGGTGGCAACCGCGCGCCAGCAACTGATTGCCAAAGGCATGATCTGGAGCCAGAGACATGGGGAAACCGCTTTCACGGTGCCGTTGTTTGATAGTTTCATGAAACGCCAAATTCCAGTTCTTGAAAAACATCTGCCCAAGCGGCGCAGTAACAAGATTTGAGGCCATCAAACCTCCCGCCACGCCCCCGGCTTCAACCCATCCACCGTCCACTCCCCTATTTTCCAGCGCACCAGCCTTAAGGTCGGTAGTCCCACCATCGCTGTCATTCGGCGGACCTGGCGGTTGCGGCCTTCGGTGATCGTCAGTTCGATCCATTCATCTGGCACGGATTTGCGGAACCGCACTGGGGGATTGCGCGGCCATAGTTCCGGCACCGTCATTCGTTGCGCTTTTGCTGGCGAGGTCATCCCGTCCTTTAACATCACGCCACCCGAAAGCGCCGCAAGCTGCGCGTCCGTCACCGTGCCTTCCACTTGCACCCAATAGGTCTTGGGCCATTTGTGGCGTGGATCGCTGATGCGGTTCTGCAAGCCGCCATCATCGGTGAGCAGCAATAGCCCCTCGCTGTCCTGATCCAAGCGGCCTGCCGGATAAACCCCCGGCACATCCACAAAGGTTGAAAGTGTGGGCCGGGGGGAGGGGCTTTTCACATCGGTGAATTGCGACAGCACGCCATAGGGCTTGTTGAAAAGGATAAGCCTGCTCACGCGCCCAAATCCGGCGAAGCCATCGCGCGTGAAATCATCTCAGCATCCACATTAGCACCAGAGAAAACCAGCACCACCTTCTTGCCCTGCAACTGTGCGCGCCGTTTCCACGCGCCCGCCAAGCTTGCGGCTGTTCCTGGTTCAATCAGCATATGGCCCAGCGTCATGGCCATTTTCATGGCGGAGAGACATTCACTGTCCTCCACCGTCATGGCATCGGCGCAATGGGCGATCATGGCGGCCAGCGAAAGCTCTGGCGGAATACGCTGGTTGAGGCAATCGCAGATCGTGGTTACGTCATGGCTGATGGCGCGCTTGGCGTGGAAGCTTAAAATCATGCAAGGCGTTTGGGCTGATTGCACGCCGATGACCGCCGCGTGTGATCCTGCCGCTTTCAGCCCCATCGCGGTTCCCGCCGCCAAGCAGCCAGCGCCTACAGGCGTGAACACAAAATCGGCATCGGGCAATTGGCGTGCAATCTCAAGGCCCACAGTGCCGGCACCGGCAATCACTTGCGGGCTTTCGCCATCATCGATGAAGGCGGCCTTGTTTGCATCTGCGAAGGCGCGGGCCAAGTCCTTGGCGGCATCCAGATCGGCCCCGCCCACATGCAAGGTGGCACCTAATTTTTCAATCGCATCCCTCTTGATTTGCGGGCTGCCATGGGGGAGAAAAATATCAGCCTTCATTCCCAGCAATCGCGCCGCAAAGGCTACGCCTTGGCCATGATTGCCTGTTGATGATGTGACCGCCCGTGCCGCACCTGCAACTGCGAGCAGATGGTTCATCGCGCCGCGCAGCTTGAAGGATGCAAGGGGGCTGAGTGCTTCTCCTTTGATGTAAATCTCAGCGCCCAGAAAAGCCGACAAAGCCGGGGCGTGCCATAGCGGAGAGACCGCGACATGCGGACGGATACGGTCTTCAGCGGCCACAACATCATTGAGTTCAGGAAGAAGCACGGTTCAAAGCCTTTGCGGTTGCCATTGCGACCAGACTACGCAATCCGCACGGCGCGGGGAAGCGATCTTGCAGCCTTGTGGCAAATCGAGCGCCGGTGCTTTCCGACCGACCCATTCAGCCGCCAGTCGCTGGCCCGCCATATCCGAAGCCCGCGCGCCTGTGTCATCCTGGCCGAGCGTAAAGGGGCCATTATCGGCTTTTCGCTGGTACTGTTTGCCAAGGGCCGCAGTGTCGGGCGGCTGATGAGCTTGGCTGTCGCCCCGCGCGCACGCCATGGCGGGGTGGGGTCGTCGCTCTTGCAGGCTGCCGAGCTTGCCGGGTTTCGTTTCGGAGTTAACAGCATCCAGCTTGAAGCGCGGCGGAACCAGGTGAATTTTTACATGGGGCGCGGCTATGCGCCCTTCTCGCAGCTGGCGCGGTATTATGCGGATGGCGGCAGTGCTGTGCGGCTGCGTAAGGGGCTAACTGGCGGCGGCGATACGGTTGTGCCATTCCATGTCAGGGGCTGAGGCCCGCGCGGCCAGATCGCGCAGCACAAGGGCTGCCGCTTCGGTTTGCGACATGGGTCGGCCCAGATGATAGCCTTGGGCCTCATCACAGCCAAGCGAGCGCATGAGATCGGCCTGTTCCAGCGTCTCCACCCCCTCCACGGTCACAGGCAGGCCCAGTGAGCGGGCAAGTGCTACGATGGCGCGTAAAATGCCTACCACTTGCGGGTTCGCTTCCATGTTACGCAGGAAGCTCTGATCGATCTTGAGCTTGCGGAAGGGGAACTGCCATAGATAGCTGAGGGACGAGTAGCCCGTGCCGAAATCATCCAGCACAATGCGAACACCGGTTTCTTCCAATGCGGTGAGCTGTGTTTTCACATAATCGGTGTCTTCCAGCAGCAGTCCTTCCGTTACCTCCAACTCCAGCCTATAGGCGGGGAATTGCAGGGCTTGCAGCGTGTCGCGTATGCTGGAATTGAGGCTGCCGGAACGGAATTGTACGGGTGAAAGGTTCACCGCTATTTTGTACTCATCCGGCCAGTTCAAGGCGGTGCGGCAAGCCTCTGCCACCGTCCAAGCGCCAATGGCGTTGATCAATCCGGTTTCCTCGGCCACCGGAATGAGAACGGCAGGCGAGACATTGCCGTGGCCGGGGTAATTGAGCCTGAGCAGTGCTTCAAAACCCTTCAGCCGGCGCGAGCCAAGTTCGAATACGGGCTGATAGGCAAGGCTGAATAGTTGCTTGGCCAGCGCATCGCGGATCATGGGTTCGGTGGCGCGGCGCTTGGCAAGTTCGTCTTCCACGCGCGCATCATGGAAGCACAAGGTGCCGGGGCGTTCCTTCTTGGCTGCCGCCAGTGTCGTGCTGAGAGCGTGCAGCAGGCTTGCGGCATTGGTGCCGTCTTTGGGGGCAAGCGCAATTCCTGCGTTCACGGTTAAACGCAGTTGTTGGCCGTTCCAGCTTACCGGTTGCTCCAGATCCGTCATCAGGCGGCGGGCAGCGGTGGAGGCTATAAGCGCATCGGTGATGCCGGGAAGGGCAATGGCGAAATCGGTGCCAGCCAAACGCGCCGTGCTGCCGCGGCGTCCGGCGGCAAGCCCCAAGCGGCGGGCCATTTCGCGCAACACCGTGTCACCAGCTTCCCAGTCATGGGTTTCGGTAATGGCGCGCAGGCTGCTCACATCCAGCGCCACAATGGCGCAAGGCTTGCCAGCTGCCAGCAGGCGGTCGATCGCTTTGGCAAAGCCCTCGCGGCCCTGCAATCCGGTCACGCTGTCAATTTGGCGCATGCTTCGCAAAGCGCGCTCGGCGTACAGCGTACGCAAGCCCAGAAGGCTAGCCGCGATAACGCCGACGAAAAAATAGATCAGCATTTCGTTCATGGAACCAATTCTTAGTTCAATCTGGTGAGTAAATCGTAAACCGCTAAATTGATGGTTGTGGAAATTCGCGCGGACGTAGAATTTCTTGGAATTTGGTAAATCTGTTCTTTGCTTGGCTTGAGCTTTGCGCGAAGAAGGCTTCAGGAGCTTCTTTTTCGGGAATCTTGTGATGAATATGCGTTTTGCTGGCCTTGTGCTTTCGGCCTTGGTTTTGTTTGCGGGGCTTGTTCAGGCCGCCTCCAGCTACAAGGCCTATGGCGTGGCGTTGAACAGCAATCTGCCTGCCGGGATTAAGGTGCGCCCGGATATGGAAGCTGAACTCAACCGTCTGGTGAATGCCGCGCGCAAGGCCAAGGGCCGCGCTGCCCTTGAGCCTTCGCCCCTGTTCACCGTCATGGCGCGCACGCAGGCTATCGACATGGTGCTGACCGACAAGGTTGGGCACAATTCGGCGCGCGGCGAAGGCTTCCCCACCCGCTTTGCGGCCTTTGCCGATGGTGTGAAATATTCCATGAACGGCGAGAACGCCGCGCGTGACCGCCAGTCAGGCGGGGTGGATAATAAGAAGGCGGCGCGGCTGTTTGAACAGTGGATCAAATCCAGCAGCCATTACCGCAATCTCTTGAACCCCGGCTATCTGCATGTCAGCACGGGTGCTGTGCAAAAAGGCAACCACCTTTACGCCATCCAGATCTTCTGGGCCGAACCCTTGAAATGCCAAGGCTTCTGCACCGGTGAGATCAAGACTTTCAAGATCGAGTAGGTGGGGCCTTAACCCGCAGCGACCCCATCGCGCGTGATAAGCGCCTGCGAGGCAGCCGCCTGCACAGCCTTTTGCACCTTTTCAAATGCGCGCACTTCGATCTGCCGGATGCGTTCGCGCGAGACGCCGAATTCCTGGCTCAGATCTTCCAGCGTCACCGGCTCATCCACCAAGCGGCGGGCTTCGAAAACGCGGCGCTCACGCTCGTTGAGGCTTGCCAGAGCTGAAGTCAGCATGGCGTGGCGCTGGGTTTTTTCTTCATGCTCGACAAGGATGGTTTCCTGATTGTCGGCATCATCCACCAGCCAATCCTGCCATTCACCGCTGCCCTCGGCATCGGTGCGCACCGGCGCGTTGAGGGACGCATCACCCCCCAAACGGCGGTTCATGGAGATCACATCTTCTTCCGGCACGCCCAGCTTGGTGGCAATGGTTGCTACCTGATCAGGCCGCAGATCACCTTCCTCCAATGCCTGAATTTGGCCCTTCACCTTGCGCAGGTTGAAGAACAGCTTTTTCTGGCTGGCGGTGGTGCCCATTTTCACGAGGCTCCACGAACGCAGGATGAATTCTTGGATGGAAGCCTTGATCCACCACATGGCATAGGTGGCAAGCCGGAAGCCCTTATCTGGCTCGAACCGCTTGACGGCCTGCATCAGGCCCACATTGCCTTCGGAAATGACTTCGTTGATGGGCAGGCCATAGCCGCGATAGCCCATGGCGATTTTAGCCACGAGACGCAGATGGCTTGTCACCAAACGGTGCGCGGCCTTGCTGTCATTGTGTTCGCGCCAGCTTTTGGCCAGCATGAATTCCTCGCCCGGTTCCAGCATGGGGAACTGGCGGATTTCCTGCAAATAGCGGGCAAGGCCGCTATCGGCGGAAATGGAAGGCAAGGCGCTTGTCGTCTTCGTGGTCATTTCATTACCCTAAACATCAGGCCATCCATTGCTTAAGCTTAGGCTTAGCAATTTCCCGATTGGGACATATGGGCAAGCTGTTGGTCTATTTTAAGGCCCTGCCTAAAAAATTGCCAGCCAAGCTGTCTTTTTGGCGTGTTTACGCCCAATCTGTGGCAACCGATCGCGGCAAATTTCATAGCGTTCTGTTGAGCTTAGCCAAAAGAGTCTCAAAATCTTGCGGTAGGGGGGCTTCGAATTCCATGGGTTGCCCGGTTGCCGGGTGTTCAAAACCCAAAAGCCAAGCGTGCAGGGCTTGCCTGCCGAATTGGGCAAGCGCTTCCTGCTGGTCTGGCGATAGCTTGCGGCCGGTTGCTGCAAAGCCTTTGCCATAAGTGGCATCGCCTAAAAGTGGGTGGCCGATATGGGCCATGTGTACGCGGATTTGGTGCGTGCGGCCGGTTTCCAAAAAGCAATCAATCAAGGTGGGGTCACCGACGCAAGCCAATGTTTCCAAGGCTTCCCAGTGAGTGACCGCCTGCTTGCCCGATCGTGTAACGGCCATTTTCAAGCGGTTGGTGGAATGGCGTGCAAGCGGTGCGTTTACCGTGCCGCGCGGGCGTTCAGGCCTGCCCCATACAAGTGCCCGATAGGCGCGTTGCAGGCGGCCATCCAGACCGTGGCTGGCGAATTGTTCGGAAAGCCCCTGATGCGCTGCATCGTTCTTGGCGACAACCATCACGCCGGATGTGTCTTTATCCAACCGATGCACAATGCCGGGGCGTTTGACACCGCCCACACCCGAAAGGCTTTCGCCGCAATGGGCGATGAGCGCGTTGACCAGAGTGCCGGTCCAGTTTCCCGCCGCCGGATGGACGACGAGGCCTGCGGGTTTGTTGATGACAATCAGATGTTCATCTTCGAACAGGACATCGAGCGGAATGGCCTCACCCTCCGGCGCTGCCGCTTGGGCTTCGGGCATGTTCACCACGATGATCTCACCGGCCTTCACCTTGTGCTTGGCAATCGTCAAGGCAGTAGCACCAGAGCGGATTTGGCCAGCCTCAATCAAGGCCTGAAACCGCGCGCGGCTTACCTGCGGCAGGCGGGCGGGCCGGAATTTGTCGAGGCGGGCACCGGCTTCTTCTGGCGTCACTTCGAGTTCATGGATTTGGGCAACTTGGCTCATGGTCGAGAGCTTTAGCAAGCCGCGCGGCTTTTGGCATGTAGTTTTGCAGGAGCGCGCCCATTTGGCCCTGGCTGTGGAGCTGAGCGGAACCATCCGGCGGGCGTGAATACTGGCTGTTGCGGGTTGGCTTCAGTCTGTTGGGTTTGCCTTCAGATTGCGGATGTGGCTTTGCAATTCGCCTTCAAGTTCTGCCGCTTGGGCTTCGGCCTGCGGCAGATCAGAGCCTTCATTCACATTCTTGCCCCGGCGGCGCAGCCGCTTGCGCTGGAGTTCGATTTTGTTGGCGAGTTCCGTCAAGTTTTCGAGGCGGGAACGCAAGCGGGCTTCGGCGGCCTCTTCGGCTGGGCTTGATGCAGATAGGCGCGCGGCAAGCGGCTGGGCTTGCCGCAATTTCATGATTTCGGCATGGGCGGCATCGAGCTTGTTGCGATAGCGCGCGGCTTGGGCCATGCGTTCGGCGAGCTGTTGTTTGAGGTTTTTTTCGGTGTGGATGAGCCGATTTTGCAACATGGCGTTTTCAACGCGCAGCCGATCGCGTTCTGCTTCTTGCGCGGCTTGGCTGACAGGTGCCATGCGGCGCTGCTGTAGCGCTTTCCTGCGGGCCAGATAAAGCCAAGCAAGGCGGGTTGTGACAAGGCTTGCCAGCAGCGCCAGCACAAAGCCCAAGCCCACCAGCATGAAGATCCATGTTTGCGGCATGGGCTTAAGATTAAGCCAGCTTGGGCTGTCTTAGAAGGGGTTCCAGGTGGGTTTGGCGGTGTATTTCAGATAGCCCGCATTCACGCCAAGCCGCGCGCCGACACCTGTGCGGATGGGGGCGAGCTTGACATCGTTGTTCTGCTGGAAATTAACGCCAAGGCCACCCACAACATAGGCCGAGCCATCCACGCCGACAAAGCGGTTAAACAACTGATCGGGGGAGGTGACACCATAGACCAGCACCAGCACGCGCGAGCCATTGCCACCGAAATCAAAGCCTACTGACGGGCCTTGCCAGAAAACCTTTTGATCCGTGCCATTTTTGAGCTTGAGCGTGCCCTCGCCATAGCGAAGCCCGCCGACAAACGCGCCGGAGCCTTCTTCACCCACGATATAACCATTGGGTTCGCCCAGCTTGCTGAAGGTATATTCGATGACCTCGGCCACGCCGGCTGTGGTTTCACCAAAGAACTGGTGCCCGGCATCCATGACTTCCTGGGAGCTGAAACGGGTTTGATCACCAGCGGCCAGGGCCGGGGTGAGGCTCAGGAGGAAAGCGAAGGCGGCAGCGGTGAAACGGTTCATGTCACAAGCCTTATGGGTTCAAAGATTGGTACGGAGTCTTTTACGCGCTGCCCGCTTCCAAATGGTTAACGGCTTCTTATGCACCTGCGGCGATGAAAGCGGGGTTGTCATATCCGCGCTCGCGCTTGCCATAGATGAGCGGGGTTTGACCATCAGCAAGGGTAACTTTGCCCCCGGCGGCGGCCAGAACCGCGTGGCCTGCTGCGGTGTCCCATTCCATGGTGCGGCCAAAGCGGGGGTAGAGATCGGCTTCTCCTGCCGCAATGAGGCAGAATTTGAGGGAGGAACCGGCGGCCACGAGATCGGCCACATCACGGGCGGCCAGAAAGGCATCGGTTTCGGCATCCCGGTGGGAGCGGCTGGCGACCACGCGCAAACCCTTGGGCGGCACCGGCAAGGCGCGGATGGGCTGCCATTGGGCGGCGGATTGGGGGGTGTCAGCCGAAAGGGTGGCCTGCTCGGCCTTCAGGCCCAGCGCACCACGGAAAATGCGGCTGATGGCGGGGGCATAGACCACGCCGGCCACGGGCTTTGCGTTTTCAATCAAGGCGATGTTGATGGTGAATTCACCATTGCGGCTGATGAATTCGCGCGTACCGTCCAGCGGATCTACCAAGAAAAAGCGGTCTGCTGCGGCAGGGATGCGGCCTTGGGAGGCGGCTTCTTCGGAAATGACCGGGATTTCCGGGGCCAAGCGGGCAAGGCCTTCCAGAATGATGCGCTCGGCGGCCAGATCGGCTTCCGTAACAGGGCTTAAATCAGCCTTCATGGCGGCGGATACGGGCTCGGCATAGATCTTCATCACCTCAACACCTGCCGTATGGGCAAGTGCGCAGAGGGCGGCAAGCAGGGTTCCGGTATCGGGCATGGTTCTGACCTGTTCGGGAGCGATAGGGCGGCTTATGCCTTTTGGCGGGCGGATTGGTCAATGGCAGTGATTTGCGACTCAAAGCGGGTCATGTAAGAGGATGATGACGAGATTATGGGGACGTTTTTGATATGAGCAGCCTGTTGCTTCTTTCCGACATGGATTTGTCGGCCTTGCTGGTAAGCCGTGTGTGTCATGATGTGATTTCCCCCGTGGGTGCCATTGCCAACGGGCTTGAAGTTCTCGAAGACGAGGATGACGAGGAAATGAAGAAGGTGGCGATGGACCTGGTGCGCCGTTCGGCCAAGCAGGCTTCTGCCAAGCTGCAATTCTGCCGCATTGCTTTCGGGGCCGCAGGCTCGGCCGGGGCGCATGTGGACATGAATGAGGCGGGCGAGCTGGCGCGCGGTTTCGTGGGCGAGGAAAAAGTAAAGCTCGACTGGCAGGCACCGCGCGAAACGCGCCCCAAGGCGGAAGTGAAGCTCGTGCTCAATATGCTGCTCATGGGCATGAGTGCGGTGCCGCGCGGGGGGCTGGTGACCGTTGCCGGTGATGGCAATTCCTTCACGGTGATCGCCACGGGCGATGGCGCACGCATTCCGCAAAAGACGGCAGAGGTAATGGATGGCAAGGTGGAGTCTGAAGAACTCGACGCGCGACTTGTGCAGCCTTATTACGCCATGCGGCTTGCCGAACAGGCGGGCTTTGGTTTGAGTGGGGCGGCGGAGCCGGGGGTTGTGACGTTCGCTGCTGTGCGGAAGGTTTGATGACGCCATGCTCACGGTGTCATTCTCGCAAAAGCGGGAATGACCACACGGCGCGATAAAAAAGGCCGGGAAAATTCCCGGCCTTTTTGTTGTTTATCGCTTGAGAAAATCAGGCGCTTTGACGCAGTTCCATAGTGGTCATGCCGGGGGCATCGCCATTTTCGCGCAGCACATAGCCGCGGCCCCAAACGGTTTCGATATAATTCTTGCCGATCGTGGCATGGGCGAGCTTCTTACGCAGCTTGCAGATGAACACGTCGATGATTTTCAGTTCCGGTTCGTCCATGCCGCCATAAAGGTGGTTCAGGAACATTTCCTTGGTCAGCGTGGTGCCCTTACGGAGCGAGAGCAGT
>CAJBCQ010000168.1 GCA_903951595.1 uncultured Hyphomicrobiales bacterium | reverse complement strand
GTCTATCGCGCCTCAACCGTGTTGTTTCCCACCGCCCAATCCTTGTTTGATTACGGGCAGGATTATACCTACGGCCGCAAAGGCACTCCCACCTCACGCGCGCTCGAAAGTGCTATTGCCACGGTGGAAGGTGGCTTTGCCACCAAGGTCTGCTCCTCTGGCCTCGCCGCCATTACCACCACCCTGCTCGCCTTCCTGAAAGCTGGCGATCATGTGCTGGTGACAGACACGGCCTATCTTCCCACCCGCCAATTCTGCGAAGGAATGTTGAAACGGTTGGGAGTGGAAACAACCTATTACGACCCCGGCTTAGGGGCCGCCATTGCGGGCCTCATCCGCCCCAATACCCGCGTGATCTACACCGAAAGCCCCGGCTCCCAGACCATGGAGATGCAAGACATTCCAGCCATCGCCGAAGCTGCCCATGCCAAAGGGGCCATCGTGATGATCGACAACACCTGGAGTGCTGGACAGTATTTCAAAGCCTTCGAACATGGCTGTGATGTCTCCATTCAGGCCGCCACCAAATATTTCGTCGGCCATTCCGACGCCATGCTCGGCTGCATCACCTGCAATGAGGCAACATGGCCCCAGCTCAAAGAAGCCTTCGAGCAACTGGGCCAATTTGCCGGGCCGGATGACATGTATCTGGCTTTGCGCGGCATCCGCACGCTGGATGTGCGCCTAGAGCGCCACATGAAAAGCGCCCTCGAAATGGCCGACTGGCTGCGCGGGCGCGATGAGGTGGCCGAAGTGCTTTACCCTGCCCTTCCCAACGCCCCCGGCCACACGCTCTGGAAACGCGACTTCACGGGCGCTTCCGGCCTGTTCTCGGTCGTACTCAACACCGATGATTTCAAAGCCGCCGCCGCCATGCTGGATGGGCTGGAACTGTTCGGCATGGGCTTCAGCTGGGGTGGGTTTGAAAGCCTTTGTATTCCCTTTCGGCCGCAACGCACCGTCACGCCATGGACCCGCAAAGGCGTGTGCCTGCGCTTCCATATCGGCTTGGAAAGCCCCGACGACCTCAAAGCCGATTTGGCCGCCGGCTTTGCCCGCCTTAACGCTGCGTCAGCTTGAACCAGACACACGCCGACGCCATTTAGGCTGGCGAAGGAGTAACCCCCATGCGTATTGTCACGATGCTTGCCGCCCTCATCGCCCTGCACTTTGGTGCCGCCACCGCAAGCGCCCAACAGGCTGATGAACCCGAACTGATTTTCAAAAAATCCACCGTCTTCCGCCTGCTATCGCCAGACGCGAAATTGGCGACCTACGCCATTGATGACCCCGGCGTAGAGGGTGTTGCCTGCCATTTCACCGTGCCGGAAATCGGCGGCTGGACCGGCTGGGCCGGATTTGCCGAGGAACGCTCGGAAACCTCGCTGGCTTGCCGTCAGGTTGGGCCGGTGGCGTTCCGGGAAAAATTCGAACAGGGCGAGGAAATCTACCGCCAACGCCGCTCGCTGTTCTTCAAGAAAATGCAAATCGTGCGCGGCTGCGATGCCAAGCGCAATGTGCTGGTTTATCTCGCCTACACGGACAAAATCATCGAAGGCTCACCACAAAACTCCACCTCCACCGTGCCCATCATGCCTTGGGGCAATCAGCCTGCGGTGCGCTGTTCGGATTACCTCAAATGAAAAACGGCCGGGAAAACCCCGGCCGTTTCTATTTCGAATGGTAATTGGCTCAGTTCGAAAGCTGCATCGAGGCAATCGTCAACGCCAAATTCACGCCTGTCTGGGCCTGTAGGCTGATGGGCTGCAGGGCGAAGCTACGCTCGAAACCGCCTACCAGCACCTTGGCGCCACCGCCAATGCCAATAGAGGCATCTGCCGCTGCACCCACATAATTGCCAGCCAGCGCGCCATCTTCCAGCCCGCCCAGCGCGAACACGACCCAACCCATCACGGCTTCGTCGGAATTTCCGATATCAATGCCGACCTTGTGGATAGAGCCGGTATACTTCTCGCGGCTGCCATTCAAGCCCTTGAAAGTGCAGGTCAAATCACGGTCGGAACCGACAATGTAAGACGATCCGCCCGACACTTTGCAGCTCAGGGTACCGATTTTGACGCCGCTGGCTGCCATCGAGCTTCCAGCAGCAAGGGTGACACCGGCGGCAAGGGCCAGCATGGCAATGGTTTTCTTCATGATTTGGCTCCGATTCACATAAACAGTAGTACCAATATGCGCCTCAAAAGCACGGATGCCAAGATGGGTGTTGAGGCGCAGTGTCAGGTGAGTGGCGACCCCGGCAGGATTCGAACCTGCGACCACTCGCTTAGAAGGCGAGTGCTCTATCCAGCTGAGCTACGGGGTCATGATGCGCGTCAATGCGTCCACAGTTCCTTGCGGCCATATTTGAAATTGTCGGAATAGGATTTGATCACCTGGCGCGTCTTAGGCTCGGGTGCCAATTCGTAAGGAATACCGTGCTTTTCGGCATAGGCGATGGCCTGTTCGGCGCTCTCGAAATGCAAGCGTACCTGTTGCAGCGTTTCCGCACTGGAAGTCCAGCCCATCAGCGGATCAGCCGAACGCCGCGCCTGAGGCTCGAATTCCAGAACCCAGTTCTTGGTTTTGCCGCGGCCAGACTGCATCTGGCTGCGGGCGGGCGAGAAAATACGAGCGGCCATGGATTGTCCCTTTTTGCCTCAAAGCCCGAAAAAGGGTCAGATGGTCGGGGCGGCAAGATTCGAACTTGCGACCCTCTGGTCCCAAACCAGATGCGCTACCAGACTGCGCTACGCCCCGAAAAACCTGAACCCTTGGGCATCAATCCTGACCTGCATTACACAAGCCCCATGCCGGTGGCAACCTATTCCAAATTTCCAAACACCTGATGAACAACCCGATCGCCGACGGCAAGGCCGATCCGATCCGCCGTTCCTGCCGCCACCTCCAAAACCGCAAGCGAAATTTCAGGCGATTCAATGAGTTCCGAGCTCTCCGGCTGCACTTGCTTGGCAAGGCCCACAACCGTGCCGTCCGCCCTTATGAAGATGATGTCGAGGGCGATATGGGTGTTTTTCATCCACATGGCGACGGGACGGGGATCTTCATAAACGAACAACATGCCCCGATCGGGCGCCAACCGGTGCCGAAACATCAAACCGCGATGGCGCGCCTCCGGCGTCACGGCCATTTCGGCGGCAATCAGCACCCCGCCATTAGCCGTCTCCACGACCACCGTTTCCACCGCAAGCGGTCCGGGGGCATCCTGAGCCTGGGAAAATGCGGGCCAGATGAGCAGCAGCGCCATGCAAAGCATGGCCGCAAGGCCTTGGGTAAACCGCATGGCGGGCAATCCTCTGAAAATCAATTGGTATGCTGTGGGCCGCTATCGAGCGATAGGCGCACTTCGGCTGCCATCTTGCCCTTGGGTCCATCGCCGAAGCGCACATAAACCCAATCATCGGGCGAAAGTTCGGCAATGGCGGTTTTACGCAAAATTTCCATGTGAACAAAAATATCCGGCGCACCCTCGCCTTCAGACACGAACCCGAAACCGCGCGCGCGGTTGAACCACTTCACGCGGCAGCGCGTCCAGCTGCTATTGGGCACCACCTGCACATGAGTGCGGCTCACACGTTCCACGGGGTGAATGGCGGTGGACATGTCCACGTCAATCACGCGCAGGCACTGCATGCCCTTCTGGCGCTCCACCGCGTCACAGGTAACCCGCGCGCCTTCCAAGGGCGCATCGAACCCGTCCCGCTTCAAGCAGCTCAAATGCAGCAGCACATCCTGCGCGCCATTGTCAGGGATGATAAAGCCATAGCCGCGCGCCACATCGAACCATTTCACGAAACCGGTGACGCGATAGACTTTCGCGCCGGCTTCAAATGAATCCGGTTGCTCGCTGCCTGCCGCACTTACGCTATCACTGCCCGACATGACACTTACCTGATACTGAACACTCATCCGGGCAGCAGCCATGAGCTTGCGCCCATTACTGCCCCGTTGTCGTACAATGTGCAGCAAGTCCAAGGTGTTTGTACAGCCCTGCCGCGCATTGCAAATGTGGATAAGAAGATTAGGTGCATTCGGGCAACAACACAGGCCCCGCCGCGCGCAAAATGCTTTTTATATCAGTGGAATTGTGACGTTGCACACCAGCACGCTTGGCGTGAAGGCACCAACCTCACGCGCGCGGCACAGCTGGCGCGCTGCGCCAGCGGCCGGCATGTGCAGCCCAAAATCATCCCCAGCCGATTCGCGCGCTCATTCAAATCCGAGCCCCTGCATCACGTCGCCAATGTCATCATGGACAACCAAATCCGCATAGGCATCATAGCCCGTAGGCTCCCGGTTGATGATGACGAGCTTGGCTCCATAGCGTTTGGCGGTAAGGGTGAAATGCGCGGCAGGCTGCACCACCAGCGAAGACCCAAGCGCCAACATCAGATCACAATTGGCAATCGCCTCCCGCGCCTGCTGCATCTCCAGTTCCGGCATGGCCTGACCGAAGGAAATGGTGGCAGATTTCACGAGCCCACCACATTGCGGGCAATCCGGCGGATCGCCCACCGCTTCAAAGATTTCCCGCACCCAAGACAGCTCATGCCGCGCCCCACAAGAAAGACACCGCGCATAAGAGCCATTGCCGTGAAGCTCAATAATCTGCGCCTCCGGCACCCCGGAAAGCTGGTGCAGATTGTCGATATTCTGCGTGATGATACGACGCATATGCCCCGCCTCCACCATCCGCGCCAAGGCACGATGACCTCGCCCCGGAACGGCCTTTTCGACCGCCTCCCGGATGGCAAAATAACGCCGCCACGCTTCCCGCCGTATTTCGGCTGAAGCGGTGAACTCTTTGAATTCAATGGGTTTGTATCGTGTCCAAAAGCCGCCGGGAGAGCGGAAATCGGGAATGCCGCATTCAGTGGAAATGCCCGCCCCCGTAAAGCCCACGATGGATTTCGCCTCACCCAGCAGCCCGGCCAATTGCGCTTTGGAATCTGTCATGCGGACAGTCTAGACTGCTCGCCAGCATTCTGGCTCAGGAGATTCCACAAGATGAAATATCTGCACACGATGGTCCGCATCTCGAATATCGAAGCCTCGCTTGATTTCTATGTCAAAGCCTTGGGGATGGTTGAGCAGCGCCGCTATGAGAATGAAAAGGGCCGCTTCACCCTCATCTTTCTCGCCTGCCCGGAAAGCCCGGAAGCCCCCATTGAACTGACTTACAACTGGGACCCGGAAATCTACACCGGAGGCCGCAATTTCGGCCATTTGGCCATGGGGGTGGATAACATCTACCAATTCTGCGAACGCCTGCAACAGCACGGCATCACCATCAACCGCCCCCCACGCGATGGCCGCATGGCCTTCATCAAATCCCCCGACGGCATTTCCATTGAGCTTTTACAAAAAGGCGAGGCCCTGCCGCTGGGAGAACCGTGGACATCCATGCCGAATGTGGGCAGCTGGTAATCAGCCCTTCGACCCCCTGAGTGCCACCAGCCCTGCCCCAACAACCAATGCCGCGCCTGCCAATGTCGTCAGGCGCGGCACTTCGGCGAAGAACAGGAAGCCCCAAAGGGGTGCCCACAGGATGCCCGTATATTCGAAAGCGGTGACAGAGCTTGCCCGCGCGATGCGGTAGGCTTGGCTCAAAAAGAGCATGCCAATGGCTGCCACGACACCGCAGAAACCCATCAGCAGAAAATCACGTAAACTCGGCATTTCCCATGCCCGCACCAAAAAGGCCACACTGGGATGCGAAGCGGTGTGGATGCCCGTGCCATAGCTCGCCCCGGCAATCGCCAAGGCACCCACCAGCACCACCGTATTCTGGTAAAACGACATCACAGACGCCGCCTCTCCTACACCCAGCTTGCGCGTCATCAGCATGGCAGAGGCATACATCAGCGCCGATAGCAGCGACAAAAGGGCGGCAGGCTCAAACACGCCGCTTCCCGGCTGCAACATAACCAGAACCCCACCAAACCCCACCAGCACAGCCACCCAGGCGATCAAGCCCGCCCGCTCACCAAGAAAGGGTACGGCCAGGGCCGTCACGAACATCGGCACGACAAAGAAAAGCGCCACCGCGTCCGCCAATGGCAGGGCCGGAAAAGCGAGATAATAGGTGGTATAGGAGATGAACAGAATGAGCGCGCGCAGCAAAAGCCACTTGGCATTGGCCGACAGCAGCGCGCGCGGGCCTGCTTCAAAACACACCATCACAAACAAAAGCGGAATCGCCACCAGCGAGCGAATGCTCACCGCCTGCGTGACAGGATAACTGCCCGTCAGGCTGATGAACTTGATAATCGCGTCTTGCAGCGAGAAAACCAATACCCCCAGACAGAGATAGACGATGCCGAGGGCATTCCGGTTTTGCATGATGACGAAGGCGAGACGTATCAGCCGCGCTTGGCGTCAAGGCTCCACGGGCCTGCCCCGGCAGCCGCCAGATACAGGAACACAAAGCAATACATGATCGCCAATTCCCCGCCATTCAGAATGGGCATGAAGGCGGCAGGCGCATGGAACATGAAATAAGCCACTGCCATCATGCCCGAAAGCACAAAAGCCGTCAGCCGCGTGAACAGGCCAAGGACGATCAGAATACCGCCTACCAGTTCCAACAAGCCGCCAATACCCATCAGGGTCAAGAGCGGCGGGGGCGAGGGGAACATCTCGGTTGCCGGGAAAGTGAGAAGCTTGGTCGAACCATGTGCCAGGAACAAAAGCCCCGTCATAATCCGCAGCGCGGCATGGATTGGGCCGGTGAAGCTTGTGGGGATAACACCGTTTTGCATGGAGACTTACCTTTCATAACAAACTGGTACCAATTTTCGCAGTTTGTTATGATTCCACGCCAATAGCCATGCCGCACTTGAGCATGGGGCTGGTTCAGCTATGCTGGCCCCATGAACCGTCGAATGTTCCTGAACCTACTGGCTGGCTCCGCCGCCCTCACCCTTGCCGGGGCACCCCCAGCAAAGGCGGCTCTACCCGCCATCACCGCCTACCGCAACCCCGGCTGCGGCTGCTGCGAGGCGTGGGCCGATGCCATGCGCCAATCTGGCTTCACATTGACCATGCAGGACGACGAAGACCTCGCCGCGCGCGCCGAAAAGCTCGCCATCCCGCAAGATTTGCTGGGCTGTCATGTGGCGGTCGTCGGAGACTACATCCTGTCCGGCCATGTGCCGCCGGAAGATGTACAAAGAATGCTCACCGAAAAACCCGCCATCATCGGCCTCGCCGTGCCCGGCATGCCCGTGGGCTCGCCCGGAATGGAGGGTTCTCCCGTGGAACCCTACAAGGTCATCGCCTTCGCCGCCGATGGCACGCAGAGCGTCTTCGCCACCTATAATTACATCTGAAGCATCAAACTCGCACCGCAAAGCCTTTGGATATGTGGTTGCGAACGAAATAGATCATGGCAACCCCCGGCACGAGCGAAAGGGTGGTCATGGCCATCACCAGCCCCACATCCGTCTGGAAAGTGAACATGGCATTGATCGCCATGGTGATGGGCTTGCCGGAAGTCACCGTCAAAATCCGCGCAAACACCACTTCCACCCATGAAAAGATGAAGCAGAAAAACGCCGCCACCGCGATGCCGGGGGCAATGGCGGGGATGAGCATTTTCACGAAAAATCCGGGCAGCGAATGACCATCCAGAAAAGCCGTTTCATCAAACGCACGCGGAATTTCGGAAATAAACCGCTCCAAAATCCAAATCGCAATAGGCAGATTGAACAGGCAATGCACCAGCCCAATGCCGATGGGGCTATCCACCAAATTCAGCTCTGCAAAAAGCAAGAAAACCGGCAAGGACAAGGCCACGGGAGGCGTGAGGCGGAAGGTCAGCAGCATCAAAAGCACATGCTTGTCGCCGACAAACCGATAACGCGAAAGCGCATAAGCAGCCGGAAGGCCAGCGACGAGACACAGCGACACATTCAGCAAAACATAGGTCAGCGAATTGCCGATCGAGGCCAGCAAAACCGGCGATTTCACGATATTGCCGTAATTGATCAGGCTGAAACTGCCGATGGGCATGCCTGTTTTCGGCATGGTGGAGATATAGCCCAGCAGAATAGTCTGCGCCAAGGGCAGCAAAATGAACACCGCCAGCACCAAAAGCACCAGCGCGCGGCCAAGCCTTTTGGGAACGGATGCCACCATTATCCACCCACCTTCACAACCTGAACACCATCATCCACCCGCCCCTGCCGCTCCACCCAAATGCGAAACAGCCACGCCACCGTCATCACGATGAGAAAATACAACATCGAGCGGGCCGCCGTGGAGCCATAGTTGAAAGCCTTGATATCCTCGCTGAGATCCAGCGACAAAAAGCTCGTGGCATAATAAGGCCCCCCCGCATTCATCGCGAAAGCCTCCGTATTGATCATGAAACTGTCCATGAAGCGCAATAGGATGGCAATGGACAGTGCACTGGTGATCTTGGGCAACTCAATATGCCGGAACACCGCAAAACTGGATGCCCCATCGATAGCAGCGGCCTGATAATAGGCCTTCGGAATGCCGCTAAAACCCGCATAGGCCAGAATGACGACAAGCCCGATCCAATGCCACGTATCCATCACAATGAGCAAAATCCAAGTGTGTATGGCGTTGAATTTGTAATCAAAACCAATCCCCGCAAAAGCCATCGCGCGGCCCGCAATGCCCGTTTCCGGGTGGATGAGGCTCTGCCACATCATGGCGATCATGTTCCACGGCACCACCAAGGGCAAAGCCACCAGCATCAGCACAAAAATGCGCGATGGCCCCATCCGCGACACCATGCGCGCAAGGGCTATGCCGAGCGAAAATTGCACGCTCATCACCAAGGCTGAGAACAGCAGACTGCGCCCAAAACTGGCGTAAAAACGATCCGAAGTGATGATCTGGCGATACCATTCATCACCCACCCAATAGGCTTGCTGGATGGTGAAAATGTCGAAGAAAGCATAATTGAAAGCCGCCAGCAGCGGCACAACGCCCACAAGGCCCATAACCGCCAAGGCCGGGATCATCAGAAACCACGCCCTGTTATCAGCTGCCTTCACCCCTGCCCCCCTGCGCCAAGCCCAACCCGGCCTGATACAGGATTAAAAGTCAACAGAATGAGGCCCAAAAGGCCTGAAAACGAAGCTTATCTTGTTTTTGCGAATGCTTCGCACTATCATCTGTTAGGATAGGAGTTGAGAATGCGGGTCTCAAGGCGAACGGTTCTTGCGGGCTTGGCTGCCATTGCGGTTTTCCCACCGCTATCGGCGGCAAAGGCTCAGGACGTTTTGCAGGTGGTGGCTACCACGGGCATGATCGCGGACGCCGCCCGCAATATTGGCGGCAATCTTCTCGAAGTGCGCGCCCTCATGGGCCCCGGCATCGACCCCCACGCCTACCGCCAAACCCGCACCGATATTGTTGCCATGGCCCAGGCCGATCTTGTTCTCTGGCATGGCCTATACCTTGAAGCCCAGATGCAGGAATTCCTCTTCACGCTGGAAAAGGAAGGCCGCAAAATCGTTGCCGTGGCCGAAAGCCTGCCGCATGACAAGCTCATCGCCCATGACATCTACAAGGACAAATTCGACCCCCATGTGTGGATGAACCCTACCCTCTGGTCGCAAGTGGTTATCGCCATTCGCGACGCGCTGATTGCCGCCGCACCCCAGCATGAAGCCCCATTTCGCGCCAATGCCGATAGGCATTTGGCAGAACTGGTCAAGCTTGCCAATTACGCCACCGAAGCCCTTGCCACCGTACCCAAGACAAGCCGCGTGCTGGTGACGGCACATGATGCATTCAACTATTTCGGCACAGCCTATGGCTTCGAGGTCATGGGCATTCAGGGCATATCCACCGAATCCGAAGCAGGCCTACAGCGCATGGCGCAACTGGTGGATATGCTGCTTGCGCGCAACATCAAGGCTGTCTTTGTCGAAACCTCAGTTGCCGACCGTAACATCCGCGCCCTGATCGAAGGGGCCGCCGCCAAAGGCCACGCAGTCAAAATCGGCGGCGAGCTTTTCTCTGATGCGATGGGGGTGGCTGGCACCTATGAGGGAACCTATATCGGCATGATCGATCACAACGCCACCATCATCACGCGCGCCCTCGGCGGCACGGCACCTGCGCGCGGCATGGCAAATCTGTTGAGCGGATGATCATGCCAAGAGCCGCCAAACCAAAAGCCCTGCCTGCACAAGCCGCATTCTCCATTCGTGCCCTGACCGTTTCTTATGGCGAAAAGCCTGCCATTATTTCTATCGACGCCGATTTTCCGAAAGCGGCCATGTCGGCCATCATCGGCCCGAATGGTGCGGGCAAATCAACGCTTCTCAAGGCATCTCTCGGCCTCATTCCGCGCCTTTCGGGGCTAGTTTGCGTTGCAGATACGCCACTCGATCAAGCCCTTGCCCGCATCGCTTATGTTCCCCAACGCGCGAGCATTGACTGGGATTTTCCAGCGACCGTGCTGGATGTCGTGCAGATGGGCCTCTACCGCAAAGTTGGCCTGCTTGGCCGCTTATCCGGCCAAATGACGCAGCGCGCGCGCGCATGTCTCGATCGTGTCGGCATGGTAGACCTGCTCGATCGCCAGATCGGCCAGCTTTCCGGTGGCCAGCAGCAGCGCGTCTTTCTCGCCCGCGCCCTGGCGCAGGATGCCGATCTCTATCTACTCGATGAACCGCTGGCCGGGGTGGACGCGGCCACCGAGCGCACGGTGATGGATGTGCTCAAAGGTCTGCGTAAGGATGGCAAGGCAATCGTGGCCGTTCACCATGACCTTGCAACGGTGCAGGATTATTTCGACCACGTGTTGCTACTCAATGTCCGCAAGATTGCCGAAGGCTCCATTGCCAAAGCCTTCACCGCCGAAACCCTAAATAACGCTTATGGCGGCAGGCTTTCGGCCAGGCATGTCAAGGAACTGATCCCGAACCGGGGGAAGGCATGAACAGCTTTCTGGCAGCAATTTTCCTGCAAGCGGGCTATAATGCGGCCCTCGTCGGCATCGGCGCGGGTCTGCTCGGTTTTGCGGCAGGTGCCACGGGCAGCTTCGTGTTTTTACGTAAGCGCGCGCTGGTGTCGGATGCCATCGCCCATGCCACCCTTCCCGGCGTTGGACTCGCCTTCATCCTGATGGTGTTGCTGGGCGGTGATGGGCGCAATCTGGCCGGATTGCTTGCCGGTTCCGCCATAACGGCTTGGACCGGCCTGCTGCTAATGGAATGGATCACGCGCCGCACGCGGCTATCAGAAGACACCGCCATCGGCGCGGTGCTGGGCGTCTTTTTCGGCATCGGCATTGTGCTTCTCACCGTTATCCAGAACATGAGCGCCGGCCGGCAGGCTGGGCTGGAAAGCTATCTGCTCGGCTCCACCGCCGGAATGCTGTTTGAGGATGCCGCCATCATCGCGGCAGGCGGTTTTCTCGCCCTGTTGGCAACATGGATCTTGCGCCGCCCCATGACGCTGGCCTGTTTCGATCCTGAATATGCTGCGGCCCTTGGCTACAATATCCGCCGCATCGACCTCATGATGATGGGCCTCGTCATGGCCGTAACCGTGATCGGCTTGAAGCTCGTGGGGCTCATCCTGATCGTCGCCCTCCTCATCATCCCAGCCGTCACCGCCCGCTTCTGGACGCAGCGTGCAAGCCGCCTCATCTGGATCGCCGGAACCATCGGAGGCTTGGCAGCCTATGCCGGTGCGGCCATATCAGCCTCCGCACCAGACCTGCCCACCGGCCCCATCATCGTGTTGATCGCCGCCGGCTTGTTCACCCTGTCGCTGTTCTTCGCCCCTACGCGCGGTGTTATCGCGACATTCTTGCGCCATCGCCTTGCCAGGATGGAGAATGCGTGATGGGGGCCGAATTCGTGCAATTCTCCCTGACCCCCATTCTGATCGGGACGCTTGCCGCCATTGCCTGCGCGCTTCCCGGAAACTTCCTCATCCTACGCCGTGAGGCCCTGATCGGTGACGCGATCAGCCATGTGGTGCTGCCGGGCATAGTGGTGGCGTTTCTGATCACCGGCACTGTGGCCGCCATTCCCATGCTGCTGGGTGCAGCCGCTGCGGCCATCACCGCTGTGGTGCTCATCGAAGTGGTGAAGCGGCTGGGCCGAATTGAGCCGGGCGCGGCGATGGGTGTGGTGTTCACCACCATGTTCGCAGGTGGCGTTCTGCTGCTCGAACAGACAGATACCTCCTCGGTTCATCTGGATGTAGAACACGCGCTGATGGGCAATCTTGAATCCCTCATCTGGCTGCGCGCAACAGGCTGGCAATCGCTGCTCGACCCCCAAGCTCTCGCAGGCCTGCCACCGGAACTGGGCCGCATGGCCGCCGCCTGCGCCACCATCGCAATTCTCATCACGCTGTTCTGGCGCTGGCTGAAAATCGCCACTTTTGACGCCGACTTCGCACAAACGCTGGGAATTCCCGTAAAACTGTTGAGTTTCGGCCTGGTTGTTACCGCCGCCATTGCGGCTGTGGCTGCCTTTGATGCCGTGGGCTCCATCATCGTCATTGCCATGTTCATTTGCCCGCCCGCCGCCGCGCGGTTGATGACGAACAGCCTTGCGGCCCAAGCGGCTTGGTCCGTCGGCTTTGCCACTATTGCGGCCATGATGGGCTATGTTCTGGCAGGCTATGGCCCGCTATGGTTCGGCGGGGCCAACGCCGTCAATGCAGCCGGAATGATCGCAGCGGTATCTGGCCTCATTCTTGGCCTTGCCTGCCTGTTCAGCCCCGAGCGGTCTTAAGCCCCTGAATTGCTATGCAACAGCGCGAAAACTTGTATATTGCCTCGCACCAATATATTGCGCCGCAATATAGAACGATAAATTAATAATAAAATTTCTATTGGTTCAACAGCTCACGAGTGTAAACTCTCCTTGCAATTCGGTCATCGTGACTGAATGGGGACGGAGGGGCTCATGCAAGCCATTACAGCAGGCCAGTACTATCTGGTCTATAATTCACTTTCCTTCACGATCGCAACTTTTGCGACCGCGACACTTTTCTTCTGGTTCGGCCGCAGCCAATGCAGCCCGAACTACCGCACCGCGGTGACGATCACCGGTCTTGTGACCTTCATTGCACTCTATCACTACTGGCGTATGTTCGAGAGCTGGGATGCAGCTTTCAATGTTATCAACGGCACCATCGAAATGACTGGCGTCGCCTACAACAGAGCTTATCGCTATGTTGACTGGCTGCTCACAGTTCCGCTTTTGCTCATTGAACTCATCCTTGTGATGCGTTTGAGCCAGGCCGAAACCATGTCACGCTCCATCAAGCTCGGCGGTGCCGCAGCATTGATGATTGTGCTGGGCTATCCTGGTGAAGTCTCAGAAGGCATGGGATCAACACGCTTCATCTGGGGCGCGCTATCGATGATCCCCTTCCTGTACATCGTGATGACGTTGTACTCGGGGCTTTCCAAGTCCATTGACCAACAGCCGAAAAACGTGCGTGGCCTTGTCAGCATGGCGCGCTCGCTGGTTGTCGTGTCGTGGTTCTTCTATCCGATTGTTTACTTCCTGCCGTTCGTCATTCCGATGGACGGGGGCGCTGCCTTCGCCTTGATTGAAGTCGGTTACACGATTTCCGATATCACCGCGAAAGCCGTGTTCGGCCTGTTGATCTACATGATCGCCGTGCGTAAGTCCGAAAATGAATCGGCAGCGCCGGCAAAGGCCAAAAAATAAGCAAAACGATCAGATGCGGGGGCTTTGGCCTCCGCATCCATCATCAAGGCATCGCTCCGACTTTCTTCATGCAAGCCGGAGCGAATTTCAAAGGCAGCAAAATGACTGACAATGAGCTGGCCAGTCTCCTCACCAAAGTGGAGGCGTTGATAGACACGCTCTGCACTGGCGAGCCAGGCTCGCTTGCAAGCATTGTCCGCAATCATTTTTCAGCCGGCGGCAGTCGCGTACGCGCCCGCATTGCATTGCAAGCCGGTTCGGCCCTTGGCCTTTCACAGACCATCTGCGTCGCACTCGCCAGCGGGTGCGAACTTCTCCATAACGCATCACTCGTGCATGATGACCTGCAGGACCGCGATGGCATGCGGCGCAACGCGCCATCCATGTGGTTAGCGCACGGGGAAAACATCGCCATCTGCGCTGGCGACTTGATGCTCTCATCCGCTTATGCAGCCTTGGCGCAAGCAGGCCCGAAAGCCGCATCCATGATCACGCATGTGCATCTGAGGGTAGCGCATGTCATTTCCGGCCAGTGCGACGACTTGCGTCTCGGCGCAAGCTGTGACGACCCGGAAACCTACGAACAGATTGCCGCGGCCAAATCAGGCCCTCTTCTCGCACTACCGCTGGAACTTGCGTTGATAGCAGCCGGCCGCGAGCCGCTTCTGGGTGCTGCCAGTCGCGCCGCTACGCTATTCGCCATTGCCTATCAAATGCTCGATGATTTGGGCGACGCTGACCGCGATGCCGCCAATGGCTCATTGAACGCCGTTGCCGTCTATGCTGCCAAAGGCATTACAAACCCACGCCGCGCCGTGCGCGAAGCAGCCGTCGCACGGCTGGAGGCCTTCGAACAAACCGCGGCTGAATTGCCAGCCGGCCTGGCTCATTCACTGGTCGCGCGCGCAGCCCCTATCAGACTGGCACTCGGCTTGCAGCCGGAAACGGCATGAGCCACGCCATCGTTATTGGCGGCGGCTTTGGCGGCATGGCGGCGGCCTTACGCGCAAGGGCCAAAGGCTGGACTGTCACTCTCATCGACCGCGCACCCAAGCTTGGCGGACGCGCGCAGGTGTTTGAACGCGAAGGCTTTCGCCATGATGCCGGCCCCACGGTCCTCACCGCACCTTTCCTGTTTGAAGAACTTTTCGAACTCTTTGGCGAGAACCTGCGTGACCATGCTCAGCTGGTGCCGATGAAGCCATGGTACCGCTTCATCTATGAAGACCGCAGTACCTTCGATTATGGCGGCACAATTCCAGAAACGCTTTCCGAGATCAGGCGTGTCGCACCAGACGATGTGGACGGCTATCAAAACCTGCTTTCTGCTTCCAAAGAAATCTATGCCGTCGGATACGAACAATTGGCGGATAGGCCTTTTCACAAACTCACCCGCATGATTGCCGCCGTGCCCGCCATGCTGCGCCTTGGCGCACATCGCAGTGTCTGGCAACTGGTTTGCGCCCATCTTAAATCAGAAAAGCTGCGACAAGCCTTTTCCATCCAACCGCTGCTGGTTGGCGGCAACCCATTCGACACGACCTGCATTTACGCCCTCATCCACTTTCTGGAGCGCGCACATGGCGTTCATTTCTGCATGGGCGGCACAGGTGCGCTGGTGGCAGCCCTCGAAGGCCTGATGCGACGCCAAGGAATTACAATCCGGCTGGGCGAAACCATAGCGAAAATCGAGACGGCCCAAGGTAGCGTTACGGCTGTTCGGTTAGAAAGCGGTGAGCGGCTGAAGGCTAACGCCGTGATCTCCAATGCAGACCCCGCCCATCTTTATGCCCATATGCTGGAACGCAAGGACACCAAGCTATCGGCCCGCTTCAAAACGCGCCATGCGCGCAAATCCATGGGGCTATTTGTGGTGTTCTTTGGCGCAGACCGGCAATGGCCGGATGTGGCCCACCACACCATTGTGCTGGGGCCGCGCTATGAAGGGCTGTTGAGCGATATCTTCAAGCGCAAGACACTAGCGCAAGATATGTCGATCTATCTTCATAGGCCAACCGCCACCGATCCTTCCTTCGCACCCCCAGGCTGCGACAGTTTCTATGCTCTTGTACCTGTTCCCAACCTAGATGCGGATATCGATTGGTCGGTTGAAGGCCCACGCTTTCAAGCGCGGGTGATCGCCGAGCTTGACCGTAAAGTTCTTCCCGGAATCTTGCAGTCTGTGCGCGCGCCATTTCACATGACGCCTGCTGATTTCGCCCATGATTATTTGAGCCCCGCTGGCGCTGGCTTTTCCATTGCGCCCACCTTCATGCAATCGGCTTGGTTTCGCTTCCACAACAAGGCCGAAGGCCCAGAAGGACTATACCTCGTGGGAGCAGGCACACATCCGGGTGCCGGATTGCCAGGCGTCATCAGCTCCGCCAAGGTGCTAGACCGCTTGCTTGCCCCGTCTGTTTCTATGGGCACGGTGTAGAGCCATGGCATTCGTTTCGCAGGTTCATTCTGGCGCGGCAAAAGCGGTTCTGAAAAAGCATGGGCGCAGCTTCCACTTCGCCTCGCATCTTCTTGGCACCCGCCACGGCGAACGGGCAGCACGCCTCTATGCGCTCTGCCGCGCAATTGATGATCTGGCAGATGAAGCAACTGACCCCAATTCAGCCGATGAAAAGTTAGCGTCACTCTCCAATGCGATTTCAAGTGGTGATCGTACTCATCCCCTCGTAGCCGCCGCGTTAACACTTCGTGACGAAACCGGGCTTCAATTAGGCGCATTACAGGCACTGATTGCAGGAGTACGCACGGACTTGAAGCCAGTGGCACTGGCTGATGAAGCTGCCCTTCTGGATTATGCCTATGCCGTTGCAGGTACTGTCGGGCTGATGATGTGCGCGGTTCTGGATGTTGACGACCCGAAAGCATATCCTTTCGCCATTGATCTGGGCATTGCCATGCAGCTTACCAACATCGCGCGCGATGTTGGCACGGATGCTGGGCTTGCTCGACGATACCTGCCCGCATCTTGGGTCGGCGAGATCGCGCCCGATGCTCTGGTGAAACCCAATAGCGCGCTTGAGGCTTGCGCGCGCCAAGCGGTAGATCGGACGCTTCAACTTGCTGAACGCTATTATGAAAGCGGTGAAGCGGGGCTGGGTTTTCTGCCGCCGCGTGCCCGACTTGCCATTTTGACAGCCGCAAGGGTCTATCGCGCCATCGGAACACGCATTGCCTCGCAAGGCCATCGTCCTTGGGAACGGCGCGCTGTTGTTTCGGGTAGGCGAAAGATTGCGATTGGCCTGAAAGCGGGAGCGGCTTTCGTGCTGCAACGTCATTTGCACAGCCAGCATCATCAACATGATCCTCGCTTACACGCCGCCATCCAGCACCGCCCGGGGGCAAACCTTGCGGGGGGCCAAGCACTTGGCTGAGGAAACGCACGATCTTGCCATTATTGGCGCAGGCTGCGCGGGGCTTTCGCTGGCAGCGCGTCTGGCTGAAATATCTCCACATTTGAAAATTGTGCTGATCGACCCGCGCCAAACATTTGAAGATGATCGCACCTGGTGCTTCTGGTCAGCAGGCAATACGCCAGTCGAGCACCTCATCGATAAGCGTTGGCAAAGCTGGCGTTTCTCAAATGCGGAAGGCCGAGCCATCACGCATCACGCCGAGCTTTCGCAATATGCCTGCGTGCGCGCCGAGCGTTTTTACAAGTCAACGCTGCATCGGATTGAGAATGCAGGTTTTCAACTGAGGCTTGGTGAGACCGTGCGCGAGTTGGCCCTAGATGCAGACCGTGTTCGGCTGCTTATCGGAGAAGACCGCGTGCTTGCCCGAAATGTTGTGGATACAAGAACACCGCAACACATAAAGGCTAAGCTGTTCCAGGTTTTCTCCGGCGTAGAAGTGGAAACCGAGATTGATCGTTTCGAACTAGGCCAAGCGGGCCTGATGGAGGATATGGGATGTGATGAATACGGTTTTCACTTCACCTACACCCTGCCCTTTTCATCTCGCCGCGCCTTGATCGAATTCACACGCTTCAGCCCTATCGCCATGAGTGCCACATCCCTCGACAGCCAACTTCAAGCTCTATTGACGCAGCGGGGGCTAAACAGAGCGCGCATCCTGCGGCGCGAGCATGGGGTTCTGCCGATGGGACAGGTGATTGAGCCGCCATCCAAGGATCCCCGATGGGTCCGTGCGGGTGCAGGTGCCGGTGCTTTGCGATCGGCAACGGGCTATGCCTTCTTACGGATCCAGAACTGGGCCGAAACCTGCGCCGCCTCCTTGGCGCGCGGCGGCCCACCGCAGGCGCAGCAGGCCGAGCCACCTTTGCGGGCTTGGCTGGATGCCGTATTTCTGTCCGCCCTCACCAAGCAACCCACCTCAGCTGCTGACTATTTCTTGCGAATGGCTCGTGCGCTCACTCCCGATGCCTTTGCCCGCTTCATGTCAGACGCCGCGCGCAGCCGTGATCTTGCCCATCTCATGACGGCACTTCCCCCCATGCCCTTCCTTTCAGCGGCTGCCCGTGTGGGCCTAAAGGGGTTTGCATGACGAAACATCCTACAGTGGAAACTTTCCTTCATGCGGGGCTGAGCTTTGCCGCCATCGCGGCCACTCTCTTGGTCATGCCCGCGCCCAGTGCTGCCATGCAAACATTTGCTCTGGCACTTGGAGTGGCATTGATCGGCCTGCCCCATGGGGCGTTGGACCCTCTGCTTGCCCGGCGCGCCGGGCTCATGAGTGATTGGCGTGCGGTGATACTTTTCCATGCTGCCTATCTGGCAACCGTTGGGTTGGTTCTGGCGTTCTGGTTTACAGCACCCGTGCTGGCACTTGTTATCTTTCTGATCTACTCAGCCCATCACTTTGCCGGCGACTGGCTGGATAAGCCTTTTGCCCAGCGTTTAGCCATCGGCGCATCTGTTTTAAGTCTGCCTGCCATGTTCCATGTGAGCGCGGTCAGTGACATTTATGTGCTGCTTTCGGGCGAAGCTGCGCGTCAGATTGCCCAAGCCCAGCTTTGGCTCGCCCCCCTTTGGCTCTTGATCATCAGTGGCTCCATCATCGGATTCGTTTGGCAGAAGCAACCGTGGGACGCGCTGGAAATTGCAATCCTGCTAATCGGTGCGCTGTTTTTGCCGCCGCTCATATTCTTTCTCATTTACTTTTGTGCACTGCATAGCCCACGGCATTTCCTAGCAATCTGGCGTGCCAGTGCAAACCGGCGGCAAGCTGCAAGGATTGCTGGCTTTTATACGGTTGCCTCCTTGCTAATGGCTCTGGCTGCCATACTCGCATTTGGGCCTGCGGATGAGATGATCGCGTCCATGCAGAAAGCCGTGTTTATTGGACTGGCAGCTTTAACCGTTCCGCACATGGTTCTTGCCATCATTCTGGAAGGCCGCCCGCGTGACTGACGATGTTCACCGCAAGAACGCCCATGTGGACTCGGTGCTTTCTGGCCGCGTGAATTATCGCGACAAGACGGCGGGCTTTGAGAATATCCATTTTGTTCATGAAGCCTTGCCAGAGCTAAACCTTGCCGACATTGACTTGTCGGTTCAATTCTTAGGCAAACGGCTGGCGCTACCCTTCCTCATCAGCTCCATGACTGGCGGACCTTCACGAGCTGAAAAAATCAACGGTAACCTCGCCGAAGCTGCCGAAATTCTGGGCATTGCTTTCGCGGTTGGATCACAGCGTGTTGCTTTGAGCCGCGGCGAATTGGGTGGCCTTGGCAAGCAACTTCGCCGCCGCGCACCCACGGCCCCGATTTACGCGAATTTGGGTGCCGTGCAGCTGGTGCATGGATTTGGATTGGAGGAGCTGCGGCGTGCTGTTGAGATGATTGAGGCAGACGCCCTCATCCTGCATCTCAACCCGCTTCAGGAAGCGCTTCAAATCGGCGGCAACACCGATTGGCACGGCGTTGAAGCCGCCATTGAGGCCGCATGCACCAAGCTGGAAACACCGATTATCGTTAAGGAGGTGGGTTTTGGCATTTCACCTACGACAGCCCGGCGGCTGGCAAATTGCGGTGTGGCGGCCATTGATGTGGCCGGCGCGGGCGGAACAAGTTGGGCTGCCGTGGAAGGCTCCATGACAACCGATGCCAATCTTGCGAAGCTTGCCGAAACTTTCCGCGATTGGGGGCTACCCACAGCCCTCGCCCTTCAAGGCGTAAAGCAAGCACTACCGCAAATGCCCCTGATCGGCTCAGGTGGCGTGCGAACAGGCATGGATGCAGCCAAAGCCATCCGATTGGGTGCTGACCTTGTGGCCCAAGCTGGCGCGGTGCTGGCGCATGCGCTGCAAGGGCCGCAAGCCGTGGTTGCCCATTTCGAGGCACTTGCCAGCGCCTTGCGTCTGGC
>CAJBCQ010000167.1 GCA_903951595.1 uncultured Hyphomicrobiales bacterium | reverse complement strand
GATCAGCGCGGCAAGGTGCGTCTGTCGATGAAGGTTGTCGATCAGGCCACCGGCGAAGACTTGTCCGGCAAGCAGGGCGAAGAAGCTCCGGCTGAGTAAGCTTCACCGCTGAATATGAAATCGAAAAGGGCTCCGGTTTTCCGGGGCCCTTTTTCTTGGTAAGGTCATCGCATGGCAAAACCGTTTTTCATTCTCATCCCTGCGCTCGGCTGCGATGACAGGCTTTATGCGCGCCTCATTGCGGAAATCACAGATTTGGTCGAGCCGCTGGTGTTGGTGCCGGATGGCGACACGCTGCCGCTCTGTGTCGCCGATGTGCTGGCCAAGGCACCTGAAAAATTCCTCATCGGCGGCACCAGTTTCGGCGGCCATGTGGCGCGCGAAGTGGCGCTTAGTGCACCGAATCGCGTGAGGGGCCTGATGATCATCGGCGCAGGCGCAGGCCCTGCCTCCAATCCGGCAGGTGGGGTGAAACGCTCCGAACGCCTGCGCGGTGGTGACCACGAAGGCTTGATCCGTGACATGGCCGAAACCATTACCTCACCCGCGTCTCCAGAGGGTGCAACTGCCAAACAGACTTTCATCCGCATGGGGCTTGCCACGAATCCCGAAACCATCGCCCGCCACAATGACGCACTGACCATCCGTCCCGATCGTTGGGGTGATCTGGAGCCCATCACCTGCCCATCCCTTTTGCTGTGGGGCAAGGGCGATCGCTATTCACCAAGCTTGGACGGATTGCGGATGAGTGCGGCAATGCCAAACGCGCGGTTTGTGGAATTGGAAGATGTGGGGCATTTGCCCACTTTGGAAGCACCGGAGGAAACAGCCGATGCCGTGCGGCATTGGCTGATGGATATATTGATCCGCCGCTAAACCTCATCCCGGCCCTACCCTGGACTTGTTCCGGGGGCAGAGCCGGGCTGCCGGCTATTGTCAGAGCATCGCGGGCAGCACTCTGTCCGGCGGCTTATGCCCATCAATGAACGTCTTGATATTGATGATCACCTTCTCGCCCATATCCACCCGGCCCTCGATTGTGGCCGAACCCATATGCGGTAAAAGCACCGCCTTCTTGCACTTGATCAAACGCGGGTTCACCGCCGGCTCATGTTCGAACACGTCTAGCCCCGCGCCACCCAGCTCATTGGCTTCCAGCATCCGCGCCAATGCGTTTTCATCAATCACTTCGCCGCGCGCGGTGTTCACCAGAATGGCATCCGGCCGCATCAGCTTCAAACGGCGTGCGGAGAGCAAATGATAGGTGCCGGGCGTGTGCGGGCAGTTGACCGACACAATGTCCATCCGCGCCAGCATCTGGTCGAGGCTTTCCCAATAGGTGGCCTCCAGCTCTTCCTCGATCTTGGCATGGACGGGTTTGCGGTTGTGATAATGAATTTGCAGGCCAAAGGCCTTGGCGCGCCGCGCCACCGCCTGCCCGATGCGCCCCATGCCGATAATGCCAAGCCGCTTGCCCGTAATGCGATGGCCGAGCATCCAGGTGGGCGACCAGCCTTCCCAAGTATTGTCGAGCCCGATGACGCTAGCGCCTTCAATCACGCGGCGCGACACAGCCAAAATCAGCGCCAGCGTCATATCGGCGGTGTCTTCGGTCAAAACCCCCGGCGTGTTGGTGACGGTGATGCCACGCGCAATGGCCGTTTCGACATCAATATTGTCCACGCCATTGCCGAAATTGGCGATGAGCTTCATCTGCTCGCCGGCCTGATTGATCACCGCCTTGTCGATCCGGTCGGTCACCGTGGGCACCAGCACTTCGGCCTCTTTCACCGCCGCGATGAGCTCGGCTTGTGTCATGGGCCGATCTTCGGTGTTCAGCCGCGTATTGAACAGTTCCCGCATGCGGGTTTCAACCACATCGGGAAGCTTTCGGGTGACAATAACCAGCGGCTTGCGCTTGGGCATTTGGAAAAACCCTCTTGAACTTGGAAAAGCCCCGGACTCATGTTCCGGTTGTTTCATGAACTTGGTGTAAACTGGGCTTGACCTATGACGCAAGGCCTCGGAAAAAGAAGATAATGGCCAAAGCATTGGCCTTTGGGAGGACAGGATTACTTTGTCAGTGCCGGGCACGAAAACGGGCCGAGTGGGGCAGGCTCTGCTGGCCCTAGCCTCGCTTGGGGTGCTTTTGTTGACAGCTTGGGCCATTATGGGGCCAAGATCACCGGACACGGTGGTGCCGGGGGCCGTGGCGGCAAGCCCGCAGGAGCCCCAAAGCACGAGCAAAATCGGGCCTTCCGGCCTTCCCGTTCCCCGCTTTGTCAGCCTGAAAAATGACAACACCAATGTCCGCCGTGGGCCTTCCAGCGACCATGGGGTGCTTTACGTCTACCAGCGCAAAGGCACGCCAGTTGAAATCGTGGCGGAATTTGAGCATTGGCGGCGCATCCGTGACAGTGCCGGTGCGGAGGGCTGGGTCTATAAATCCTTGCTCAGCGGCACCCGCACCATCCTCATCGCACCTTGGAAAACCGATATCGTCGTCGAATTGCGCCGCAGGCCACAAGCCACCGCCGCCCTTGTGGCGCGTTTGGAGCCGGGGGTACAGGGTGAGGTCGAATCCTGTAACGGCGTCTGGTGTGCCATTTCAGCCGGAGGCTATGACGGTTTTGTGAGCCAGAACATGCTTTTCGGGGTCTATCCCGGCGAAACCTTCGGCGATTAAGCCTTGACGGGGGCCAACCGGATGATCACGTCAATCCGGCTGATTTCACGCCCTGAAGGCGCTTGCGGCAGACCCTTGATGTCAAGATCAGCCACCGGAATGTCCACCAGCCGCTCTTCATCTTCGAGGAAAAAGTGGATGTGGTTGGACACATTCGTGTCGAAATAGCTGCGCGCGCCTTCAATCGCCACTTCGCGCAAAAGCCCGGCTTGCGTAAACTGATTGAGCGTATTGTAGACGGTGGCAAGCGAAACGCCCGCGCGCGCCTTTAAGGCCTCCGCATGCAGCGATTCAGCACTGACATGACGATCCCCGCTGCCAAACAGCAAGCCAGCCAGCGCCAGCCGCTGGCGCGTGGGCCGAAGGCCCGCAAGGCGCAATTTCTCGTGAATGGCAGTCTGGCTCATCAGATCTTAGGTTCCGGCAAAAGGATCAATTGCCTCTGGGGCAGATTGTCTTACCATAAGCTGGGCAGGCTGCGCAAATCAGGGGTCAGCTCAGGCTTTGTCTCAACACCCGGCCTGTGCTAGGCAAAGGCCGCAATTTTGAAAGATGGCGGCATGTCAGAGAAAAAATCGAGTTTCACCTACGAAGAACTCCTGTCTTGCGGACGCGGCGAATTATTCGGCCCCGGCAACGCCCAGCTGCCGCTGCCCCCGATGCTGATGTTCGACCGCATCACCCATATTTCCGATAAGGGTGGCCTCAACGACAAGGGCGAGATTCGCGCCGAATTGGATGTTCACCCCGACCTGTGGTTCTTTCCTTGCCATTTCCAGGGCGATCCCGTGATGCCAGGATGCCTTGGGCTGGATGCCATGTGGCAGCTTTTGGGCTTCTTTCTGGGCTGGATGGGTGCCCCCGGCCGCGGTCGTGCGCTGGGTGTCGGCGAGGTCAAATTCACCGGCATGGTGGTGCCCAGCGTCAAGAAAGTGGAATATGTCGTCACCTTAAAGCGCGTGATCTTGCGTAAGCTCAATATGGGCATCGCGGATGCTGAATTGCGCGCCGACGGCCAGACCATCTATACCGCGACCGATTTGCGCGTCGGCCTGTTCGGGGCAGATGCGCCGAGCGCCAGCTAATCATTTTTCGGATTGGGAGAACAAACATGCGGCGTGTTGTCGTCACCGGCATCGGCATCGTTTCAAGCATTGGCGGCAATGTTGAGCAAGTGACCGCGTCCTTGCGCGACGCCCGCTCGGGCATTGTGAAGGCCGAAGATTATGAACGCTTGGGCTTCCGCTGCCATGTGCATGGGGCACCCAATGTGGATCTCGACGCGCTGGTCGATCGGCGCGTGCGCCGCTTCATGGGCGATGGTGCGGCCTGGAACTATGTCGCCATGCAGCAGGCCATCACTGATTCAGGCCTTGATGAAAAAGATGTGAAGAACGACCGCACCGGTCTCATCATGGGCTCCGGCGGGCCATCCACGCGCACGGTGGTGAATGCCGCCGACACCACGCGCGAAAAAGGCCCCAAGCGTGTCGGCCCCTTTGCCGTGCCTGCGGCCATGTCCAGCACCAATTCGGCAACCCTTGCCACCCCCTTTGGCATTCGCGGCGTGAACTACACCATCTCCTCCGCCTGTGCCACTTCCGCCCATTGCATTGGCAATGCGGCTGAACTCATCCAATGGGGCAAGCAGGATGTGATGTTCGCAGGTGGCGGCGAGGAACTCGACTGGACGCTCTCGGTTCTGTTCGACGCCATGGGTGCGATGTCGTCCAAATATAACGCCACCCCCACCAAGGCCTCACGCGCCTATGACAAGAACCGCGATGGTTTTGTGATTGCCGGCGGTGCTGGCACCGTGGTGCTGGAAGAACTGGAACACGCCAAGGCGCGTGGTGCCAAGATTTATGGCGAACTCGTGGGCTATGGCGCGACTTCGGATGGCTATGACATGGTCGCCCCATCCGGCGAAGGCGCGGTGCGCTGCATGCGCATGGCTTTGAAGGACGTGCAGGGCCAGATCGATTATATCAACCCGCATGGCACATCCACGCCCGTGGGCGATGCCAAGGAAATTGAAGCCATCCGGGAAGTTTTCGGCACCAAGATTCCGCCGATCTCATCCACAAAATCCCTCACCGGTCACTCACTGGGGGCAACCGGCGTGCAGGAGGCGATCTATTGCCTTCTCATGATGCAGAACAACTTCCTTTGCGAAAGCGCCAATATCGAAGAAATCGATCCCGATTTCGCCGATGTGCCGATCCTGCGCAAGCGGGTGGACAATGCCAAGATCGATACGGTGCTTTCCAACAGCTTCGGCTTTGGTGGCACCAATGCTTCGCTGGTTTTCCAGCGCCATAATGGCTGAGCTGATTTAGGGTTTCTGGGGGTTAACATGATTGAGCAACGCACTGCCGGGTTGATGAAGGGCAAGCGTGGCCTTGTGATGGGGGTGGCCAATGACCATTCCATCGCCTGGGGCATCGCCAAGCAGCTTCGCACTGAGGGCGCTGAACTCGCCTTCACCTATCAGGGCGAAGCCTTTGGCCGCCGGGTCAAGCCTTTGGCTGAAGAAGCCGGGTCTCACATTGTGCTGCCTTGTGATGTCGAAGATATCGCCACGGTGGATGCGGTGTTTGAGGATTTGCAGAAAGTCTGGGGCAAGATCGATTTCGTGGTTCATTGCGTTGCCTATTCCGACAAATCGGAATTGAAGGGCCGCTATGCGGAAACCTCGCGCGAGAATTTTGCCCGCACCATGCTCATCTCCTGCTTCTCCTTCACCGAAATCGCCAAGCGTGCAGCCGCTATCATGAATGAAGGCGGATCCATGATTACCCTCACCTATGGCGGCTCTACCCGGGTGATGCCGAATTACAATGTGATGGGTGTAGCCAAGGCCGCTCTGGAGGCTTCCGTGCGCTATTTGGCGGCTGATTATGGACCCAATGCCATCCGCGTGAACGCGATTTCCGCAGGCCCCATGCGAACCCTTGCCGGTTCCGGTGTTGGCGATGCGCGTGTGATGTTCAACTATCAGGCCAAGCATTCCTTGCTGCGCCGCCCGATCACGCTGGAAGAAGTGGGCGGAGCCGCGCTCTATCTGCTCTCGCCGCTTTCAGGTGGTGTGACGGGTGAAATCCATTATGTAGATTCTGGCTACAACGTCATCTCCATGCCGCAGCCTGCTGATCTTGAAACTACCAACGATTAAGCCTTGTGGTGCGACAGATCCCGGATCGTCGCATCACGGCCATTGAGCGGATTGGACGGATCCCATGACAATCCAGCCATGAAGCTTCGTGCCGCCAGCGCATCATATAGCAAAAGCCTCCCGGCAAGACTTTCCCCAATGCCAAGAATTTCCTTGATCACTTCCATCGCCTGCAAGGATCCAATAATGCCGGTAAGCGCCCCAATAATGCCCGCTTCCGCACAAGCCGGAATGACCCCCGGTGGTGGGGCTTCTGGGTTGAGGCACCGATAGCTCGGATAAGGCGTGCCATCAGCTTTTCTCAGATGCGGCTTGAAGGTTGAAATCTGCCCGTCAAATTGACCAACCGCGGCTGAGACAAGTGTTTTGCCGACTAGATAGCACGCATCACTCACCAGAAACCGCGTGGCAAAATTATCCGAGCCATCCACCACAATGTCATAAGCCGAGATGAGATCGAGCGCATTGTCGGCTTGCACCCGCATCTCATGGATCTCGACCTTCACATGCGGATTGAGGGCGCCAATCGCGGCCCGCGCGCTGTCTGTTTTAAGCTCCCCCACCGCCGCCGTCACATGGATGATCTGGCGCTGTAAATTCGACAGCGACACGCGGTCGAAATCCACAATGCCAAGCGTGCCCACTCCGGCAGCGGCGAGGTAAAGCAGCACAGGTGCCCCAAGCCCACCCGCGCCGATCACCAGCACGCGCGCCGATTTGAGCTTCTGTTGGCCAGGCCCACCCACTTCCTTCAGCAGCAAATGCCGCTGATAACGCTCAAGCTCGGCGTCGGTCAGGGCTGCCATGTCATTTCACACCCGACGAGCCAAAGCCATTGGCCCCACGTACTGTATCATCAAGATGATCCACTTCCCGCCAAACACCTTGCGTTACAGGCGCAATCACCATCTGGGCAATGCGGTCCCCGCGCGAGATCACCGCAGGCTCAGCACCATGATTGATGAGAATGACGCGGATTTCGCCACGGTAATCAGCATCCACCGTACCCGGTGAGTTCAGGCAGGTGATCCCTTGCTTCAACGCCAACCCGGAACGCGGACGTACCTGGGCTTCGAAGCCGGATGGTAACGCAATGCAGATGCCCGTCGGCACCAAGGCGCGCGCACCCGGCAACAAGGTCACGGGTGCATCCACTGCGGCTCGCAAATCCATGCCCGCCGCATCGGCGGTTTCATAACGCGGCAATGGCAAATCCTTGCCATGCTCAAGCCGCATCACACCAATGGAAACAGCAGCACTCATGAAAGCATCTCCGCCATGCGCGCCACTAATTTGCGCGCCACATCCGCCTTGTCCATGCGCGGCCAAGCCTCAACGCCTTTGGCCGTCACAAGGCTCACCGTGTTCTGCGCCCCACCAAAAACCCCAGCTGTCGCTGAAACATCATTGGCGACAATGAGATCGCAGGATTTCGCGGCAAGCTTTGCCTTGGCGTTTTCAATCACATTCGCAGTCTCGGCAGCAAAGCCCACGCACAGGCTGGGGCGCAATTTTGTCCGCACACTGATGGTTTTGAGAATGTCTGGGTTTTCGGTGAAATCAAGCTTGAGCCCATCGGACCATGCCTGCTTTTTAAGCTTCTCTCCGCCCACATTCTTCACCCGCCAATCGGCCACAGCGGCGGCAAAAATGGCTAAATCAGCAGGCAATGCTGCCTCGCAGGCTTTGAGCATTTCGGTCGCGGTCTCAACTTGAACCCGCATGACTCCAAAAGGTACTGGAAGCTCCACCGGCCCTGAAACCAAAGTCACCCGCGCACCCGCTGCCGCTGCCGCAGCCGCAATCGCATAGCCTTGCTTGCCAGATGAGTGGTTGGAGATGAAACGCACTGGATCAATCGGCTCGCGTGTCGGCCCTGCCGTCACCAGCACATGCTTGCCGCTCAAGGGCCGTGCCGCAGAACCTGAAAGAGCGAGCTTGATGGCATCCATAATCGCAGGCACTTCGGCCATGCGTCCGGGTCCGAATTCGCCACAGGCCATGGCTCCCTCATCCGGGCCTGCAAATAAAACGCCATCCGCACGAAGCTGCGCCACATTGCGCTGGGTTGCCGCATGCTGCCACATGCGAACATTCATGGAAGGTGCCACCAACACGCCCTTGTCGGTGGCCAGAAGGGCTGTCGTTGCCAGATCATTGGCATGACCATGCGCCATCTTGGCCAGAAGATCAGCGGTGGCCGGGGCCACCACGAGAAGATCAGCCTGCCGCGATAGCTGGATATGGCCAATTTCAGTTTCATCCGTGAGATCGAAAAGCTCGCTCATCACCTTTTCACCCGAAAGGCTTGCTACCGAAAGGGGTGTTACGAATTCAGCGCCCGCGCGCGTGAGCACCACCCGAACACTGGCCCCTTCATCCTTCAGCCGACGGATGAGTTCGAGACTCTTATAGGCCGCGATGCCGCCGCCGATGATGAGCAGGATGCGCTTATTCGTCAGCATGGATTTGTCTCCCGTCTGGCCCATCATAGCACCTGCAAAGTCGCCAGCGCGACAAGTGCAATCGCCCCGGTCCACAGAGCGGTCCGGGT
>CAJBCQ010000166.1 GCA_903951595.1 uncultured Hyphomicrobiales bacterium | reverse complement strand
GGTGCCGAATATTGCACATCCAGCGCCCGGCCATAACGCGCCCTGAGCGTCAGCGTGCCACCCGTCTTGGCAGTGCCGGAAGGATCACGCGGAAAGGAAAGCTTTTCTGGCAGGCAATGGCGCGAAAGCTCAGGCCCCAGAATATCGGGCCAATGCGCCAGCAAATCGGCATAGGCAAAGCCGTGGCGCGTCAGGGCCGCGCCTGCGATTTTCTTGAAATGTTTGCCCAACTGTTCCATCGATGGCCGATTATAGGGGGAGGCTGGCCTTGGCGCGAGAAAAAGCGGATTTGAGCGCCAAATTGCTCACATGGTACGACGCCCACCGGCGCGACCTGCCCTGGCGGGCCAAACCGAATGAGCTGGCAGACCCCTACCGCGTCTGGCTCAGCGAAATCATGCTGCAGCAAACCAATGTGACCACCGTAAAGCCCTATTTCGCAGCCTTCCTCAAACGCTGGCCCCATGTGAAAGCACTTGCCGCTGCCCCGCGTGAGGAAGTGATGCAGGCTTGGGCGGGGTTGGGCTATTATGCCCGGGCGCGCAATTTGCACGCCTGCGCCATTCATGTGGCTGAAAAACTTGACGGAATCTTCCCCACAACGCGCGATGGCTTGCTCGAACTTCCCGGCATCGGTCCCTACACGGCAGGCGCCATTGCGGCCATCGCCTATGATGAACGCCAAGCCGCAGTCGATGGCAATGTGGAGCGCGTCATCACGCGCGCCTTTGCCCTGGAAACCCCACTGCCGGATGTGAAACTGCAAGTGCGTGAGATTACCCAAAGCCTCGTGCCGGCAAAACGCGCAGGAGATTTCGCACAAGCCATGATGGACCTCGGCTCCGGCATCTGCACGCCGAAGAATCCCGATTGCCGACTATGTCCATGGGAATTGTCGTGTCAGGCAAAACGCCTCGGCATCGCCGAAAGCCTGCCGCGCCGGAAGCAGAAGCCCAAGGTGCCGCATCGTCACGGCATCGCTTGGTGGATCGAACGCGCCGACGGCGCAGTCCTCCTGCGCCGCCGCTCCGACAAGGGCCTGCTCGGCGGCATGCTCGAAATGCCATCATCGGGCTGGGCAGATGCAAGTGAGAACCTCTTCGGCGGTTCAGACACCGGCCTTCGCGTCACCCACACCTTCACGCATTTCCATCTTGAACTGGCAATCTGGAACGCGGCTCCACCCAAAAAACTGCCGGGCCCGGATTACCATTGGGCAAAAAGAGAGAGCCTCGCAAACGAGGCTCTCCCGAGTGTCATGCGCAAGGCCGTCGCTGCGGCCTTGGGTGCGGATGTGCTGAAGAAGAAAAAGCCTTAGGCGTTGCCAATTTCCGAACGCACCTGTTGGCGCAGCTCGTCAATCAGCACATAATCCTTGCCTTGGCGCACATGCCAGAAGGTCCAGCCATTGCAGGCTTCAGCCCCTTGCGCCCACGCCCCCATCTTGTGAATGGAACCGGTGGCATCACGGCACACCAGTGAGCCATCCGCGCGCACCTTGGCAATGGCGCGATGACCGGGGTCATAAAGTGTTGAACCGGGCTTCACCAGCCCACGCTCGATGAGCGAACCAAACGGAATGCGCGGTTCCGCCCGCTTGCCCGTGGTCACGCGCAAGCTATCCATCGGCAAAACCTCTGTCTCGGCAAGCCGCTCGCGCGCTGCTTCCGCATAGGTCTCGTCGCGTTCAATGCCGATGAAATGCCGCCCCAAGGCCTTGGCCGCCGCACCTGTGGTGCCGGTGCCAAAGAACGGGTCTAGCACCACATCACCAGTGTTGGTGGAGGCGATGAGAATGCGCTGCAAAAGGGCTAAGGGCTTCTGCGTCGGATGCACCTTGTTGCCAGCTTTATCCTTCAACCGCTCACCGCCATTGCAGATCGGCAACAGCCAATCCGAACGCATCTGCAAATCATCATTGAGCGACTTCATCGCTTCATAATTGAAGGTATAGCCCTTCTGGTTCTGGCTTTTCGCCGCCCAGATGAGTGTCTCATGGGCATTGGTGAACCGCTTGCCGCGGAAATTCGGCATCGGGTTGTTCTTGCGCCAGATGACATCATTTAGCACCCAATAGCCCAAATCCTGCATCACCGTGCCAACGCGGAAAATATTATGATAGCTGCCAATAACCCACAGCGTGCCCGTATCCTTCAGCACCCGCTGACATTCGGCAAGCCAGGCTTTGCAGAAGGCATCATAGGTCGCAAAATCGGTGAACTTGTCCCACGCATCATCCACCGCATCGACCTTGCTCTGGTCCGGTCGGTAAAGGTCGCTGGCAAGCTGTAGATTATAAGGCGGGTCCGCGAAGACGAGATCCACCGACTTTGACGGGATCTTCTTCAGCTCTTCAAGGCAATCGCCCACGAAAATCTGGTCGAGCAACGGACCAATGTCCGGCTTGGTGGCAAAACCCATGGCAACTCAACTCCGATACGCAACTGACGGCTTGGAGTGACATGGTGAATCTTTCGGGACTCAGCGTGAATCGTTTTCGGATTTGATGGTTAATGAAGCGTGATGCGGGTGATTCAAGGGAAGAAAAGACAATGAAAATTCCCATTCCCGATCGTCATCCCGGGCGAAGCGAAGCGCAGACCCGGGACGGGGCTTGCAGCTTCAAAATGGAGGCGCAGCAGTTGCCAAAGCCCTGGCCCGGCTCGGGGGCCGGGCTGACGGCAGGGGCTGGATCAATCAAACATCTCCCCCTGCACCTCCACCACCTTCTCACGGCCAAAAAACTTCGCCACCGGGGCAAAGCTGCGTCTGTGGATGGGGCAGGGGCCGAGGCTTGCAAGGGCGGCTAGATGTTGTGGCGTGCCATAGCCCTTGTGGCTCTCAAAGCCATAGCCGGGATGCGTGTCCGCCAATGCCAGCATTATCCGGTCGCGCGTCACCTTGGCCACTACGGAAGCCGCCGCGATGGAAAGGCTTTTGGCATCGCCCTTCACAATCGCTTCACCGGGCAGCATCAAAAGCTTGGGCACATGGTTGCCGTCAATCAGGCAGCG
>CAJBCQ010000165.1 GCA_903951595.1 uncultured Hyphomicrobiales bacterium | reverse complement strand
GTGAGGCCTTTTATTTTCCCGCGCAAATCGTCGAAGTCGCCATCAGAAACCGCCTTCACCACAGCCTAGCAAATAAATTCGGTCCAGACTGGTACGCCAGCAGCGCCTTTTTCAGTCCCCTGCCAAACCGCTTGAAGAACGAATTGGAAGCTGTCATTCGCAAATGCCAACGAGATCACGGCCCCCAACTAACGATCAATCACATCATTGCGGCAATGTCGCTCGGCTTCTGGTGCCATATCCTAACGTCATGGTTCGAGAGCCAGCTTTGGCAAGACGGACTTCAGGAAGCCTTTCCGCATATCCCAACCGATATTTCACGGCAACAAGCCTATGATAAAATTGATCAATTTCGCCATTGGCGAAACCGCATCGCACACCATGGTGCCGTTTTTGACAAAAGCCCCATGAAAGAACTGAAAAACATGGAAGAGGTCCTTTCATGGATTTGCCCGGAAACACTTTGGTTCATGCGACAATTCAACGATGTTCAAAAAGCCATAGGCCGCAAACCAGTTCGCTCTTGACTTTATTCCCATCCCATGCTAGGCATTTATTCATCCCCGCCCCAGGGGAGGCGGAGCTAGACCGCCTGACTTCGGCGGGCAGGGAGACAGCGGTCGGGTAAGCGGGAATAACGGTCCCGCAAGTCCGGATCCCCTGGGCCGTGCTTGCGCTCTCCCTGAACCCCCGGCGCACCCTGTCGCGCCCAAGCGCCGGACCACAAGGCGTTCAAAGGCACCGGCCCCCGCGAGCCACCGCCCACGGAGATAAGCGCCTGTTCGACGGCCAGTTGCGGAACAACGCTGCTGCAGGGCACCCCGCAAGGCGCTCTCTTACTACTCCACCCCGCGCTTTTGCCGGGTGCCCTGCCTCCCCGCTCACCGGCTCAACCGGTCGCACCCGCTTGCCCTTTTCCACGTCACCCGCTACCACCAGCTCATCTGCCGCGTGCAAAGGAATCCCCCCATGATCCCCCGTTATTCCCGCCCTGAAATGACCGCGATCTGGGAACCGCAGGCCCGCTTCCGCATCTGGTTTGAAATCGAAGCCCACGCGGCCGATGCCATGGCCGAACTCGGCACCATCCCGAAGGCCGCCGCCCAAACCATCTGGGAAAAAGCCCGCAACGCCATTTTCGATGTCGCCCGCATTGACGAGATCGAGCGCGAAACCAAGCACGATGTCATCGCCTTCCTCACGCACCTGTCGGAAATCGTCGGCCCCGAAGCCCGTTTCGTGCATCAAGGCATGACGAGTTCCGACGTGCTGGACACCTGCCTCAACGTCCAGCTCGCCCGCGCGGCCGATCTGCTCATCGCCGATATCGACGAACTGCTCGCCGCCCTCAAAACCCGCGCGCTGGAACACAAATTCACGCCAACAATCGGCCGCAGCCACGGCATCCACGCCGAGCCTACCACCTTCGGCGTCAAACTCGCTTATGCCCACGCCGAATTCCAGCGCGCCCGCGCCCGCCTCGTCGCCGCCCGCGAAGAAGTCGCCACCTGCGCCATATCCGGTGCCGTCGGCACCTTCGCCAATATCGACCCGCATGTGGAAGCCCACGTGGCGAAAGCCATGAACCTTGCGGTGGAACCCGTATCCACCCAAATCATCCCGCGTGATCGCCACGCCATGTTCTTCGCCGTGTTGGGCGTGGTGGCCTCCAGCGTCGAACGCCTCGCCACCGAAATCCGCCATCTGCAACGCACGGAAGTTCTGGAAGTCGAGGAGTTCTTCTCAGAAGGCCAAAAAGGCTCCTCCGCCATGCCCCACAAGCGCAATCCGGTGTTGACGGAAAACCTAACCGGCCTCGCCCGCCTCGTGCGCTCAGCGGTTTATCCGGCGATGGAAAACGTGGCCCTCTGGCACGAACGCGACATCTCCCATTCATCGGTAGAACGCGGCATCGGCCCGGATGCGACGGTGCATTTAGACTTCGCCCTCAAACGCCTCACCGGCGTCATCGCCAAGCTGATGATCTACCCCGCCAACATGCAAAAGAATCTAGACCGCTTAGGCGGCCTCATCCACTCCCAACGCGTGCTGCTGGCGCTGACCCAAAAAGGCATGAGCCGCGAGGATTCTTATAAGGCCGTCCAACGCAACGCCATGCCCGTCTGGCACGGCCAAGGCAACTTCCTCGATTTGCTGAAAGCGGACGCAGAAGTGGCAGCGCACATGAGCGCGGCTGAACTAGAGGCGCTGTTCAACCTCGATTATCACTTCAAACACGTAGACACGATTTTCGCGCGGGTATTCGGCGCGTAACACCTTGAAAAGAAAATCACGCAAACCATCTCAAGCTTGCGCGGCGCTCTTTGAAAAGTGAACCTCACCATCATTTCAGCGAAAACTGGAAACCAGTTCTCACCCGCCCAACAAAAACTCCCGCCCCACCTTCACCCGCGCCTCGCCATCATAGGCAATAATATCCGCCGTGGCATAAGTCTCCGTCAACGTGGCAGGCAAAAAGCTCCCCGTTCCCACCATATCAATCGGCGCATTGGCGGCACCGAAGATCTGGCACTTTTGCGGATCGAACCCAGACGACCCCACAATCATCGCCCGATCAAAACCCGCCGCATCCAGCGCACGGCGAACGTGGATAAGCGACGCCACCGAGACACCCTTGCCGAACAAAATACGCCGCACCTTATCGACGAGGATATTGTTGGGATCGAGCAAAAACGCCCGCTGCCCCAGCACCTTCTCAACGATATTGTACTCGCCCGAAACCTTCAGCCACTCGCCCACAATCTCCACCGAACGCTCATAATCAAGCCCCTCGGCAAAACGTCCGCCATGCGTGTCCAGCCGCACGCTGAACACCTTGCCCACCTGATCGAGCTTGGCCTCCTCATAAAACCACTGGGCGCAACGCAAGCTATCGGTGATTTCGGCACCTATGTAATCCACCAAGGCGGTAAAGGCCTTGGCTTCCGGGATCGTGCGATGAAACAGCTTCATCGCCGCCAGCACATCGCCCTTGGTGAACCCGACAAGCGCATGCGGCATCGTTCCCATGCCGGAATGCGAACCGAAAAACGCCGCCGTCATATCCTGCGAGGAACCCGTGAACCCCTTCACATCCGGATTCTGCGCCCGTGCCGCTTCCGAACCAATCGCGGCACCATAAGCACCCAAATAATTCATATCCGCCCCCGTGCCGTGGCGGGCGTGCATGTCCATGAAAGAAGCCGACGGCAATGCCCGCACCATTTCATAGGCATTATTGGCAGCCACACAGGGAAACCCCGTTTTTTGCAAAAACAGCGTCTCCACTTCCGAAAGCCGCGACATCGGCCCGGTAATTTCCAGCATTTTCACTTCAGAAGGAACCAGTTCCCCATCGGCAAAAAACCGCTTCACCTTGGCCTCCGGCACCAGCCGCTGCACCAGCCGAATGGCAGGTTCCAAAGCCGCAATCACGCGCCGCCGCATGAACAGCGCATAGGTCACTTCAGCATCCCCCGCCGCCATCACAATGCGCGCGGTATTGGTGAAATATTTGTCCGTCTGCGAACTCACACTGCCGGCGGCAAGGGTAAGGTCAACCAGCCGCTCCAAGGCGGCTTCGCGGGCGGAAGCTTCAGGCGTCATCTGATCCATCACTCATTGTCACCGCAAATGACGCAGAAATCAAACCCCACGCGCCAGCCGGAACGCATCCGCAATGCCAGCGGTAAACATGGTCACATCATTGCCCAAAGTGATGAACCGATAACCGATCCCGGCCATCTTGCGCGCCGCCTCGGGCGATCCGGCATAAATGCCCGCAACCAGCCCCGCTGCCGCACACCGCGCCGCAATATGCTGGGCCGCCGCAAAAGGCTCCGGCTCAAACACATCAATGGAGGCACCCTTGGAAAGCGAGATCGACAAATCCGTCGGCCCCACAAAAATCCCGTCAATGCCGGGCACTGCCAGAATCTCATCCAATGCCTCAAGCCCACGCCGCGTTTCGATCATCACAAACAACCGCACGCGAGAATTGGCCTGCCGCAAATACTCAGCCGGCGACAAGCCCGAAGCGGAAATGGCCAGATATGCCCCCCAGCTGCGGCCCCCCAGCGGCGGATATTTCGCCTGCTCCACACAAGCTGCCGCCTGCGCGGCCGTCTCGATCATGGGAACGATCAACCCCTCGGCCCCAGCATCCAGAAGCCGGCCGATCATGCCCATATCCCCAACAGGCACCCGCGCCACGGCAGGCTTGCCCGCCTGGGCAACGGCCCCGATCAGCGTAACCGCTTCAGAAAACCCGATCGCCCCATGCTGCATGTCGATGGTCACAGCATCGCAATCCCCGCGCGCCAATATATCAGCGTGGAAGCGGCCCGGAAGCGAAGCCCAAGACGAAAAAAGCGGCTTGCCATCCGCAAGCCGCTCGCAAAGTGTGGAACCGCGCATCACCACTTAGGCCTCGCTGCGGATCTGCTCGATGGCCGTGGCCATCAACTCGTCCATGCTGTGCCGGATCTGGTGATCCGACTGGGCCACACCCTTGGCGTCAAAATCCGCCCGCACTTTGCGGAAAACATCGTCATCCCCGGCTTCCTGAAGGTCAGCCACCACCACGGACTTGGCATAGGCCTCAGCCTCCGGCCCCGAAAGCCCCAGCTTGTCGGCTGCCCAAAAACCCAGCAGCTTATTGCGGCGGGCAGCAGCCTTGAACTTCAACGTTTCGTCATGGGCAAACTTCGATTCAAACCCATCCCGGCGCTTATCAAACGTGCTCATCACCGCTTCTCCATTGATCTGATTGGAAAATTCCAATTCACCCTACCCCCACAGATAGCCCTCCGCTTGCTCCAAATCAACCCGCGCGGGCGTATTTTTTGCCATAAGGCTGCGGCAAATGGTGTATGGATTGAGGTCAGAATGACCGTCGCCTGCGGTTGTCCGCACCAGATGGCTTGGTCTAGTGTCGCCCCCAGCCGCCACCGATTCCGGCCATGTGATTTCGTAATGAGGAAATGGACCATGAACACGCGCCGCACGCGGATTTACGAGGGCAAGGCCAAGATCCTCTATGAAGGCCCAGAACCCGGCACGCTCATCGTCCATTACAAGGACGACACCACCGCCTTCAACGCCCAGAAAATGGAAGTGATCGACGGCAAGGGCGTGCTCAATAACCGTATCTCCGAGCTTATCTTCACACGCCTGAATGAAATGAGCATCCCCACCCATTTCATCCGCCGCATGAACATGCGCGAACAGCTCATCCGCGAAGTGGAAATCATCCCCGTGGAAGTCGTCATCCGCAATGTCGCCGCAGGCTCGCTGGCCAAACGCCTGGGGCTGGAGGAAGGCACCGCCCTGCCCCGCTCCATCGTTGAATTCTACTATAAGAACGACGCCCTTAACGATCCCATGGTTTCAGAAGAACATATCACCGCCTTCGGCTGGGCCAACCCGCAGGAGTTGGATGACATCATGGCGCTGTCCATCCGCATCAATGATTTCCTGTGCGGCCTGTTCCTCGGCATCGGCATCAAGCTTGTGGACTTCAAAATAGAATTCGGCCGCCTATATGAAGGCGAAATGATGCGCGTGGTGCTGGCCGATGAAATAAGCCCCGATAGCTGCCGCCTGTGGGATCTGAAAACCAACGAAAAGCTCGACAAAGACCGCTTCCGCCGCGACATGGGTGGCGTTGTCGAAGCCTATCAGGAAGTCGCCCGCCGCCTCGGCATCATCATGGATTCCGAAACCCCCGAACGCTCTAAGCCCAAGCTCGTCAAGACGGATTGAGAAACACATGAAGGCGAAAATCAAAATCACGCTCAAGCGCGGCGTGCTAGACCCGCAAGGCAAGGCCATTCAAGGCGCATTGGGCACGCTTGGCTTTGCGGGCGTTGAAGATGTGCGGCAAGGCAAATATATCGAACTCGACTTGGCCCACACCGATGCGGCCAAAGCCAAAGCCGAAGCCGAAGCCATGTGCCAGAAGCTTCTGGCCAATACGGTCATCGAAAACTACGAAATCGAGATCGCCTGATGAAATCTGCCGTCGTCATTTTCCCCGGCATCAACCGCGAACACGACATGATGATGGCACTTGAAGCCGTCACCGGCACAAAGCCCGTGGCCGTCTGGCACACGCAAGCCAGCCTGCCGAATGTCGATCTCGTCGTCGTTCCCGGCGGCTTCTCCTATGGCGATTATCTGCGCTGCGGCGCCATCGCCGCCCGCTCACCCATCATGCGCGATATTGTCGCCAAGGCGCAAAAAGGCTTGAAAGTATTGGGCGTTTGCAATGGCTTTCAGATCATCACGGAAGCCGGCCTGCTGCCCGGTGCCCTTGTGCGCAATGCAGGGCTGCGCTTTGTGTGCAAGCAAGTAAAGCTGACGGTGGAAAACAACCAAACCTTCTTCACCAACAAGCTCGCCAAAGGCTCCATCCTGCGCTGCCCGGTGGCGCATGGGGAAGGCAATTATATCTGCGATGCCGAAACGCTGAAGCGGCTAGAGGGCGAAAATCGCGTCGTGTTCCGCTATTCGCAAGGCACCAATCCCAATGGCGCGCTCAACGATATTGCGGGCGTTATGAATGAAACAGGAAGCGTCATCGGCATGATGCCGCATCCGGAAAACATGATCGAACCGCTGCACGGTGCCACAGATTGCCGGCCGCTATTCGAAAGCCTTCTGGCCGCCTGAAGCGGGGCTTTACCTTTAAGGGAAATGAAAATGAAAACGACCCAAATCGCCGCCCTGTTTCTCGCCGCCGCCGCCCTAGCCGCCTGCCGCACGGACGGAAGCTCGCTTGACGCCTATCCAACTTCGCCGGTGGAATCGGGCCAGCTCAACGGCACCGCTGTAGACCAGCAACAAGCAGCCCTGACACCCGGCCGCCCGGCCACCAAGAGCAATGTCATCGCGGCGGAATATTCAGCGAACTTCAAATATTCCGACCTTGCCAACCGCATCGACCAGACCTTCCGCTCCTGCTGGATCGGCAAGAACGAAGCCTTCGCAGGCTATAATTACGCAGGCCTTACCCAAGACAATGTGAAGCTCATCATCTCGCTCACTGAAGATGTGAACGGCCAACAAATGGACCTCGTGAAAATCGTCGTCGTACCCGCCGCCGGCCAGGATGGTTATGCCATTTCGCTGGAAACGCGCGCCGAAGGCTCGCCGGGCGAAAAGATCATGAAGGACGGCATCCGCCATATCGCCTCCGGCCAGAAAGTCTGCTGAGAAACATCAATGACCGCCTTTGAGATCACGCCTGAAATCATTGCCGCACACGGCCTGAAGCCGGATGAATATGAGCGTATTCTGAAGCTCATTGGGCGCGCGCCAAGCTATACCGAGCTTGGCATTTTCTCAGCCATGTGGAACGAGCATTGCTCGTATAAATCCTCGAAGAAATGGCTGAAAACCCTGCCGACCAAAGGCCCGCGCGTGATCCAGGGGCCGGGTGAAAATGCAGGCGTGGTAGACTTCGGTGACGGCCAGGCCATCATCTTCAAGATGGAAAGCCACAATCACCCCAGCTTCATCGAACCCTTTCAGGGTGCAGGCACGGGTGTGGGCGGAATCTTGCGCGATGTGTTCACCATGGGTGCCCGCCCCATCGCTGCCATGAACGCGCTGCGCTTTGGTGCGCCCGATCATCCCAAAACGCGGCACCTTGTTTCGGGTGTCGTGGCCGGCATTAGCAATTATGGCAACAGCTTTGGTGTGCCGACCGTGGGCGGCGAAGTGAACTTCCATCCGCGCTACAACGGCAACATCCTTGTGAACGCCATGGCGATTGGCATTGCGGATGCCGACAAGATATTCCTCTCGCAGGCCAAAGGTGTTGGCCTACCCGTCGTCTATCTAGGAGCCAAAACCGGCCGCGATGGCATTCACGGCGCCACCATGGCGTCGGCTGAATTCGACGAGACGATTGAGGAAAAGCGCCCGACCGTACAGGTGGGCGATCCCTTCACGGAAAAATGCCTGCTCGAAGCCTGCATGGAGCTGATGGCATCCGGTGCCGTCATCGCCATTCAAGACATGGGTGCCGCTGGCCTGACCTGTTCGGCTGTCGAAATGGGTGCCAAGGGCGATCTGGGCATTGAACTCAATCTCGATCACGTGCCCTGCCGCGAACCCGGCATGACGGCTTACGAAATGATGCTCTCGGAAAGCCAAGAGCGCATGCTCATGGTGCTGGATCCGGGCCGCGAGAAAGAAGCCGAAGCCATTTTCGTGAAATGGGGCCTCGACTTTGCCATTGTGGGCCGCACCACGGATGATCTGCGCTTCCGCATCCTACATCAAGGCCAAGTGATGGCGGATTTGCCAATCAAGGATTTGGGCGATCAAGCACCCGAATATGACCGGCCTTGGGTGGAGCCGAAAAAGCCCATTCCCCTTGGTGATGTGCCAGAACCCAATGATTTGAAGGCCGCCGTGCTGCGCCTCGTCGGCTCGCCCGACATGTCATCGCGCCGCTGGGTGTGGGAACAGTATGATCACCTCATCCAATCCAACACCGCGCAAATTCCCGGTGGCGATGCCGCTGTCATCCGCATCTCGCCGCAAGGCAAAGGCCTTGCCTGCTCCACCGATGTAACCCCGCGCTATGTGGAAGCCGATCCGTTTGAAGGCGGCAAGCAGGCCATTGCCGAATGCTGGCGCAATCTGACGGCGGTTGGTGCTGAACCCATCGCGGCCACCGATAATCTGAATTTCGGCAATCCCGAACGGCCCGAAATCATGGGCACCTTCGTCAAAGCCATTGAGGGCATTGGCGCTGCCTGCCGCGCCCTCGATTTCCCCATCGTGTCGGGCAATGTGTCACTTTACAACGAGACCTTCGGGCAGGCGATCTTGCCCACACCCGCCATTGGCGGCGTGGGCCTCATTCCCGATATCGCAGTGATGGCGACACTCGCCTTCAAGGCGCAAGGGGAAGCCATTGTGCTGATCGGCGGTCACGGCACGCATCTGGGCCAGAGCCTTTATCTGCGCGAAGTGCTGGGCCGCGAAGAAGGCCCGCCACCGCCAGTGGATTTGGTGAAAGAACGCAAACACGGCGACTTCGTGCGCGGGC
>CAJBCQ010000164.1 GCA_903951595.1 uncultured Hyphomicrobiales bacterium | reverse complement strand
GGCATCCTTTTCCATTTCGCTTTGTGCCACGTTGAAATGCAAGAACAGCGAAGGTGAAAAAGACCCTCGGGTCAAGCCCGAGGGTGACGGTGAGTGTGAATCTGACGGTGGATGAATCTGTCACCACCGAGCTTGCCCCGTATAACAATCGTCATGCCCGGGCTCGACCCGGGCATCCTTTTCCATTTCGCTTTTTGCCGCGTTGAAATGCAAGAACAGCGAAGGTGAAAAAGACCCTCGGGTCAAGCCCGAGGGTGACGGTGAGTGTTCATCTGACGGTGGATGAATCTGTCACCACCGAGCTTGCCCCGTATAACAATCGTCATGCCCGGGCTCGACCCGGGCATCCTTTTCCATTTCGCTTTGTGCCACGTTGAAATGCAAGAACAGCGAAGGTGAAAAAGACCCTCGGGTCAAGCCCGAGGGTGACGGTGAGTGTTAATCTGACGGTGGATGAATCTGTCACCACCGGGCTTGCCCCCGGGCATCCTTTGTCTTTTCACTTTCGACATCTGAAAAGCGGGAACCCGGCTTTACGATCTTGGCCGCGTTTTGTCGGGATCATAATGCGCGAATTTTACGATGCGCCCTGGCAACCGCTTCTGGTGGCCGTCTAATTTGCCCACTTCAATCTCGGTACCAATCGCACTATGCAGCGCATCGACACGCGCCAGCGCAATCGTCTTGCCCAGAAGCGGCGAACGCATGCCGCTTGTCACCACACCCACTTGCGCGCGCCCGATATGCACGCAATCGCCATGCCCCACGGCGTCAGCTGCATCCACTTCCAAACCAACAAGCTTGTAGCGCGGATTTTCCTTGCGCTGGATCAGTGCGGCCCGCCCGATGAAATCATCCGTCTTGGATTTCAGCGGCACCGCAAAGCCGATGCCTGCCTCAAACGGGTCCGTCTGATCGGAGAATTCATAATGGGCAAAGATCAACCCGGCCTCGATACGCACCATGTCCAGTGCCTCAAGCCCCATCGGCTTCAAGCCATATTTCTGCCCGGCTTCCCACACCGCATCAAAAACAGTGAGCGCATCCTTGGGATGGCAGAAAATCTCATAGCCAAGCTCGCCCGTGTAGCCTGTGCGCGAGACGACAATCGGTGCCCCTTCAAAATGCCCGATGCGGCCAACCGCAAAACGGAACCATTCCAGCTCTCCAATCGCGGGCTGCGAAGGTGCCGTCCAGATGATCTCCTTGAGAAGATCACGGCTCGCTGGCCCCTGCACAGCGATATTGTGCAACTGATCGGTGGATGAACGCACCCAAGCCTTGAAGCCCATCTTCTCAGCCTGCTCGCGCAGCCAAATGCCCGAATAATCATCCCCGCCAATCCAGCGGAAATTGTTCTGGCCCAAACGGAACACCGTGCCGTCATCAATCATGCCGCCATTTTCATAGCACATGGCCGAATAGACAACCTGCCCCACCGACAATTTGCGAATGTCGCGCGTCAGGCAATATTGCAGCAAGGCTTCCGCATCTGGCCCCGTCACCTCAAACTTTCGCAAGGGCGACAAATCCATCACCACCGCCTTTTGGCGGCAGGCCCAATATTCTTCCACCGGTCCATCATTGTTGAACCGTTGCGGCAGCCAATAGCCGCGATATTCGGAATAATTGCGCGTCAGCGCCGAAAAGCGCGGATGAAAAGCAGTTTCCTGCGTCAGGCGGGCATCATCATCAGGGGTCATTCGGTAAGCCACCGCTCGTGAGAATTTTTCTTGTGAGGAATAGGTGCGAACGTGAATGTCGGTCGGATTCCACGCATTCGCGGCATCAATGTCATCAGGGCAGGAGGAGGACACACACACCAGATCGGTCAGCGCGCGCATCAGGATATAATCACCAGGCCGCGACCACGGCTCATCCAGATAGAGTTGGTTATTGTGGTCGATATTCGTGTTGTAGAAATAGTTCAGCGCCTCCCAGCCTTTGCGCGCTGGCACGCCATAAGGATCGAGCGCAGCATTGAAATTATCCGTGCAATTCACATGCCCCGGATAGCCCATATCATCATAATAGCGCGAATTGCAGGCGGTGGCGAAAGCGTCATGGCGTCCGCATGTATCTTGCACGATTTCAACAAGCGGCTCGAATTCGCGGTCAAAGGCTTTCGACGGCAAGCCCGGCATGGGATAGCTGCGCCCCAAAAGCGTGCGCGTGATCGTGGCGTCGAGTGCCAAGTCCTTGCCCTGATCCACCTTGCGTGCAGCGAGTGCTTGAAAGTCTGTGCATTGGCGGCCAGATACGTCGATGATCTGGATGAACTCGCCCGCCTTCACGAAATAGGCCGAAGCCGTTGCCGCTTTGACGCGCAAATCCTGCAAAGGATCGCGCAAAGGCTCGGGCAGTAATTCGGAATATTCGCGCGCAATTTGGGCCCGATGGATGCGAAGCTCAATCTCGGTCGCAGTATCCTGCGCTTGCGGTGCCATGGAAGCGCCCGGCGCGCAAATAATCAGCAATCCATCGCGCGAAATCTTGAAATTGGCAGACGCGCCAGCCAGCGAGCTTTCCCCGAAAATCCGCAGGCAAGCGGCATCAGCCAGCTTGATGCCTCGGCGCAAAAGCGCCATGCGGGTGCGCGCGGCACTTTCATTTTCCAGCCCTAAAGTCGCCTTCAACCCTTCGCCGGAATTGGTGGATCGCGCGCCAAAGGCGGCGCTATCAAATTTGCCATTGGCATCGGCAAAGGCGATTTCGCAAGCCTGTCCGCCTTCGCTGTCGGTCACGGTGAAACTGTCACCTGCCTTCACCTGCACCACGGTCGAGCCACAGCCGCGCACGCGGTAACGCTCGGTTCCGGGCGCGAAGGTCGGCATGCCGGGCCGCCGGATCTGGCTGGCCGCCGGTGCGCGCATCAAATCACTGGTGATAGGTCCATTCATCGCGCGGGCTCAGTTCCTCATTTTCGGGCAAGGCTTCAGCCTGTCAGATTGCCATTGATAAAGTTTCCCGCAAGGGGAAAAATGTTCCGGAGCTTAAACTGCGCGGCAATCTATCCACTATCTGCTCACGTTTTGCTGGTGCAATATCAGGCCATGACACAAGACGATTCCAATAACGGATTCAACAAGGAAGGTCTCGCCCAAGATCCGCACGCGCTGGATGAGCGCACGCGCGACCTGGAAAAGTCCATTGGCCGTGAGGTCAAGCGTTTCCGCGAAAAGCTGCATCTGACCATTACCGAGCTGGCCAAAGCTGCCGGAATGTCGGCTGGAATGCTGTCCAAAATCGAAAATGGGGCAACCTCGCCCTCGCTTTCCTCCCTCCAGGCGCTTTCGGTCGCGTTGCATGTGCCGGTTACGGCCCTTTTCCGCTCTTTCGAGGAAATCCGCGACGCCACTTTCGTGCCCGCAGGCGGCGGCCTCACCATTGAGCGGCGTGGCACCCGGGCTGGGCACCAATACCAGCTTTTGGGCCACAGCCCGCATGGGGCGGTGATGGTGGAGCCTTATATCGTCACACTGACCGAACAATCTGACGTTTTCCCCATTTTCCAGCATGCAGGCCTTGAATTCCTGCATATTCTGGAAGGCGAGGTCGTCTATCGCCACGGCAGCCGCACCTTCCATATGAAGCCCGGCGACAGCCTGTTTTTCGATGCCGAAGCCCCGCATGGGCCCGAGGAGCTGGTTCAACTGCCCATCCGTTTCATCTGCGTCATTAGCTACAAGCGCGAAGCCTAATCAGGGCTGTGTACTGTTGGGAAAAATTTGTTCCCGGAAGTTGAAACCCCGATGGGAAGCTGCTAACCTTCGTTCAGGCCATTCAAAAGCGAGGACTGCCCGATGTGCGGCATTGTCGGTCTCTATATTAAAAACCCCAAGCTTCAAGGCAAGCTCGGGGCCATGTTCACCCCCATGCTCATCGAAATGACCAGCCGCGGACCGGATTCGGCAGGCGTTGCGATCTATCGCGATCAGGTGAAAAAGGGTCATTTGAAGCTAACTTTGGCGGCTGATAGTGACGATTTTGACTGGAAAAACATCGATTCCGGCCTCGAAAAAGCACTGAAATGCGATGTGAAAACGCAAACCGTCGCCAATCACTGCATCATGGTCACCGACGCCGAAGAAGCCGATGCGCGCCAGTGGCTGAAAGCCAACGCCCCCAAGGTGCGCGTGGTAAGTGCCGGTAAAACCATCGAAATTTTCAAGGAAGTCGGCCTTCCTGCCGCCGTCGCCGACCGCTTCTCCTTACGCTCCGCCCACGGCACCCACGCCATCGGCCACACCCGCATGGCAACAGAAAGTGCAGTAACAACAGCAGGTTCGCACCCATTCTCCACCGGTGACGATGTCTGCTTGGTGCATAATGGTTCGCTGTCCAACCACAACCGTTTGCGCGAAAATCTGAAGAAAAAAGGCATCGAATTCCTCACCCAAAACGACACCGAAGTCGCCGCCGGATATTTCACCGACAAGCTGCGTGATGGTGCAAGCTTGAAGGAAGCGTTGCAGGCGGGCTTGAAGGATTTGGACGGTTTCTACACCTTCTGCATCGGCACCGCCGACGGCTTTGCCGTGGTGCGTGATCCGTTTGCCTGCAAGCACGCTGTACTGGCCGAGACCGATGACTGGGTGGCCATGGCCACCGAATACCGCGCCATCGCGCATTTGCCCGGTGCCGACAAGGCCAAGATCTGGGAACCGGCACCTGAAACCATTTACACATGGGGTAACGCATGATCGAGTTTGATCTCGAAAAAGAAGGCGTGCGCGGGCTGAATTCCCGCCTGCAGGCACTCGCACCCGACACCAATGAACGCAAATGGAGTGTGCTAAACCCCATGGGCGCGCATGCCATCGCGGTCGGCCTTACCCAGCCCATCACCGTGGAAGTGCAAGGCCATGCCGGCTTTTACTGCGGCGGCATGAACCAGCACGCTGAAGTCATCGTCAACGGCCATGCCGGTCCCGGTGTTGCCGAAAACATGATGTCCGGCATTGTCCGCGTCAAAGGCAACGCCTCGCAATCAGCCGGTGCCACCGGCAATGGCGGACTTCTCATCATTGAAGGTGATGCGTCGAGCCGCTGCGGCATTTCGATGAAGGGCATTGATATTGTGGTCGGCGGTTCGGTCGGTCACATGTCAGCCTTCATGGCCCAGCGCGGCAATCTCGTGGTGTGCGGCGATGCCGGGGAAGCACTTGGCGATTCGATCTACGAAGCCCGCCTTTATGTGCGCGGCAAGGTGCAGGATCTCGGCACCGACTGCATCGAAAAAGAAGTAAAGCCCGAGCATCTGGAAGACCTAGCGCGCCTTCTTGAACGCGCCCAGATCAAGGCCGACCCCAAGAGCTTCCGCCGCTATGGCTCGGCCAGAAAGCTCTATAATTTCAACGTCGATCACGCTGACGCATATTGAGGGAATCCGATGGACAAGACGCCGCAAACGACCCCCCGCAAGAGCGCCACTTTCGACGATTACACGCTCTCTGAAATCCGCCGCGCTGCCTCCACTGGCATTTATGATATCCGTGGCGGTGGTGCCAAGCGCAAGCTGCCGCATCTGGATGATCTGCTGTTCTTAGGTGCCTCTATCTCGCGCTATCCGATGGAAGGCTATCGCGAAAAATGCGGCACCAATGTCATCATCGGCACGCGCTTTGCCAAAAAGCCGATCGAGCTGAAAATTCCGATCACCATTGCCGGCATGAGCTTCGGCTCGCTTTCCGCGCAAGCCAAAGAAGCCTTAGGCCGCGGTGCCTCGCTTGCCGGCACCTCCACCACAACAGGCGACGGCGGCATGACGCCGGAAGAACGCGGCCAGTCGAAAACCCTTGTCTATCAGTATCTTCCTTCACGCTATGGCATGAACCCGGAAGATCTTCGCAAGGCCGATGCCATTGAAGTCGTCGTCGGCCAAGGTGCCAAGCCCGGCGGTGGCGGCATGTTGCTCGGCCAAAAGATTTCCGATCGTGTTGCGGCCATGCGCTGCCTGCCCAAGGGCATCGACCAGCGTTCGGCCTGCCGCCACCCGGATTGGACAGGCCCGGATGATCTTGAAATCAAGATCATGGAACTGCGCGAGATCACCAATTGGGAAAAGCCCATCTATGTGAAGGTCGGCGGCGCGCGCCCCTATTATGACACCGCCCTTGCCGTTAAGGCAGGTGCTGACTGCGTTGTGGTGGACGGCATGCAGGGCGGCACGGCGGCAACGCAAGAAGTGTTCATCGAACATGTGGGCCAGCCCACCCTTGCCTGCATCCGCCCAGCCGTTCAGGCCCTTCAGGATTTAGGCATGCATCGCAAGGTGCAGCTCATCGTTTCTGGCGGCATTCGCAATGGCGCGGATGTGGCCAAGGCCTTGGCCTTGGGTGCAGATGCCGTTTCCATCGGCACGGCCGCCCTTGTGGCGCTGGGCGATCAGGACCCGCATTGGGAAGCCGAATATCAGAAGCTCGGCACCACGGCCGGTTCCTATGACGACTGGCATGAGGGTAAAGACCCCGCAGGCATCACCACACAGAACCCGGAACTGGCAGCGCGCCTTGACCCCGTTCTGGCCGGTCGCCGCCTGTCCAACTATCTCAAAGTCATGACGCTGGAAGCGCAAACCATTGCGCGCGCCTGCGGCAAGACGCATGTTCATAATCTCGAACCGGAAGATCTGGTGGCGTTGACGGTGGAGGCTGCCGCGATGGCGGGCGTTCCCTTGGCTGGCACCAACTGGATTCCGGGTCGCGGTGGCAATTACTAAGCTACGAAAACAACAAAGCCCTTCAAGAGGCTGTTTCGTCAGGGTCAGGAAACCAAGGGGACATTATGGCTGGAGATCTCGCCAAATACGCAAAGGACAACAAGATCAAGTTCTTCCTGTTCAACTTCACCGACCTGTTCGGCACCCAGCGTGCCAAGCTGGTGCCGGCCGAAGCGGCAGG
>CAJBCQ010000163.1 GCA_903951595.1 uncultured Hyphomicrobiales bacterium | reverse complement strand
GCGCGGGGGCAGGGGTTGTTGCCGTAAATCAAGCTGGTTTCCCGCCTGCGCGGGAATGACATTAAAATTTAGTCGTCATTCCCGCGAAAGCGGGAACCCGGCTTCACGCCAACAAATCCCTAATCCGATAATACAACATCCCCACCGCCAACGCCGGCCGCCTCAGCACCCCACCCGGAAACGGGAAATGCTTGATGCGCGAGAACAGGTCAAACCGCCCCGCATCGCCCATCACGGCCTCCGCCATCATCTTCCCGAACATGCCCGACAGCACGACACCCTGGCCGGAATAGCCTTGCGTGTAGTAAACATTCTTCGAAACCCGGTTCATGTCCGGCAGGCGATTATGCGTAATGCCGATATAGCCGCCCCAGCCATAATCAATCTTCACATCCGCCAATTGTGGGAACATGCGCAGCATCTTGGCGCGCATGAAGGCCTTGATGTCAGTTGGCTCAATGCCGGAATAACTGCACGCCCCGCCATAAAGCAGGCGGTGATCGGCGGAGAGGCGGAAATAGTCGATCACGAAATTGGAATCCGCCCCCGCCTCATTGTCACGAATAATTGAACGCGCCCTATCAGCTCCCAAAGGCTCCGTCGCCAGCATATAACTGGCCACCGGCATGACGCGCGAAGCAATGGTGGGCGCTATATTTCCCAGATACGCATTGCATCCCATGATGACTTGCCGCGCAGTAACAACGCCATCCGCCGTATGCACCGCAACCTTGGCACCATCATCAATACGCGTCACAGCACTATGCTCATGGATCACCGCACCTTCAGCCTCTGCCGCGCGCGCCAACCCCAAGCAATAATTCAGCGGATGCAAATGCCCCGCCCCCTCATCTAAAAGGCCCGCAAGGAAATTCTGCGTGCCGAATTTGGCGCGCATTTCATCAAGCTCCAACAGCCGTGTCTTGCCATAGCCATAACGCAGCAATTCATCACGATGGGTGGAAAGCTCTGGAACATGGCCTTTTCGCGTGGCCCCATGCACATAGCCCCAGGTGAGTTCGCATTGGATATTGTATTTCTGCACACGCGAAACCAGCAGCGTCTTGGCTTCCTCCGCCACGTCAAAGGCTTGCCGCGCGGCATCCGCCCCCAGCACGCGCTCAAACTTTCCCATGCCCGGTGAATAGCCCGTGCAAACCTGGCCCCCATTGCGCCCCGATGCGCCATGGCCCACGGGACCGGCTTCCAAAACCACGGTTTTCAGCCCGTTGCGCGCCAATTCAATGGCCGCCGAAAGCCCCGTATAGCCACCACCGATGACGCAAACATCCGCCGCAACTGATCCTTGAAGGCGCGGGCGTTCTGGGGCGGAATGGGCCGTTGCCCGGTAATAGCTCAAAGTTTCGGGCTTTCGCATGGCCGCTTCCGTTAAATGATTGACTAAGCAGTTGTTTTTAAGCCCGTTTCCTTTTACGCGCAACCCGGCTAGACTGCATCTTGGCCTTGTTCCAAAGGCTAGAACATTCACAACATGGTTCATCATGGCTCCCCCAAAATTCGACGAATGGTTTTCCCAGCATCGCATCTCTGAAGTCGAGTGCCTCGTTCCCGACATGGGCGGCACCGCGCGTGGCAAAATCTTACCCGCGAATAAATTCCTCAAAGGCAACCGCTCCAAAGGCCTGCGGTTGCCGGAAGAAATCTTCACCCTCACCGTCACTGGC
>CAJBCQ010000162.1 GCA_903951595.1 uncultured Hyphomicrobiales bacterium | reverse complement strand
TGCGTGTAGCGGATTTGCCCGGGGGCAAGCCCCAGAATATCCCCCGGCACCAGCTTTTCGAGCGCCCGCGCAACCGTTTCGTGGGTTGGGCCGGTGAGGAAGGCTTGGCCCATATGGGAGACATCAAACAACCCAGCCGCTGCGCGCGTGTGGGTGTGTTCGGCCAGAATGCCCGCCGGATATTGCACGGGCATCTCATAGCCCGCAAACGGCACCATGCGGGCACCCAAGCTCACATGCAGATCATATAGTGGTGTGCGTAAAACCAAAATTGAACTCCCAAAAGGCGTGGCTGACCCGAAACCGGATCCAGCCCCCTCTGTTGGAGAACCTGAGATTTTCGCGCGGCGCTTAGAGGCCCGGCTTATTCCCTTCGGTGAGCGGTCTTTGCGGCCGCTACTCTCCAGAGTTCAAAACGCGCCAGCGGTCCTTGATGCCTGAGAGTTTCCGGGGCGGTTGCTCCTTCGGCGCCGGACACGGGATGGTTCGGACTCTCCCGCTGACGACTGGGGTGGAGGATAGGGGAGGTGGCGGGGATGTCAAGGTGGGTGGTGCATTTGGTCAGTTTGACCACGAGAGGTTGGAGGTTAAAAAACAGGCGATTCGATGGAATTAACTTATGTCGGCTCGTTGCCGGAAGGTAGCTTTCCCTTATAAAACCAACGCTTACAAGTCTCAAAAGCTAACCGCTCCCATCTATCAAGGCGGTTATAAATAAAAGGAAAGTCCAGCCATTTGCCAATGCCAATTACCAAAATGAGACTCGACACGACGGAAATGAAAATCGCTGGATTGCTCATGTTATTTGCTACTAATATATTTAACAATGAAATTATGGCGAACAAATAACAGAAACGCTCTTTATTAAATTGCGCAACGCGACCAGCTAACTCTCCTTCCAGCGCCGCAGCTTTGTCATCTAGACGCAGCGCCGGAGGTGATGGTTCGAAATTGTCTAGGTCGCGAGCTTGTTCATCTTGCCTTGTTTCGCTCATTATACTCTTCTGCGATTGCCGCATCCGGGATCGCTATAGACTTAGCTTTTGGCACGTAGACCTTCGCCCACGCGCCAGAAGGCGAATGCGTAATGTCAACTAATTCACCGGGCGAAAATTTGAGAAATCTTCCGCAAACGTCATCCATGACTTTCCTGCGCGGGTCAGTTTCCTCAAAGCTCAACGCGTCAAAAAAAGCGTCACCCACTGGCGACGAGCCATACCGCTTGAGCTTGTGATAAACATTTGGTTCCACAGGGCCATAATCCCAAGCCTGAAAAGTTGCGTCGAATAAACGGCGGCCACCGTTACGACCCATGTGAACCATTTGAGCCAAATATAAGAGTTTCTGAAGTTGGAGGTTTGAAACTGTCCAGCCAGATTTCGCGCAGATATATTTTGCGACTGAATCCACTCTCGCGGCCATTTTATTTCCCACTCTAAGAAAGGCTCCAGCTTGAAAGCCTATTTAGCTGTCGAAATTGCAGAGGACATTATGTGGCTACAACTGCGGATAGATCAATAGGTGATTGTCTCGAAATTTTGAGCGTGAAAAAAGGGTGGCACTTTCGCGCCACCCCCAATCTTGCAACGAACGTGGCCAGATGGATCAGAAATCCATGCCGCCGCCCATGCCGCCCATGCCGCCGCCGCCGGGCATCTGGGGAGCCGAGTTCTTCGGCTTCTCAGCGATCATGGCTTCGGTGGTGATGAGCAGCGAAGCAACCGAGGCTGCGTCTTGCAGCGCAATACGCACCACCTTGGTGGGGTCGATAATGCCCTTTTCAACCATGTCGCCATATTCTTCGTTCTGCGCGTCAAAGCCGAAATTGCCGGACTTTTCCAAAACCTTGCCGACCACGATGGAGCCTTCCACGCCCGCATTTTCAGCGATCTGGCGGATGGGAGCTTCCAAAGCCTTCGACACGATGTTGATGCCCTGCTGGGTATCGGGGTTGGCATGCTTGAGCGCATCCACAGCCTTCTTGGCACGCAAGAGAGCAATGCCGCCGCCGGGAACGATGCCTTCTTCAACGGCCGCACGGGTGGCGTTCAGCGCGTCATCAACGCGATCCTTGCGTTCCTTGACTTCGATTTCGGTCACACCGCCAACCTTGATGACGGCAACGCCGCCTGCAAGCTTGGCCAGACGTTCCTGCAGCTTTTCACGGTCATATTCAGACGTGGTTTCTTCAACCTGCGCCTTGATCTGGCCGCAACGAGCCTGGATGTCGGCCTTCTTGCCAGCGCCATCAACGATGACGGTGTTTTCCTTGTCGATGCGAACGCGCTTGGCACGGCCCAGCATGTCGAGGGAAACATTTTCCAGCTTGATGCCGAGATCTTCGGAAATCACCTGGCCACCGGTCAGGATCGCGATGTCTTCCAGCATCGCCTTGCGACGATCACCAAAGCCCGGCGCCTTGACGGCGGCAACCTTCAGGCCACCACGCAGCTTGTTGACGACGAGGGTAGCAAGCGCTTCGCCTTCCACATCTTCAGCAATGATGAGCAGCGGACGGCCCGACTGCACCACGGCTTCGAGGATCGGCAGCATGGCCTGCAGGCCACCCAGCTTCTTCTCGTGCAGCAGGATGTAGGGGTCTTCCAGCTCAACGGCCATCTTGTCGGGGTTGGTCACGAAGTAGGGCGACAGGTAGCCGCGGTCAAACTGCATGCCTTCCACGACTTCCAGTTCGGTTTCGGCGGTCTTGGCTTCTTCAACCGTGATCACGCCTTCATTGCCGACCTTCTGCATGGCATGCGCAATCATGTCGCCGATGGCCTTTTCGCCATTGGCCGAAATGGTGCCAACCTGGGCCACTTCTTCAGTGCCCTTGACCTTCTTGGAACGCTTCTTGATGTCCTCAATGGCAGCGATCACGGCCAAGTCGATGCCGCGCTTCACGTCCATCGGGTTCATGCCAGCGGCCACAGCCTTGGCACCTTCGCGCACGATGGCTTGGGTCAGAACGGTGGCGGTGGTGGTGCCGTCGCCAGCCAGATCATTGGTCTTGGAGGCGACTTCGCGCACCATCTGCGCGCCCATGTTTTCGAACTTGTCTTCCAGTTCGATTTCCTTGGCAACCGTCACACCGTCCTTGGTGGTGCGGGGCGAACCGAAGGACTTGTCGATCACGACATTGCGGCCCTTGGGGCCGAGCGTCACCTTGACGGCATTGGCCAGAATGTCCACGCCGCGCAGCATTTTCTCACGCGCTTCGGCGTGGAACTTGACTTCTTTAGCAGCCATGTTGAGGCTCCCTATCTAATTGGATTAAAACGGAAAGTCGGGTCTACAGAAGAAATTACTTCTTCTTGCCGCCTTCGATCACGCCCATGATGTCGCTCTCCTTCATGATCAGGAGATCTTCGCCATCAATCTTGACCTCGGTGCCGGACCACTTGCCGAACAGCACGGTTTCGCCGGCCTTCACGTCCAGCGGCACGATCTTGCCGGATTCGTCGCGGGCACCCGCGCCAACGGCAATCACGGTGCCCTGCATGGGCTTTTCCTGGGCGGTATCGGGGATGATGATGCCACCCTTGGACTTGGTGTCTTCTTCAACGCGCTTCACGACCACGCGGTCATGCAAAGGACGGAACTTCATACGGCTTTCTCCTGTTTGCCTTGCGCTTATGTGCTGGAAGAGAGGGCGTGGCCCCCGCTTGTTGGCACTCAACTGGGGTGAGTGCCAGCAGCTGACAGTGGAGATAGGGACCTGAAGGGGGTGCGTCAAGGGGCGCGCATGGTTAACCCGCCCAAATGGCCAAAAATGCCGATTTTAGCCCCCTGAAACCGAAAAAACCGATGAATCGCAGGGCTTTGCTTCTCGCCGGACCATGTCCCCCCGGTGGGCACCAAGGTGATTGCGGTTTAAGCCGCCAACCCCCGCTTTTTCAGCATCGCGCCAATCTCCGGCATGCGCCCCCGGAAGGCGGTGTAAGCTTCTGCCGGATCGCTGCGGCCACCGGCCGAATAAATCTCGGCGGCCAGCTTGGCTGCCGTTTCGGCATGGAACACTTCGCCGGTTTCCTCAAAAGCCGCAAAGGCATCCGCATCCATCACTTCCGACCACATATAGCTGTAATAGCCCGCCGAATAGCCATCGCCGGAGAACACATGGGCGAAATGCGGCACGCGGTGGCGCATGGTGATGGCTTCCGGCATGCCAAGTGTTTGGAGAACCTGCGCTTCCACGCGCATCACATCTTCCACATCGGCTTCATGCAGTGCCATATCGACCAGCGCGCTGGCGGTATATTCCACCGTGGCGAAACCTTGGTTGAAGGTGCTGGCCGCAATCACCCGCTCTATCAAATCGGCAGGCATCGCCGCACCCGTCTCCGCATGGCGTGCAAATTGCGCCAGCACTTCTGGCGCCAAGAACCAATGCTCATAAAGCTGCGAGGGCAGCTCCACAAAATCGCGCGCGACACTGGTGCCGGAGATGGAACCATAGGTCACATCCGACATCATGCCATGCAGCCCATGACCAAATTCATGGAACAGGGTGCGCGCATCATCCATCGTCAAAAGTGTTGGCTTGCCTTCTGGGGCTTTGGCGAAATTCATCACATTCACAATGATGGGCCGCACATCGCCATCCAGCTTGTGCTGATCCCGAAAACCACTCATCCACGCGCCTGAACGCTTGGAAGGACGGGCAAAATAATCAGCAATGAAAAGCGCCAAATGGCTGCCATCGGCGCGGCTCACCTCAAAGGCGCGGGCATCGGGGTGGTAAAGATCAAGCCCATGCACTTCTGAAAATCCAAGCCCAAATAATTTACCCGCCACATGGAAGGCCGCGGCAATGACATTCTCAAGCTGCAAATAAGGCTTCAGCACCGCCTCATCCAGATCATGCTCGGCCTGACGCTGCTTTTCAGCATAATGACGCCAATCCCAAGGCTTCAAAGTGAAATTACCGCCCTCTCTGGCGATGATGGCGGCAAGCTTTACCGCCTCCTCACCAGCTCGCTGGCGCGCCGGTTCCCAAACCTTCATCAGCAAATCCCGCACCGCTTGCGGCGTTTTGGCCATCTGATTATCGAGTTTGAAGGCGGCAAAATTATCATAGCCCAAAAGCCGCGCGCGCTCGGCCCGCAGCTTCAAAATCTCCGCCGCAATGGCGCGGTTGTCATAGGCATTGCCATTTTCCCCGCGTGCCGACCAAGCCGCAAAGGCTTTCTCGCGCAAATCGCGGCGTTCCGAAAATTGCAAGAATGGCTCAATCAGCGAACGCGACAGGGTAACGACGTAGCCTTCCAGCCCGCGCTCCTTAGCAGCTGCAGCGCACGCATCGCGCAGCCATTGCGGCAGACCCGTCAAATCATCCGACCCTAAGGCAAGCGTGAAAGCCTTTTCCTCCGCCAGCACATTCTGCGTGAATTGCGTGCTCAGCACCGCCAGCCGCTCCGAAATCGCCTTCATGCGTTCGCGCGCAACTGGGGCAAGCTTCGCACCGGCCCGGATGAACCGCTTCTTCGTCAATGCCAACACGCGCGCCTGTTCGGGGGTAAGCCCTGCATCGGTGATCGCATCCACGCGCTGAAACAGCTTTTCATTGAGCAGGATCGCATTGCCATGGCGCGACATGGCCGGTGCCATTTCCCGCTCCACCGCCTGCAACGCATCATTGGAATGGGCGCCGGTGAGATTATAGAACACCCCAGCGGCGGCGCTGAACAGCTCCCCCGTCTTTTCCATCGCCTCCACCGTGTTGGCAAAGGTCGGTTCGGCGGGATTTTCAGCAATCCTCGCCACCTCCACCAGCTCATCTGCCATCAATTTCGGGAAAGCCTCCCGGAAATGATCGGGCGTGATCTGGCTGAAGGGGGCAAGCCGATAAGGGCCGGTGAAGGCGGTGAGAAGCGGGTTCTGGGTCATAGCACTTTTTGCCATGCTGGCTTGACAGGGGGAAGGGGTGCTTTCATGTATCGGAACATGACCGAAGCAGAAAAGCCCAAGCTCAAAATCTATCTCGCCGCCCCCCGTGGCTTTTGCGCGGGCGTGGTGCGCGCTATTGAAATTGTGGAGCGCGCACTGGCCCAATATGGCACCCCTGTCTATGTGCGCCACGAAATCGTCCATAACCGCTATGTGGTGGATGATCTGAAAGCCAAGGGGGCCATTTTTGTCGATGAGCTTTCCGAAATTCCCGATGACGGCCAACCGGTCATCTTCTCCGCGCACGGGGTTGCCAAATCGGTTCCTGAAGAAGCCCGTGCCCGCAAGCTGTTCCATCTGGATGCCACCTGCCC
>CAJBCQ010000161.1 GCA_903951595.1 uncultured Hyphomicrobiales bacterium | reverse complement strand
TGGTGAAGGCGGTTTCTGATGGCAACTTCGACGATTTGCGAGGGAAAATAAAAGGCCTCACATATGGCTGCGTTCCAGACATAGAGACGAAGTGCGCGTTGGTGGTTACCTTTTGCTTCAACGAGGTATCTGCTGATCCTGATGGCCGAGATTGTGCTTTCAACGCCCACGAAAGTGTTAGGCATGCAGGAGAAAAGATATTGCATCACCATCGCTTGCTGCCTATTTTACGACTGTGAGCCGTGGGGAAGGATCACTGCGAAAGCACATCTCCTGCGGACGAGATTGGAGGCCGGGCCTACGGGCGCCGGCCTCAACTGTTTTTGAAGCCCCTTCATTTTGACCGTTTCTGGGTCTAGCTGGCGCGTGCGCTCTTCGGTCGCCTCCGTGATGAGGGGCATGTGACTTCAGATTGTAGTTTGTATGTATTGCAGCTTTTGCGGAAGAGCGAAAGCCAAGTTAATGTCCATTTAACCATGCGTTGCCAAGTTTGAATTTTATGATGTACGTAAATCGTAAAATAGAGTATTTGTTTGATCCTGAGTTACGGCGATAGGCGTGCCGAACGCTTTGCCAATGGCGAGGCGGTGCGCGGGGACAGGGTTGGGCAGTTCAGCATCCGCATCAATTTGCAGTGGTGGATTTGCTTTCATTGGCCAGCCGATGTGAGCGGGCCGTTGCAGGTTGAGATTACGGATTATCATTGAGGTGAGACATGACGCGCCCTGCCATCCATCCCGGTGAAATTTTAGCCGATGAACTTGCGGAAGCTGGTGTTTCGCCGACGGCTTTGGCGCGGGCGATTGGGGTGCCGCCGAACCGGGTGACGGGGATCATCAACGGGCAGCGTGGCATTACGGGTGATACGGCTTTGCGGCTCGGGCATTGGTTTGGGATGAGCGCGCAGTTCTGGCTGAATTTGCAGGGTGCCTATGATCTGCGCGTGGCGCAGGAGCGCGCGGGGGATGAGATAGCGCGGCTGCCGATGTTGGAGCGGCTTTGACGGCTTGTTTGGCTCTTTTATTGATTTTTGCCTGATAAGCGCTTATACATAAAAAGCCAAGTCGCTCTGCTGATCCGAATTGTCACCGGATGGTGCGCGTGGTTACCGCTAGGTAGCCTAGGACAGCAGGGCGCAATTTTATCTGAAATTCCATATATTTGCGATCTGGGCGTTGGCATGCAGCATGTCACGCCAGCGCGATGCATCTGCCTTGTCTGCGCGGCATGAGCGACCTATTGCACCGGCGCACATGTCGGCTAGCTGGATTAAGGAATCACGGACCGAGTCCTTGAGATCCACCCGCGCCATCATTGAAGGGTCGAGGCTGCGCCTCAGATACTTCATAAGCTGGCTTTTGAACTCGCGGTCGCCGGAGCCATCAATCACCAGCTTGGCATTGTTGAGCATGCCACCGTTATGCTGCACGAGTTGGCGCAGGAAGAACTTGTAAAAACTTTCCTTGTTTTCGCGCAGCCCGATGGCGCGGATAAACTGTTTCTCGACAATGATTGCGCGCACCTTGAAGCGGCAGTTTGACAGCCGCGTGAAGAATGCATCACGGACAAGATTGCGGCTCTTGTTGAATTTGAACTCGGGCTTGATGCCATACTCAGCGGCAAGGTCCATGATTTTCAGGCGCGCTTCCTCTGCGGCGTCCGTCGTTTCGAAAATGACCATTGCAACGACAAAATAGGGCGTTGAACCCTTGGCGAGCTCAAAGCCGGGATCGCCGCTTTCATCGATGAAAACGAGCATGGATTTTTCCTGCATCTGACATCAGGAGATATGTAACTTCAGATTGCATCACTCTGCAATGCAGCTTTGGCGGAAGGGCGAAGGTTTAGCGGGATCCCGTTTTCGCGGGATCAGCCAAACAAAAACCCGCGCGAGTTGCCCCGCGCGGGTTTCCGTAACTGATGCTCCGTTAAAGAGCGTCAGGCGTTAAGATCAATCCTGAACGTAGGTGATCTTGTCGCCGACTTTCTTCCACGTGTAGAGCACGTAGTCGGGGCGGGTGATGTCGCCCTTGTTGTCGAAGGAGATGTCGCCGAGGACCGTCTTGAAGGGGCCCTTGTCGTACATCTGCTCAGCGGCCTTGACCGGATCAGCGGCACCGGCGGCAGTGATGGCCTGGGCCATGATCTGCATCGCAGCGTAGCTGTAGAGCGTGTAGGCTTCGGGGTTGAAGCCAGCGGCTTCAAACTTCTTGACGATGTCGGCAGCTTCCGGACGCTTGCGCGGATCCGGCGGGAAGGTCATCAGCGTGCCTTCGACAGCCGGGCCACCGATCGAGGCGAACTCGTCGGAGGTGATGCCGTCGCCGGACATGAAGGTGGCCTTCATGCCTTGGTCAGCCATCTGGCGAACCAAGAGACCGCCTTCGGTGTGCAGACCGCCCCAGTACACGACTTCAACCTTGGCTTCCTTCATCTTGGAAACCAGAGCCGAGAAGTCCTTGTCGCCGGTGTTCACGCCTTCATAGATGGCAGCCTGAACGCCCTTGCCTTCGAGAGCTGCCTTGGTGGCATCCGCGAGGCCTTGGCCGTAGGGGGTTTTGTCATGGATGACAGCCACGGCCTTACCGGCCAGCTTTTCCACGATGAAGCTGGCGGCAACGCCACCCTGCTGGTCGTCACGGCCGCAGGTGCGGAACATGAGAAGATCAGGAGCTGCTTCTTTCCAGTTGTCGCCGCAGGCGCCGAGCTTGCGATCGGTGACGCAGATGTTGGTGGCGGACGGCGTTACAGCCATCATGCCATTTTCACGGTACACTTCGGAAGCCGGCAGGGTGACGCCAGAGTTGAAGTGGCCGAGAACGAACTTCACGCCTTCGCCTACGAACTTGTTGGCGACAGACACGCCCTGCTTCGGATCCGACACGTCGTCGCCGAAAGTCAGTTCGATCTGCATGCCGAGCACGCCGCCGGCTGCGTTGAGGTCAGCGGCTGCCATTTCGGCACCCTTCTGGAGCTGAGCGCCGAAAGCGGCGTTCGGGCCGGTGAACGGGCCGGCGACGCCGATCTTCAGCGTTTCGGCCTGCGCCGCACCTGCCGCGAGGATGCCAGCCGCGAGGGCAGCACCCTTGAACCAGTTATTCTTCATGCAGTATTTCTCCCATCTGCAGTTTTTCACGGGCCCTTTTTGAGGGCCCCTTCGGCGGGTAACCACGCCTTGGGCGGCAATCTTGCGCGTTTCCAAGCGTTTGTCACCCGGTTTTCACGAAAAGAGTTCAGCCCGGTGATTGGCGGTCGCGCCAAGTAAAGGGGCTGGTCTTCTCGTAAAGCCAGTAATAGCGCGTTACCATGGCTTGCGTGCGGGCCAGGCGGAAGCCGATGAGGCCGAAAACCAGCAAGGTTACGGCATCGGCCAGATAGCCCCAGGGGGTGAGCAGGGGCTCGGCAAACAGTGCGAAATGCAGAAAGCGCACACCCAGAGCCAGGCCCGGGGTGGCCAGAAGCAGGGTCCAGGCGGGCCGCCAGTTTTCGGCGAAGTTACGGCCCATAAGAAAAGCCGCCGCCCCGCCCAAAATGACCGTAAGGCCGATATAGATTTCGATTGAGTGTTCGAGGGATACCGGTTCCATCAGTGTGCTCCGCCTTCCAGATAGGCCGCCCGGATTTCCGGCCGCGCCAGCAATTCCTTGCCGGTGCCGGACATGGTGACAAGGCCGTTGACCATGACATAGCCGCGATGGGCCAATTTCAGGGCGTGGAATGCGTTCTGCTCGACGAGGAACACGGTCAGGCCGTCTTCCTTGTTCAGGCGTTTGATGGCGTCGAAAATTTGCTTCACGATGAGGGGGGCCAAGCCCAGCGAGGGTTCATCGAGCAGGAGCAGCTTCGGGCGGCTCATCAGGGCGCGCGCAATGGCGAGCATTTGCTGTTCACCGCCCGACAGCGTGCCGCCACGCTGGTCGCGGCGTTCTTTCAGGCGGGGGAACAGGGCGAACACCTTTTCAAGGTCTTCGGGCACGTTTTTCAGGCCATCGACGGTGGCACCCATTTGCAAATTCTCGAACACGGTCATGCGCGGGAAAATGCGGCGGCCTTCGGGGCTTTGGGCGATGCGTAGGCGGGCGATCTCGTGGGTTGGTAGCTGGGTGATGTCGCGACCGTCATAGATGATCTGGCCTTCGCGCGCGCGCGGATTGCCGAAAATGGTCATCATCAGCGTGGATTTGCCGGCACCATTGGCACCGATGAGGGTGACGATTTCGCCTTGGTGCACTTCCATGTCCACGCCTTTGAGGGCGGGGATTTTGCCGTAGAAGGTTTGCACGCCGCGAACGGACAGGAGGGGCTCTTTTTTGCTCATGATTTCTTTTTCCCCAGCTTGGCTTCCTCGGCCTCAACTTCCTCGTCATCCACGCCCAGATAAGCGGCGATGACCTTGGGGTCGTTCTTGACTTCAGCCGGCGTGCCGTCGGCGATCTTGCGGCCATATTCCAAAACGACAACGTGATCGGAAATGCCCATGACGACCGACATGTCATGCTCGATGAGCAGAATGGAGGTGCCGGTGTCGTTGCGGATGCCGGTGAGGAGTGTGTTCAGTTCAGCCGATTCACGCGGGTTGAGGCCAGCGGCGGGTTCATCAAGGCATAGCAGTGTGGGATCGGTGCACATGGCGCGCGCGATTTCCAAGCGGCGCTGGGCACCATAGGGAAGATCGCCCGCCGGATCATCAGCGCGGTCTGTCAAACCCACCTTGTCGAGCCAGTAAGCGGCCTTCTCGATGGAGGCTTTTTCGGCGCGCTTATAGCCGGGAAGGCCGAACATGCCGAAGATGGTCATGCCGGAAGCGACCATCAAATGATTATGCTGGGCGACGAGCAGGTTTTCCAGAATGGTCATGCCGGAGAAAAGCCGGATGTTCTGGAAGGTGCGGGCCACTTTGGCATCGGCGCAAACGCGGAAATCTGGCATGCGGTCGAGATAGAAAGTTTTGCCGCTTTGCTGATAGAGCGAGATGAGGCCGGTGGTGGGCTTGTAGAAACCGGTGATGCAGTTGAACACCGTGGTTTTGCCGGCACCATTGGGGCCGATCAAGGCGGTGATCTCGCCATGGCGGGCCTCGAAGCTCAGATCATCCACCGCCACCAAGCCGCCGAAGCGCATGGTGAGATGTTCGAGCTTGAGCACGGTGGGTGCGGTTGCGGTTGGGGTGGACTTTGCCGCAGCCTTTTTGGCGGGCTTGGATTTTGCGATCGTGGCCATCAGCCGTGGCCCTCCTTGACGTGACTGCCGGAAACGGATTTGCGTTCTTTCAGGAATGCCGTGGGTTCGCGCGTGGACACAAAGCCGCGTGGTTTCCACAGCATGATGAGCACCATGGCAAGCCCGAAGATGAGCATGCGGTAAAGCTCAGGCTTGAAGTCTTCGCCGAAGATGGACTTCAGGAAGGACAATTCACGCAGCAGCTCCGTGCCGCCTTGCAGGGCGGCAGCAGCAATGGCGACACCGATGAGCGAGCCCATGCCGCCGAGCACGACGATGGCGAGAATGATGGCGCTTTCGATGAATTTGAAACCTTCCGGGTCTACAAAGCCTTGGCGTGCGCCGAAGAAGGCACCGGCAAGGCCGCCGAAGAAGGCACCCACCGCGAAGGCGGTGAGCTTGGTGGACACGGTGTTGATGCCAAGCGAGCGGCAGGCGATTTCATCTTCCCGCAAAGCTTCCCACGCGCGCCCGATCGGCAGGCGGCGCAAGCGGGTGGTGACAAAAGCGGTGAGCAGGGCGAGGGCCAGGATCACATAATAAAGAAACACGGTGCGATACCACGGCGCGGGGCTGACCAGCACATCGCCACCGCCGAAGGTGTGGCTGATGCTGGTGAATAACCATGTCATCCACGCGGCAAAGCCATCCGGCGAGGCATCGAATTTGATGCCGAAGAAGGTGATGCGCGGGGCCGAGATGCCAGCGCCACCGCCGGTGAAGTCTGACCAGTTCTTGGCGACGAGATAGATGATTTCGCCGAAGGCCAAGGTGACAATGGCGAGATAATCGCCACGCAATCGCAGCACGGGGAAGCCCAGAAGGATGCCCCAGAAGGCAGCCAGGATGCCCGCCACCGGAAGGCAGAGCCAGAAGGACCAACCGAAATGCAGCGACAGCAGCGCATAGGCATAAGAGCCGATGGCATAGAAGGCGACATAGCCCAGATCGAGAAGGCCAGCGAGGCCGACGACGATATTGAGGCCCCAGCCAAGCATCACATAGATGAGAATGAGAATACCGAAATTGTCGATCCATTTCGGCATCATGCCGGCACCAAGGCCGTAATAGATGATGAGCGGGAAGCCGATGAGCAGGGCAAGGCCGGTGCCGGGCAGATAGCGCACGGCTGGAGCCAGGGCGTTGGAGATGGGGGCGAGGAGCTTGGTGCCGCCATCAAACTTGCCTGCATCGCGCATGGAGCGCACGACCAGCACCGCTGCGACCATGGCCAGAACCGCCAGAACGATCCAGGCGACGAGTTCGGGGCGGGTGACGAGAATAAGCTCGTTGGCCATGTTCTGCTCGCTCTTTAGCCCGACAAGCGGGCCAAAGATGCCAATGGCCACAAGGCCGGAGGCGAGAAGAATTTTGCCGTTGTTCTTGATAAATGAGGAAGCGGACATCAGACTTTCTCCACTTCAGGTCGGCCAAGAATGCCTTGCGGCATAAAGATGAGGACGACGGCGAGGATGGAGAAGGCCGCGACATCCTTATAGGCGAGCGAGAAATAGCCCGAGAAGAATGTTTCGATGAGGCCGATCAGCAATCCGCCAAGCACGGCACCCGGCAGCGAGCCGATGCCACCCAGCACAGCCGCGGTGAAGGCTTTGACGCCGGGAATGAAGCCATCCTGATAAGAAATGACGCCATAATACATCAGATACATGCAACCGGCGACGGCGGCCAAGGCGGCCCCGATGACGAAGGTGGCTGAGATGGTGCGGTCTACGTCGATGCCTAAAAGGGCGGCCATTTTGCGATCTTGCTCGCAGGCGCGCTGGGCGCGGCCGAGCGAGGTTTTCTGCACCACATACCAGAAGGCTGCGAGCAGCAGCGTGGTGATGAGGACAATGGCGATCTGGCGATAGGACAGAACCGTGTTGAAGCCTTCCGCTGAGGTGACGACTTGGATCACGTCGGTGAACATGGGCGGGACGGGCTTGTTGCGCGGGTCTTGCGCCACTTGCACGAAGTTCGACAAAACCAGCGACATGCCGATGGCGGAAATGAGCGGGGCCAAGCGGAAAGAGCCGCGCAAGGGCCTGTAGGCCAGTTTTTCAATCGTCCAGCTCCACAAGCCGGTTACCGCCATGGCCACGACGAGCATGATGATGAGGGCAAAGAACATGGAAGCCATGCCAAGCCAAGTGGTGAGGACGAGAAAGACGATGAGGGCCACGAAGGCCGAAACCATGAAAATATCGCCATGGGAAAAGTTCACCATGCCGATAATGCCGAAAACCATCGTGTAGCCGATGGCTATCAAACCATAAATAGAACCGAGTGTGATGCCATTAATGAGCTGCTGGAGAAAATACTCCATAGGGCCCCCCCTTTTTCGCGGTTGCGTGTTCCTGCCCGTAGTCGCGTACGTTGCCCGCACGTCATTTTTTAGTTATGCGGAGCTGAATAGACCGATACAAGGGGAATCTCAAGCCTGTGGACGGCTAGCAACCGTCTTGCCATTTCTGACGTAAAAAGCACGTACTCAAGCCCAGCCAACGGTATCCGGGACATCATGATCAAGAGATTCGTCATTGTCGGCATTGTTTTTGGGGTTCTCATTGCGGGGATTTCGTTTTTTCACTTTGTGTTTCTTCCCAATGTGATCGAACAGGCCATCCGGGGTGGGCCTGCCCCAACGGAAACCATCTCTGCGGAAGCGGCAAAGGTTGAGGATTGGACGCCCTTTGTGCGGGCTATCGGCACGGTGAAGGCCACGACCGGGATTGATTTGGCGCCCAAAGTAGGCGGCGTGGTGCGGGGCATTGAATTTGCCTCCGGCGACAAGGTGAAGGCGGGGCAGGTGCTGTTCCTGCTGGATGACGCCCAAGAGCAGGCGGATTTTCAGGCGCAGGCAGCGACGCTGAAGAATGCCGATGCCGAGCTGGCGCGGCGCAAGGATTTGTTAGCCAAGGGTTTTTCGCCCAAAGCCGAGTTTGAGGCCGCGCTGGCACGGCGCAATGCGGCAGCCGCCGCCCTGGAGCGGATGCAAGCTCAGATTGCTGATAAAGTGATCCGCGCGCCTTGGGACGGGCAAGCGGGCATTCGCAAGGTGGACCCCGGTGCCTTTGTGGCACCCGGCTCGCCCTTGGTGCGTTTGCAGGCCATTGATCCGGTTTATGTGGATTTCAACGTGCCAGAAAATGATTTTGCGCGCGTGGCGGCGGGCCAGCAGGTGGAAGCGACTTTCGGGGCGTGGCCGGGGCAGATTTTCAAGGGTGCTGTGGAGGCCGTGGATGCTGAGGTGGTGGAAAACACCCGTGCCTTCACCGTGCGCGCCAAGCTTGCCAACCCGGATGCACATATGGTGCCCGGCATGTTTGCCAATATTGCCGTGGTGGCGGGCGAGCCGGCGCGTGTGGTGACGCTGCCGCAGACGGCGGTGACGTATAGCCTCTATGGCGACAGCGTTTATGTGGTGGTGCCGCAGCCGGACGCGCAGGCGGGTGCGACCGACACGGGCGAGCCCAAATTGCAGGTAGAGCGGCGTTTCGTGCGGCTGGGTGAAGCGCGCGGTGGCCGTGTTTGGCTCCTCGAGGGTGTGAAGGAAGGCGAGCAAGTGGTGACGGCAGGTCAGTTGAAGCTGCGCCCCGGCGCTTTCGTGCGAATCGACAATAGCGTGGCGCTGGAGCAAACCGGCGAGCGGAAGGCCGAGTAGGACATCATGGGCAGCTTCACAGATATTTTCATCCGGCGGCCCGTGCTTGCCACGGTGGTGAGCCTGATCATTCTGCTCGTGGGCTTGCAGGCGGTGTTCAGCCTGCCGATCCGGCAGTATCCCGAAATTACCAAGACCACGATCGCCATCACCACGGCTTATCCGGGTGCCAATGCCGATCAGATCAAGGGTTTCATCACGACACCCGTGCAGCAGGCGGTGGCTTCCACCGAAGGCATCGACACGCTGGTTTCTTCCTCGCAGCAGAATCTATCCACCGTGACGATCAATCTGCGGCTGGATGCCAATGCTGATCGGGCCATGTCGGATGTGCTTTCCAAGGTCAATCAGGTCAAGGGTGTTTTGCCGGCTGAAGCCAACGACCCCGTGGTGACGCGCACGACGGGCGAAGGCTATGCCATTCTCTATCTTGGCTTTAATTCTGCGGTGATGAGTGCCTCGCAGATCAGCGATTATAT